>DASQOM010000191.1:0-24427 GCA_035644495.1 Planctomycetota bacterium | reverse complement strand
TCTGCTCAAAGTCGGGGTCCGCGTGCACCAGGACATCATCGTGAACACGTCGATGCTCCTCGAAGGCGACCTGGTCGTGCTGCTGCCGGCGATGACGCGCTACGAGATGCCGGGCGGCGGGACGTCGACGTCGACGGAGCGCCGGATCCGCTTCACGCCGGAGATCCCGGGGCCGAGGATCGCGGAGGCGAAGGCGGAGTGGGAGATTCCGGCGCTGCTGGCGAAGCGGGTGGACGCGAGGCACGAGAAGTCGCTCGGCTGGAAGGGCCCCGCGGAGATCCGCGACGAGATCGAGCGGATGGTTCCCCTCTATAAGGGGATCGCGGGGCTGAAGGCGGAGGGCGAGTGGGTGCAGTGGGGCGGCGAGCGGCTCTTCGAGGGCGGCCGCTTCGACAAGTTCCCCGACGGGAAACTGCGGCTGCTGCCCCAGGAGTCCCCGTCGGTCGTCATCCCCCCCGGCAAGTTCCACGTGACGACGCGGCGCGGGAAGCAGTTCAACTCGATGGTCCAGGGCGCGATCGATCCGCTGACGGGCAACGCGCGCGACGCGGTGCTGATGAGCGGGAAGGACGCGGCGGAGCTCGGCGTCAAGACGGGCGACCGCGTCAAGCTCGTGTCGGACGCGGGCGAATACGTCGGTCGTGCGGCGATCGTCCCGCTGCGCGCGCGGACGATCCAGGTGCATTGGCCCGAAGGCAATGTCCTGATGACGCGCTGCTACGACCCGATCTCGATGGAACCCAATTTCAAGGCGTTCGCGACGGTGTCGAAGGCGCCCTAAGGTCGGTTCATCGGCCGCCGGACCTCCCGGGTCGACGGCGCCCGCAGCGGCTAAGACCGCTCACCCCCTCCGTCTGGATGTCAGAGCTTGAGTCGCGGGCCCAGGAGTGCCGCCACGCCTTCAGCGGTGTGTGCTGCATCAGTGGGTCCATGACCTCGACGATCGCCGCCGCTCGGTCATCCTGGGACATACTTTCTACTCATCGAGAACGGAGTCCAGGTCCACGATTCGATCGTCACTCGGCTGAGTTTCACGGGCCGTTGTCCCTGCTCCCGAAACGCTGCCAGATTCCCCTTCCTGGTGCAAATGCAGGGTGTACGCCGGAACAGAAGGAGATCTCCGATGAGGCTCCCGAGACTCGCGGCCCTCCTGGCCGTCCTCGCCTCCGCGTCGGGAATGGTCGACGCCGACGAGAAGACCCGGACGAGCGACCGGGCCCCGCTGGGCTCGCCGGAATTCCACCCGTCGGCCGAGCATCCCGTCGGCTGGCGCGGCGACGGCAGCGGACGCTTTCCCGCGGCCACTCCGCCGCTCGAATGGTTCCGACGCCCGCGCTCGGGGTTCACCGCGCTGCGCTCGCTGGCCGCCAAGCCGAAGGGGGCCGGTGCGGAAGGACAGGCCCTCAACATGGGCATGGTCCGCGAGTTCCTGGTCGCCGGCCCGTTCGACGCAAAGACGCACGCGACGGCGCTCGAGGACGTGACGCAGCCCAACGAGACCGCGCTGCAGCCGGCCGCCGGACAGAACTTCGGCGGGAAGCCCTGGATCGCGACGCCGATCTCGGTGGCGAAACAGACCGGAGGAAACGGCCATCTCGTGCTCGACCTGATCCTGGCCTACAACAAGCAGGACAAGCAGGGAGCGCAGAACAAACCGGGGACGCTGGAGCCCCTGGTGGCGTACGCGGGCGCCTACGTGCATGCGACCGAGGCGGTGCAGGCGCGGCTGCACGTCCAGGGCCAGAAAGTGCAGGCCTGGCTCAACGGCGCGCCCGTCAAGGTGCCCGGACAATACGAGGCGCTGCCGGCCGTCGATCTGCGGCCCGGCTGGAACCTGCTCCTCCTCAAGGCGGCATCGACCAAGGAGAACTGGAACGTCTCGGCCACGTTCCTGCCGGCGGCCGCGGCAGGGTACGAGACCCGGAACATCCAGTGGATGGCGCCGATGCCGGGACCGAGCTGGAGCTCGCCGATCGTCGTCGGCTCGCGGATCTTCGTGGGAGCCGACGCCGGGACGCTCGTCTGCCTGAACAAGGCCGACGGCCGGACGCTGTGGACGCGCAGCACGACGTTCTATCACGCGGTCGCGGAGGAGGAGCGGGCCAGGTTTCCGGACCTCGCGGCGAAGGTTCAGCAGCTCGATCAGATGATGCTCGCGCTTCCGAACGACCTCAACGCGGCCCTGAGCGCCGACGGCTCCCGCGCGGAGGGGAACGCGGCGCTCGCGGCGAAGATCAAGCAGAAGGTCGACCTCGAGCGCTCGATCCAGACGACGATGGGCAAGGCCGACCGGAAGGTTTACGACTGCTGGGACAACGACCGGTTCACGTCGACCCCCACGCCGACGAGCGACGGCAAACACGTCTACGCCGCCTTCTGGGGCGGCAACAAGGGCATCGGGGCGAACGCGGTCGTCTGCTTCGACCTGGACGGCCGACGCATCTGGACGCAGTTCACCGGCCAGTCCGGCATCGGCGAGCACGGCACGCATACGTCGCCCGCCCTCAGCGGCAACACCGTCATCTTCCTGTCGGGCTCGACGCTCTTCGCCTGGGAGAAGACGACCGGAAGGCTCGCGTGGAAGAAGCGCGAGGAGACGTTCGGCGGCGCGAGCCCGGTGCCGCTGAAGCTGGCCGGGGGCGACGCGGTCCTCGTCCCGCAGTACGGCATCTTCCGCTCGGCCGACGGCGTCCAGCTCTGGAAGACGGACGTGTCCACGACCATGCCGACGCCCGTCGTGGAGGACGGCGCCGTCTACGGTCTCTCCAGCAGCGGCGCCTACTACTCCTACCTGATCGGCGACGGGAAGCCGACGGGCATGGTGAAGAAGGAGTGGAAGGAGATCAGCCTGCGGATGGGCGGAATCTACAACGATACGGTGGTCGGTTCGCCGCTTTATGACAACGGCATGGTCTACATGGTGAGCGAAGGAGGCGGGCTCACGGTGCTGGAGGGACGGACCGGAAAGCCGGTCTATACGAAGGCGCTCGAATCGCTGAACCCGCGGCTGACCTGGGTCTTCGTGGTCGGGATCTGCACCGGGCCCGTGCTGGCGGGAAAGCAGATCCACGTTCGGGACGACCAGGGACAGACGCTGGTGATCGCGCGGGGCCCGGAGTACAAGGAGCTGTCCAAGAATCCGCTGTGGGAGGTCCAGGCGACCGGGGCCCAGCAGGAGGCGCAGAGCAATCCCTGCTATGAAGGGAGCCGCATGTACTACCGCACCCCGGGCTTCCTTTACTGTATCGGGGAGAAGTAACACCGCGGCGTGGCGTTCCGTCTAATTCCTATGTCTCAGGAGGGACGGACATGGGCAGGAAACCCGCACCTCGCAAGAAATCTCTCAATCCGAAGGCCATGAAGAAGACCCGAGGCGGCAGCGGCCTCCCGGCATCCGGGCCGGCCGGGACATCGATGCCCGACGGCGTGTCCTCCGCCCCCGGGGCCTTGACGGCCGGTCCGATGGACATTTCAACGGGCCAGTCCAGCGGAAAGCGGAGCTTTGGCGCGCTCGACCTCAGCCCTCGGGGGACGGAGAGCGATCCCCCGACCGGCTCGATCTGAGGTAGACCTCGCTCCGCTTCACGGGGATCTCGGGGGTCCCGAAGGTCCTCCCGCCCGATCCCCGTCGCTCGAACGAAGGGCTCCGGAACGACGGCTCCGATCTCGGAATCCCCCCGCTTACTTCGACGGCGGGGAGAGCCATTTTCCCGGGATCGGACGCTCCAGGCGGTCTCCGGGCACGGCCCAGCCGACGGACAGGTTGTCCCCGCCGCCGCCCTCCTTCATCCGGGCTTCGATATAGTACTTCTTCCCGGCCTCGAGCTTGACGGCCTTGGACTTCTGCTCGGGAAACTTGTCCCACTCGTTCGGGTTGGTCCATTCGGGCACGCTCGCAATTGCGACGGCGTTCTTGGGGTCCTCGCCCGTGCTCAGCAGCAGCTCTCCATTGTCGTCGCTGGCCAGCCAGAATACGTACGACCCGGTCTGCGGCGGCTGCACGAAGCCCCGGATGCGCGCGCCGAAGTTGTCGTCTCGATCGACCGGCGCCTCGAAGACGGCGAGCTCCTGGGTGGTCGTCGGCTTGTCCGGAAAACTCGCATGGCCCGTGAGGTCGCTGACCGCGGTTCCCTCGATGCCGCCATAGGCCTCATAGAGAATCCTGCCGGCGCCGCCGGCCGCGTCGGGAGGCAGCTTCGGCTTCACGTATGGGGCGAGGCGCTTGCCGGGGATGGGCTTCTCCTGCACGCCGCCCGGCAGGGTCCAGCCGGCGGAGATGTGGTCGCCGCCCTCCCCCTCCTTCATCAACCCTTCGATGTAGTACCTCTTGCCGGCCTCCAGCTTGATGGGCTTCGACTTCTGCTCGGGAAACTTCTCCCATTCGAGATGATCGGTCCACTCCGGGACGGAGGCGATCCGGACCTTGTTGAGCGGATCCTCGTCCGTGCTGAGGGAGAGCTCTCCATTGTCGTCGCTGGCGAAATAGAAGGTGTATTCGCCGGTCGCCGGCGGGCAGATGTAGCCGCTGATCCGGGCTCCGTAGTTGTCGTCCCGCTCCACGGGCCCGTCGAACGACGTCAGTTCCTGCGAGCCGCTCGGGCTCCCCGGGAATTTCGGATTCCCCGTGAGCGCCTTGAGGTCGTTGCCCTCGATGCCGTTCCAGTACTCGTAGAGGATCTTCCCGGCGCCGGCGGGCGCGGGATCCTGCGCCGCGAGAAGCATGAAGGACGAGAGGATCAGGACGGCGGTCAGGCGAGGAATCAGCATGGCGGTCTCCTTGTGATCAGCGGATTTGGACTATAGCGGTGGGCCCCGGAAAACAGACACGAAATCGAGTTCAGGAATGACGAAGCCGGCGGGGGCGGGTTCCTCGCTCGGGAGAGAAGGGTCGAAGCCCGGGGCCTCTTTTCTATCTCCCGAAGTTCGACAGTTCTCCGGCACGCCGGGGCTCCCCGGCGTTATGTAGGGTACTGGTTGGAGGAAACCCCATGACCGCCGCGATCTTCGCCGCTCTGCTCGCCCTCGGGGCGCCCGCGCAGGACAAGAAGGTCTGGACCGATGCGGCCGATCCGACGCTGCCGGCCGACTTCCAGGCGCAGGGCGAGTATTCCGGCGACAAGATCGGCGCGCAGGTGATCGCGCTGGCGGGCGGCCAGTTCCAGGCGGTCGTCTATCCCGGCGGCCTTCCCGGCGCGGGCTGGGACGGGAAGTCCAAGATCCTCCTGGCCGGCAAGCTCGAGGGGGCGAAGACGACCTTCACCGCGGCCGAGGGGGCGCGGAAGTACCTCGCGCAGAAGCCCGAAGAGTTCTCCGCCACCCGCAAGTTCCCGCCGGACGGACAGAAGGCGTGGAGCGGGACGATCGACGCAGCGGCGCTCCTTCTCAAGACCGACGACGGCCAGACGCTGACGCTCGCGAAGGCCTCGAGGACGAGCCCGACGATGGGCGCCGCGGCGCCGGCGGGCGCGATCGTGCTCTTCGACGGCAAGGAGACGGACGAGTGGAAGGGCGGGCGGCTGGACGCCAAGACCGGCTTCCTGAACACCGACGGCAACGACATCGTAAGCAAGCGGAAGTTCATGAACTACACTGCGCATGTCGAGTTCATGCTGCCCTACCGGCCCGAGGGGCGCGGCCAGGGGCGCGGCAACAGCGGCTTCTACCAGGTCGACCACTACGAGCTGCAGATCCTCGACTCGTTCGGCCTCGACGGCGTGAACAACGAGTGCGGCGGCTTCTACACGAAGGCGAATCCGAAGGTCAACATGTGCGCGCCGCCCCTCGTGTGGCAGACCTACGATGTCGAGTTCACGAACGCCGTCCAGGGTCCCGACGGCAAGAAGACCAAGAACGCCGTGGCCTCGGTGAAGCACAACGGCGTGCCCATCCACGAAGCCCAGGAGATCTCGGGGCCGACGGGCGGCCACCGCAACGACCCCGAAGGAACGCCCGGCCCGATCAAGCTGCAGGGCCACGGCAATCCGCTGCAGTTCCGCAACATCTGGATCGTCGAAAAACCCTGACGCCCTCCAACCCGAGGAGATCGAACCATGCGCATCCTTCGCCCCCTGGCCGTCCTGCTGCTGCTCGGGAATCTGGCGGTGTCGGACACGACGCCGACGCGGCCCCCCGCCTTTCCGTTGAAGGATGGCGATGTCTGGGTCATGGCGGGCGACAGCATCACCGCCCAGCACCTGCACTCGAACTACTTCGAGGCGTTCTGCTACGCGCGCTACCCGAACCTGAAGTTCGCGTTCCGCAACTCGGGCGTCGGCGGCCATACCATCCCGTCCACGCTCGCGCGCTTCGACTACGACATCGCCGCGTGGAAGCCGACCGTCGTCTCCGTCGAGCTCGGCATGAACGACAAGGGCGGAACGACGACGGAGAAGTTCGTCGCCAACATGGGAACGATGGTCGGACGCATCCGCGCGATCAACGCCCGGCCGGTGATCCTGTCCGCCAGCCCCGTCAACAACGGCGAGACGATGGCGAAGCTCGGCGGCAATCAGCGGCTGCACGAGTACGCCGCCGCGCTCAAGGACTACAGCGCCAAGGAGCAGATGCCTTATGGCGATCAGTTCCACCGGCTGGTCGACGTCTGGGGCGCCAACAAGCCCAGGGAGAACCTCGCCAACGCGGTCGGCGCCCTCAAGCCCGTCGCAGCGGACGACACGGTCGTCGGCGTCGAGCAGCTCCGCGCCTTCCTCGCGGCGCAGGAGAAGAATCCGATGAAGCCCGTGTCGATGCAAGGCGACGCCGTCCATCCCGGACCGCCCGGCCAGCTCATGATGGCGGCGGCCCTGCTCAAGGAACTCGGCGCGGACGGCTTCGTCTCGAGCGTCAGCGTCGATGCGGGCGGCAAGCTCCTCGAGGCCAGGGGATGCAAGGTCGATAACCTCAAGGCCGACGGCGGCAAGATCGAGTTCGACCGCATCGAGGAGCGCAGCGCGTTCCCGATCCCGGACGACGCCCGCCAGATCGTCGCGTTCGACCCCACCATCCTCGAGCTCAGCCAGTATATGCTCAAGGTTGCGGGGCTCAAGGAAGGCTCGTACGCCCTCAAGATCAACGGCATTGCGACCGCCGTGCTGAGCGCGAAGGACCTGGACGCCGGCGTCAACCTGACCGCGTTCGGCGCGGCGCCGCAGGCCAAGGAAGTGAATCCGGTGCTGGCTCAGGCACGCGCGATCCTGTCGGCCGTGAACGCGAAGGAGGGCCTCGTCGGCCAGTGGCGCAGCCTCTCCCAGAAGGCGCATGCCGCCGGCGCCGAGCCCGCCCTCAAAGAGCAGCTCGCGGCCCTGACTCCCAAGGTGGAGGAGGCCGACGCGAAGATCCGCGACGCCGCCAAGCCCCTCAAGCTGCACGTCGAACTGGCGCCGCAGTAACAGATCTTTGCCGGGGCGGAACGGGCTGTTCCGCCGGCGGAACACCTTTCGGGATCCTCTCCCCGGGAAGCGGGTGGCATGCCGCTTGCATGACTCCTTCCCGTGAAGCGGGCGCCATGCGCCCCGAAGGAGAATCTGATGAAGATCCTGATTGGCGGCGGGTTTCCGCCCCCGCCGCGACGCTCACGACGGCCGCCGGCAAATGAGCTTCAGGGAGCGAGCGACGCCCAGGACTTCTGAAGCACGTCCGCGGACTGTCGAAGGCCCGCGAGTTCCCCGTCATCCATCTCGGGAGAGAGGACCTCGACCGCCCCGTCGCGATCCACGACGGGCGGCAGGGACAGCGCGACCTTCCGGAAGCCGAGCGCGCCTTCCTGGACGCGGGAGACGGTCAGCTTGCGTCGCTCGCCGCGGAGGACCCAGCGCAGGAGGGCGGCCGTCACGAGGCCGATCGCGTGATTGGTGGCGCCCCTGCGGCGGATGATCTCATAGGCCGCCCGGCGCACTTCCCCGGCGAGGGCCGGCTCCCGCGAGCGGTCCCAGCCGGGCCACTGCCTCAGCGCCCGCCCTCCCACCCGGGCGCCCGACCACAGGACCACCTCGGAATCCCCGTGCTCGCCGACGACCGCCCCGTGGATCGAGCGCGAGTCGATGTGGAGCCCCCCGCCGAGGACATGGCGCAGTCGCGCGGTATCGAGCATGGTGCCGGTGCCCAGGACCCGCGACGGCGGCCGTCCCGCCACCTCCTGGAGGACCCGCGTGAGCACATCGACGGGGTTCGCGACCCCGATCAGGATGCTCCGGCCTCCGGCGAGCTGCCTGCCGATGTTCCGCATGATCGACGCATTGTCGCGAAGGAGGTCCAGTCGCGACTCCGAGGGCTTCCCTCCGCGGCCCGCACAGATCACGACCGCGTCGGCGTCCTTCATCCCCTCCACCGACGTGGCCCGCACGCGGGCGGTGGGGTAGAAGGGAGCGCCCTGGCTCAGGTCCATCGCCTCGGCGTCGGCGACGCCCTCGCGGACGTCGTTCAGGAGCAGTTCGGTGGCGATGCCCGAATGAAGGGGCGAGATGGCGACGCCGGACCCGACCCAACCCAGTCCGATGATGCCGACTTTCATGGCGTCCTCCCTCTGCGGCCCTGTTCTAGCACGAGCCCGGAGGCCGCACCAGGTCGCCGATCAGGGGACCTGGTTGCCGGGAGCATCCAGGGTGTTCAGTTGCCCTGGGTTTCCGTCGTCGAAGCCGCGAGCGCATGCTTCGTCACGGCGCCCGAGACGGTCTTCGCCCCGACGGTGACGTAGAGCATCCCGTCATGGCGCAGCAGCGTCCAGCGCGCATTGCGGTCGGTGAGCTCGCCGAGCTGATTGAGGAACTTCGGCTCGAGCGCGTAGACTTCGATCTGCTCGGCCTTGTGGATGGCCCGCGTCCCGGCCTCCCGCATCAGCAGGCGCGGGTGGTGCTGCGTGAACACGACGACGCGCGGGGAGGACTTGCTGGCCTTGTGCAGGCGGTCGGCCGACGGCGTCCCAATCTCGATCCAGACGCGGAGGGTGCCCTGCAGGTCGCGCACGCTGAGAGGCGGCTCGTCGGTCGACGACAACCCGCCCTTCGAGAACGCGAGCCCTTCTTCAAGCAACAACGCGTAGGCGATCGTCCGCGTCAGGAGGTAGGCCATCGATTCGGACGGATGCTGCGCGAGCCGGAGATCGAGGGTTTCGTAGACGCCGCGATCGACGTCGGAGAGCTCGATCTGGAAATGATAGATCGTCGCCTGGTGGGCCACGCAGCGATTCTACGGGACCGCCCGGAACAGGAAAGGCAATAATGAGGCCCGTGAGCAGGAGCCCCGGCGACGCCGAGCTGATGGATCTCCTCCGCTCCATCGTGAAGGGCGACGGGCGCGAGGCGGCCCGACGGATCGCCGCGTTTCCGGCGCTCGCGCGGCTGCAGGCCCGGGCCGGCGCGACGCGGTCGTCGTCGACCCCTTTCTTCTTCGACGAGATCAAGCACTATGTCTACGCGGGAGACACGGCGCTGCATCTGGCCGCGGCGGCGCATCAGCACGAGATCGCCCGGCGGCTGCTCGACCGGGGCGCCGACGTCGCCTCGCGGAACCGTCGCGGGGCCGAGCCGCTGCATTATGCCGCGGACGGGGGCCCGTTCCGGCCGGACTGGAGCCCCGCCGCGCAGGCGGAGACGATCCGCGGTCTGCTGGACGCGGGCGCGAACCCGGACGCCCTGGACAAGAGCGGCGTCGCGCCGCTGCACCGGGCGGTGCGCGGTCGCTGCACGCCGGCCGTCGAGGCGCTGCTCGACCGGGGCGCCCATGCACGCCTCCGGAACAAGAGCGGCTCGACGCCGCTGCATCTCGCCGTCCAGACCACGGGCGCCAGCGGATCGGGTTCCCCGGAAGCCGCCGCCGAGCAGAAGACCATCCTCCGCCTGCTCCTGAAGCACGGCGCCGATCCGAAGGAAAAGGACGCGGCGGGAAAGACCGCCGTCGAGCGGGCGGCCCAGGACTGGATGCGGGAGATTCTCGCCGGCCCGCGAGGCTGATCTCGTGGCTTTCCCCGGGGTCGGATCATAGACTGGACGCCGACCGCCGGTTCCGCTTCATGGGGAGGGAGATCTCATGCGCCGACTCACCGCCGCCCTGTCCGTGGTCTTCGCCGTCGCCCTCGCGGGCTGCCTCGACCTGGACGAGGAGTACTCCCTCAACCCCGACGGCTCGGGCAAGGTGAAGATCAAGTGCGCCCTCGCGCCGATGCGCTTCAGCGCCGGGAAGAAGTCGCCCGAGGAGCTCCTCAAGTCCGACGTCCGCGAGACCCTCGAGAAATGCGAGGGCGTCGACGCCTGGACCGACGTCTCCGCCGTCCAGCGCGACGACGGCAAGATCGCCTTCAGCGGCACCGCCTACTTCAAGGATTTCTCCAGGCTGCGCCTCAATATCCTGGGCATGTCCTCGTCGATGTCCAAGACCGCCGTCGTCCGTGAGGGCGACGCGATGACCGTCACCGTCACGCCCGAGCAGCGCGGGGAGGCGCCCGCGGAACCCGCCAAGCTCACCGAGGAGCAGATCCAGGGGAAGATCCAGGAGGAGCGCCGGAAGTACCTCCAGTCGAGGCCGATGATCGAGACCTTCCTCAAGGAGGCGAAGATCGCGACGCGCTTCAACCTCCCCGGGGCCATCGGCGAGATGAACAATTTCAAGAAGACGGGCGACCGCGGCATCGAGCTCCGCCTGGACGGCGCCGCATTCCTCGCGGCCGTGGACGGGCTGATGAAGGACGACGCGTTCCTCCGGCGCAGCGTCGAGTCGGGGCGGGACCTGGACAAGGCCGGCCCGCCGATGGACGACCAGCTGATGGAAAAGCTCTTCGGCCAGAAGGGCGCGATCCGGGCCGCCACGAAAGGCGCGCTGGCGCCGCTGTTCGACTACGAGGCGGAGGCCGGCAAAGCCCGCGAGGGCATGCCCGAGCTGATCGCGAAGTACGGCGCGGCGCCGGTCGCGGTCGCCCCGCCCGCAGGCGCCGCCTTCAAGAGCGTCCAGGTCGCCGGCGTCCAATGGGTCCACGCCGCCGACGAGGAGCGCGGGATCAGCCCCTTCTCCAAGGGCAAGCCGTCCTTCTCGGTCGCCATCACGGCCGAGCTCGGCGGCAGCGCGCTGGCGGTGAAGTCGGGCAAGCTGCTCAAGGCGGTCTCCGACGACGGTCAGGACCTCCTGCCCAAAGGCGACTTCGAGCGCGAGATCTCCTTCCCCCGCCTCAGCGAGGACAAGACCGCGATCACGTTCGACGTCGCGCTCGCCCTCCCGGGCCCCAAGGCGGCCGGCCTCAAGGAGCTCTCGGGCACGCTCACCTATCTGGTCGCGGACAAGACCATCGACGTCGACCTCGGCATCGCCGCGTTCACGAAAGGCGCGAAGGGCAAGGCCCACGATGCGGAGATCGAAAAGGCGGAGTCCGGCGACGACAGCGCCGAGCTCGCGATCAAGATCGCGCTCGGGCTGGACGCGATCTCGTCGATCGAGTTCTACGACGAAGCGGGCGCGAAGCTTACGGCCGTGCGGCAGGGCTACAGCTCGAGCGGCGACGAGTCGACGATCGAGTTCGCCATCCGAGGCAAGCTGCCGAAAAAGGGCCGGATCGTGGCGAAGCTCTGGGACGCGCCGAAGACCTACGAGGCGACGTTCACGGTCTCGAACGTGGATCTCCTGGGCCGCCCGAAGAAGTGAACGCCCTCCAGACGAAGGGACGCCATGGAACTGACGCTCTCCCACGACACCGTCCTGAATCCCGACGGCTCCGGCAAGGTCACCCTCCTCTGGGAAGGCGATCCGCCCAATCCCGAGCTCCAGTCCGCCGGCTTCCTCGGCTCGGAGCTGGCCAACGGGAAAGGCATCGACGCCTGGAAGGACTTCTCCTGCACGATCGAGGGCGGCCGCCTCAAGTTCCAGGCGACCGCGTACTTCCGCGATCCGTCGAAGCTCCGCTTCTTCTGCCAGGGCTTCCACGCGTCCGTGCTGGATATCGTCGCGTCGACGGACGACAAGGGCAACTTCGTCGTGAAGGCGCCGACGCCGGAGAGGGGATCCGCGGGGGAGATGCCGGCGAGCGAGGAGGAAATGCTCGCGAAGCTCAAAGGCGAGCGCGAGAAGTTCGCGATGGCGAAGGAATTCATCGGCGGCATGATGGGCGGCCTGGTTTGCGTCGGCTCCGTCCGTCTCCCCGGCAAGATCGGCAAGGTGCAGAACGGCAAGAAGGGGCCGGCCGATACCGTCAAGATCTGCTTCGAAGGAAAGCTCCTCGTCGATCTGCTCGACCGCCTGATGACGGACGACGCCCTGGCGGTAAAGCTCCTGCGCAGCGGCAAGGAAGGGCCGGAGGCGCTGCTTGCCCTGCTCGGCGACCAGGGCCCGCTCGAGGCCGTCACCACCGGCAAGCTCGAGCCGCTCTTCGACTACGAGGCCGAAGTCGCCGCCGCGAAGGACGCGTATGAGACCGCCGCCGGGTCCCTCAACCTCCCCAAGCCTCCCGAGCTTGCGGCGCCGATGCAGAACGTCCGCATCGCCGCGTCGAAGCTCGTGCGCGAGGCCGACTCCGACCGCGACTTCAATCCGATGGGCCAGAATTATCCGTCGTTCTCGTTCACGGTCGTCGGCGACCTGCCCGCCGGCGTGGTCAAGGCGAACGAGGGCCGCATGGACGCCGCGATCACGGACGCCGGCGAGAACCTCGTGCCCGACGACGACTGGCAGCGGCGGATCCACTTCCCCAAGCTGACCAAGGACCGCCGGAGCGCGTACTTCGACGTCGACGTCAAGCTCGGTGCGGCTCCCGTCGACGGCTTCCGCGAAATCCGCGGCACGCTCTCGATCCTGTCGTCCGAGGGGACGGAGGACATCGACCTCGGCTTCAAGAAGGTCGAGGCGGGGGCGAAAGGGACGAAGTTCGGTGCGTCGATCGAACGCTTCGAGCCCGAGAACGAGGAGCGGACGACGATGGATCTCAAGCTGATGGTCGCGATGGAGACGCTGGACGGCCTCAAGATCGTGACGCCGAAGGGCGAGGAGCTGCCCGTCACGCAGAACGGTTATTCCTCCTCGGGCGACGAGTGCACGCTGACTTTCACGATCAGCGGCGCGATTCCCAAGAAGGTGAAACTGCTCGCGCAGGTCTCGAAGAACCTGCAGAAGCTCGAGGTGCCCTTCGAGATCCGCGACGTCGACCTGCTCGGCCGTCCGCGGGGGAAGAGTTAGCGCGCGCGGCCGACGACCTTGTTCCGCCCCTGGAGCTCTTCCCCGCTTCCGTGAGTCTTGCGGGGGCGGCATTGAGGGCTTCGATCTGCGCCTGCTCTCCTGGACTCATCTGCCCGCCCGCTAAACGCCCTGGACGAAGAACACCCGGTAGTCGGCCCCCTGGAAGCGAAGCTGTCGGGCATCGCGGTAGGCCGGACCGTCGTACCAGGCCTTCGCGGCCTGCATCGTCGGGAACTCCAGGATCACCGCGCCCTGGATCGGAGCCCCCTCCAGCGTCTCCTGCCCGCCATAAGCCGCGAGCACCTTGACCGGGTGGCCGGCCAGGCTCGGCCCCGCCTTGGCGTCGTAGGCCTCGATCACTTTCGGATCCCGGAGCCGCTCGCGGACGAAAATCGCATAGACCGACATGTTCCTTCCCTTCCCCACATAAAGGCACAAAGACGACAAAGACCACCAAGCAGACTCTCGGATGTATCGATCCTGAAGTCCACGTTCTCCCGCGTTCCGGAACCCCCGGCGGCCGGGCTCTTCAACGTCGAGACCAGCCCCAAGCACGGGCACTGGCACCCTGAGGCATGCCGAGGGCGCGACCGGTGCCGGCCGTCCGGATGGCGCGGGAGAGCTCCCCGGATCGCTAGGACGGCGGCGTGCCGTCGCGCTTTTCCTTCTCCTCGAGCCGCTGCCGCAATTTCCGCGTGTGCAGCCACAGCCCGATCCCGGCCAGCACCAGCACGATCGTGATCGGGATGAGCGCCAGCAGCTTCAGGTTCAGGATGATGCCCAGGATCGTGAAGATCGCGGCGAACAGGAGGAGGAGGCCGACCCCGATATACAGGTTCTGCTTCGACTCGCTCGCCTTCACGAAGTCGGTGACGCTGTGCGGCACCGACGCCGGAGCGGAAGGCCCCGCGGCCGCAGCCGGCTTGGCCGCCGGGGCAACCCCGGCGCTCAGGAGCCGGACCTCGGCGCCGCGCACGTGGATGACGCGCGCGCCGCACTTCGGGCACTTGATCTTCCGGCCGGAGAGCTTGTCGTCGACGCTGCAGGTCGACGCGCAGGTCGGGCAGGCAAATCGGATCATCGAAGGAATTCTAGCGCGAAATCCCCGGGTTGGGTTGCCCGAGTCCAAGTTAAACTGGGGGGATGCGCGTGATGACCTGGAATATCCTCGTCGGCGGCGAGCAGCGCTTCGACGCGATCCTGTCCCTTCTCGGCCACGTCCGGCCCGATGTGCTCGTCCTCCAGGAATGCCTCGGCTGGGAGGATCGGGTCCGCCTCGGTCGCGTCGCCGCCCTCCTGGAGATCCCGAACGACGCCGCCCATGCGACCCTCGGCCTGGCCCGCCCGCGCGGGAGCGGCAAGCGCTATCACGTCGCGCTGCTCAGCCGCGCTCCGATCGACTCCGTCCGCACGCACAACGACCCGCACTTCCTGGGTCATGGCCTCCTGGAGGCCGTGATCGGCGGCGTCACGCTGTTCGGCGCGCACTTCGACTCCCACAACGAAAACCTCCGCTTCGTCGAGGCGCGCTTCCTGCGCTCGCGCATCGACCCGGCCCGCTTCGCTTCCGGGAAATACCTCCTCGCGGGCGACCTGAACGCGCTGTCGCGGCGCGACCCCTATCCCGCGGACCTGGCCGCCCGCCTGGCGACGGCCGGCACGGACAAGTACGGCCATCCGCCGCGCTTCGACGTGACCGAAGAGCTGGAGGCGGCAGGGTGGATCGACCTGCTCTATCACCGCGGGACGCCGCCGCGCTGGATCAGCGCCCGGCGCAATCGAGGCGGCGTCCACATCGACTATCGGACCGACTATCTTTATGCGTCGCCCGCGATGGCGCAGGCGCTGACATCGATCGATATCGTCGACGCGGACGACGCCTCCGATCACGCGGCCGTCGTCGCGGAATTCACGCCTTGAGCGAGGCGAGATCGGTGATCTCCCCGACGAAGGGCGAGCTCATGTCGATGAAGCGCCGCAGGGTCGAGCCTTCGCCGATCGCCGGCCAGGGAGGCGGGGGCTTGAGCCAGGCTCCGTCCGGACCGCGCATGTGCGAGCGGTCGGACGCAAAGCGCTCGCGAAACGTCGCCGCGACGACGACGCGGAAGCGCGGCTCGAACCCCTGATAGACCGGCAGGAAGCTGTCCCGCACCCAGACCTCCAGGTCGACGGGAAACCCGAGCGTCGTGTCGAGGTCCCACACCTTCCCCTGCGCGGCGAGGACCACGTGATAGTCCCAGAGCACGGGGCCGCCTTCGCCGGCGCGCTGACCTCGCATCACGAAGCGGCTCCGCGCCCCGGCGATGACGATCACGCGGCGTTCCTCGGGGGGCGCCGGCAGCCGGTCGTCGGCGCAGAGATGCCAGACGTTCTCTTCGCAGTAGAACGGCCAGTAGCGGAACGACATCAGGCCTTGATGCCGAACTGCCGGAAGAAGAACTTCAGCAACACGCTGGAATAGGTCTCGCCCGCGGGTGGCCCGGGAAGGTCGTTCTTCGGACCGCCGTAGATCTCGACCGGGATCTTCAGCTCGTCGGCGCGGGCCTTCATCAGTTTCGCGTACTTCGGATGATGCACCGAGTCGGATTCGGCCGCGGTCGTGAACAGGAACAGCGGCGCCCCGCCGGTCTTCATGAGCGGCCGCACCAGCTCATCCGTTCCCATCGGCTGCTGGATGCCGCCGACCGCCGACGCGACCGAGGACAGCTGCTCGACGGGGTCCGCGCTGCCCGGCTTGGCCAGGTCCGCGTGGTAGCCCAGCCATTCGGAGATCAGCGCGCCGGCCGACGCCCCCGCGACGCCGATGCGGGCCGGGTCGAAGTTCCACTCCTTCGCCTTGGAGCGAAGGAACTGGATCGCGCGCGCGCAGTGGACCATGATCTGCTCGTAGGAGGCGTCCTTCAGGAACGGATAATTGCAGCTGGCGACGGAAACGCCCTTCGCGAGCAGGCCCCCGACGACGTTGTCGCGATCGACGATCTGCCGCTTGTCGCCCTGCGTGAAGCCGCCGCCGTGGAACCAGACGACCAGCGGGGCGGGCTTGTCCGACTTCGCCGCCCAGAAGTCGAGCACGTTGCGCTCGTGCTTCGTGTCGTATTTCTCGTCGGCCTTCGTAGGGGGCGGCGCGACGACGCGGGCCGACTGCGCCCCGGCCGGAAGGGCGAGCGCCACCGCGAGCAGCAGGGCGGGGAACAGTCGCTTCATGGTCGCCCCTTAGGACCGCAGGGGGCCCGGAAGAGTTCGGTGATTCGAGACCTACTTCTTCTTCGTCGAGAACCAGTCGCTTCGATCGCCGCCGGTGACGGCGTTCACCGCGACGCCGAGGCGTACCAGGAGCACGGCGACTTTGACGCCGTCCTCGAACTGCGGGAGCCCCGCCACCCGGTACTTTCTCTCCTGGCCGTCTTTTCCCACGAGCACCCGGACCGTGGGGCTGGTCTCCGGCGGCGCGCCGTCACGGAACCCGGGGAGGCCTTGGGCGGAGGCGGCCGGCGACAGCCCCGGGAGGAATATCGCGGCCAGACCAGAACAATGCCGGCCGGGCCTCAAGCACGGTGCGGCACGGGGTTTGCTCTCCTCTCCTTCGTTCCGGGACGGTCCCTGGTGGAGGTGCGACATGCAGACAAAAACGTCGGAAACGCCCTGCATTCTGGTCATGAGCGGGGACCCCCTGCTCGTCTCGACCGCGGTCGACGTGCTCCGCAGCGCCGGCCGGAACGCCGTGGGCACCTCCGATCCCTGGGAGGCCATCCTGCTCGCCTCGCAGCGAACGATCGACCTGATCGTCCGGGACCAGGACCTGTCGGGCCTGGGAAGCGACGATTTCTGCTTCCTGCTGAGCGAGGACCCGGTCCTGAAAGATGTGCCGACGGTTTTGCTGCCCGCGGACGGGGTGGGCGGCCAGCTCCTGCAGCAGGACCTCCTGGCCGCGGTCGACCATACGTTCAACCCCCGTTTCCCATCGGAGGTGCCGACGGGCCGGGATACGCGCTTCATCCGCCGGCGGCGGCCGGCGTCGGTGCCGGTGCCAGCGGCGGTGGCGACGCGTTGAGCTCCGCCGCGCGGCGGACGCTGAGCCCGATCAGCCACAGCAGCAGCACGATCGTGATCACCGTACAGCGCTGATAGATCCACTCGTGAGGGTGGTAGTGGAGGATCCACCGATCCGGAATCATCAGGATCAGGACCAGGACGAGGGCCACGGCGGCCTGCCGCGGACGGCCGGAGAGATGCCGCCACATCGAGACCAGCAGCGGCACCAGAAGGACGAGATCGTAGTCATGGGCGAGGAGCAGCGTCACGCTCATCCCGGTCAGGATGCCGAGGATGTCCTCCGGGCAGAAGCGCCTGCGACCGAACCATAGGGCGATCGTCAGGATCACCGCCGCCAGTTTGAGATCCGGGAGCGTGATGCCCAGCGCAAACACCAGGTTGGGCAATCCCATCAGATGGATCCAGCCGAGGGAGTTGCACCACTCGTCCTGATAGAGACGGGCATTGGCGAGCCAGCCGCCGATGGCGACCTTGGGGCCGTAGACGGCGAGCGGGTAGGCCATGCACACCAGGACGGTGAGCGACGACACCGCGAGCACCTTCCACCGGCGCTCGCAGACCATCCAGATCATGACCAGCACCGCGAGCTGGGGTTTGATGGTGGCCAGGCCGAAGAGGATCCCCGCCAGGGCGGGCCGGCCCCGTTCCACGAGCAGCCAACCGCCCATGAGCGCGATGGTGATGAGCGGCGCCACGGTGCCGTTCCAGACCGAGCTCACGAGCCAGGGATCGCCGAGGATCATCGCCGGCAGCAGCCAGGGCACGGCCGGCCCGGCGGCAGGAGCGACGGCCGTCCGCGGTCTCAGCGCCGCGACGGCCAGGAACGGCATGACCAGGGACGCCAGGAAATTCACCACCCGCATCAGCACGCAGGCGCTCTTATAGGGAAGCACCCCGAACAGCATCATGAGTGGGGCCGCCTGCGGAGGGTAGTAGTAGCGGCCAACCTGGATGTCGAACCTCCCCTCACCGTACTTCTTGAACGTCGGAGGATCGTAGGGGTTTTCCCGGGCGAGCAGCGCGCGCCCCGCCGCGTGGTAATAGGTCCAGTCCGAGAAGCTGTCCTTTCTCCGGAGGAACCCGATGACGCCGAAGAGGAAAAGCTCCACGACCGCCAGGACCAGCAGCGTGAAGGAAATCCTGTTTTTCCACACCGAATATCCCGGAGCGCGGACCACCGCGGGGGTCGTCACCCGGCCTGCCTTCCGGTCGCCGCCGGGGGGGGCGCGTCGGACGCGATGCCATGGAGTTCGCGCACGAGATAGAGAGGCCGGTGCTTCACCTCTTCATAGATGCGCGCGAGATACTCGCCGATCACGCCGAGCGTGATCAGCTGGATCCCGCCGAGAAAGAGGATGACCACCATCAGCGACGCATAGCCCGGCACCTCGACGCCATGGATGATCGTATAGATGACCCGGAAGAAGGCGTAGACGAATGCCGAGGCCGAGACGGCCAGCCCGACATAGGTCCATATCTTGAGGGGGAAGACGCTGAACGAGGTGATCCCGTCCAGCGCAAAGTTCCAGAGCTTCCAGTAGTTGAAGCTCGTCGATCCCCCGTGGCGCGGATCCCGGTCGAAGAGGACGTTCGTCTGCTTGAAGCCCACCCAGGCGAACAGCCCCTTCATGAACCGGGTGCGTTCGGGGAGCCGCTTGAGCGCGTCAACCGCCCGGCGGTCCAGCAGCCGGAAGTCCCCGGTGTCCTTGGGGATGGTCACGCGGCTCATCTTGCCGATGATCCGGTAGAAGGCGGCCGCCGTCATGCGCTTGACCCAACTGTCCCCCGCCCGACTCTTTCGCACGGCGTTGACGACCTCGAACCCCTTCTTCCATTCCGCGACGAGGCTCTCGATGAGTTCAGGCGGATCCTGCAGGTCGGCGTCGATGGGGATCACCGCCCTGCCCCGGGAATAGTCGATCCCCGCCGTCAGCGCGGTCTCCTTCCCGAAATTGCGGGAGAAATCGACGATCTTGATCGACGGATTGCGGCGGTGATGGGTGACGAGCTTGTCGATCGTCTGGTCCCGGCTGCCGTCGTTGACGCAGACGATCTCGTGGCTGAGGCCGATGCGGGCGAGGATCGCCTCCACGCGCCCAAAGAGAAGATCGATGTTGGATTCTTCGTTGTAGAGGGGAATGATGATGGAAAGCTCGGGGTCCGCGGCGCTGTCCGCCATCCCCGAGATCGAACAACAACTCGCAGCAAGTATCAAGCTTATTGTCGAAGGCCGGGCCACGGATTGCCGGCGGGAAGGAATGGCCTTCCGCCGGAACCCAGCGGCGCCGGCAACGGCCGCTTTACGGCGTTCCGCGAGCTCACCGCCGCGGCGGCGCTTCCCGGCTTCGACCTGATAGTCGCGACCGACATCAACGGCAACGCGGTCGTCGTCTGGCGCCAGGGAAAGGACCACATCGTGCCGCTGGGCGGGAGCTTCGGATCGCTCTACAGCACCGGCGGGACCTTCAACCTGTCGAACACCCCCGCGGTGGGCTCGCACGGACCGATCTTCGCGCTGCTGACGGACGCCGGTCCGGGCTACGTCTCCCGGCTGGAGGCGGTGACCAGCGGTCCGGACACGCACGACCTCTATTTCGCGCTGAAACCTTGACGCCCGGGAGCGGCCGTGCTCCGCGTCGACGGCCGCACGACGGTCCATCCCCGGGACCGCTGATTTTCCGGTAACCGCCACGGCCGAACCCTTCTCTGTTCTCCGGGTTCCGGACGTCCCGGAACCGGTCTCGAGAGCAAGGAGGATAGGAAATGGAAATCGTCACGTTCGCCGCGCTGCTGGTGCTGGGCGTCGTCTGCGCGTCCAACCTCATCATCGCGAGAAAGCCCGAGGCGAAGGAGTTGATCGCGAAGGTCGCCCCGTACCAGGGCTGGATCGGCGCCGTCAGCGCCCTCTGGGGCGCGTGGTGGATCGTCCGCTGGATCCTCAACATTGGCGCGCTGAAGGCGGCGCCCGTCATCATGCTGACGTGGCTGGCCGTTTCGTTGCTCCTGCTCGGTCTCGGCCTGCTCTGCGGCATCGGCATCCTGAAGACGTTCATCAAGGCGCCCGCCGCGACGGAGAAGCTCGACCTGGCCGTCGCCCGTCTCGCGCCGTTTCAGGGCATGCTGGGCGTCGCCGCGATCGCGGTCGGCCTCTGGACGGTCGTCGACCTCTACATCCTCAAGGTGTACTAGGGTTTCCGGGGGGGAGGCCCCGCCGCACGGCGGGGTCTCCTCCTGCCCGCTCAGGGCGCGGGGAGGATGCGCGTCGGAGGCTTGCCCGAAGGCGCCGGCCGCTGCCAGCCCAGGCTGATCCTCTTATAGAGGAGAAGCAGCGAGAAGGTCGACAGCAGAAGCGCCGCGGCGACGACGCCGATGAAGCGCACCAGGGAGCGCCCCTGCGCCGGCAGGCGCGTCAGCGAATTCAGCACCGGGATGTCGGCCACATCCTGGGCGGCGGCCTCCATCTCCCATTCGAGGATCATCGGAAGCCGCTTCGAGTAGAACAGGGCCTGCGCGGCGACGTCGCGCGTCTGGTCCACCGACCGCGTCGTCGACCCGAACGGATTGATCAGGCCGCCGATGCTGCTGCGGACGTCGTTGAGCACCGAGGTGCTCGCGTTCCCCTCGCCGGAGCTGAAGCGCGCGAAGGCCACGTACTGGATGTCCGGATTGCGCCGGCGCCAGTCGTGGATGACCTCCCGGACCTTGCCCACATGCTTCCGGTCGATGGCCCGCTCGGCCAGAGCCCATGCTTCACTCCGGGATTTCTCCAGGGTCCGGGCCAGGAACTCCCTCCCCGGGCCCGCGGGGAGCTTCCGGAGGCGCCCTTCGTCCAGCCACACGATGCCCTGCAGCTCGATGAGGGTGAGCAGATCCAGGAGCGCTTCCAGCGGATCGCTGGCGGCGACCACGTCATAGGCGGAGGCGGCGTTCCGCAGCTTGATCATGTGCGTCGAGCGGCGCGTGGCGGCGTCCGGGGCCTGGCGCTTGATGCGGTCGCAGGCCTCGGCAACGCCCATGACGTAACAGTCGGCCAGGTCCCGGATCTCCCGCTCGAGTTCGCCGAGGGAGATGGCTCCCTTCGGAGAGGAGCCGGCCAGCGTGAGATCCTCCTTGGTGGGCGAGATCAGCGAGCAGCCGGAAAGCGCGGCCACCCCCAGCAGGAGCAGGATCGGAGCGGAGCAGCGCACAAGAAGGGGACCCGCCGGGGCGACCGGCGTTATGGGCCTCCGGCTTCCCCGCCGGAGTTCAAATTCACTCTTGCAGTTTACGGTGAAGTTCATTATTGTCCAGTCGCGATAGGGCCCATAATGGGGAGGCCAATGGGTTACGGACCGGGGGACCTGCGGCGCGCCATCCTGGGGATTCTCTTTTTCATCCCGCTGCTCGGCGGCGCCGCGACGACCGTCGCGGCCGGCGCCGCTCCCGCGCCCCCCGACACGCCGGTGATCACCGAGCCCTCGGTCGACAACGAGGTCGTCAATCCCGCCGACGTCCATATGGAAGCCTGGTCCTACCACGATCCCGACGGCAACCCCCACCTGAACAGCGACGTGGAGATCTGGCAGATCTCCAACGAGGAGAAGGTCTGGGAGTCGCCCGCGATCGGCGGGATCGAGAAGAACCACCTGCACCTGGCCGACGGCGTCTTCGTCGGCTCCTACGCCGGAAAGCGGCAGCTCGACTATGACGTCACCTACCGCCTGCAGTTCCGGTTCCGGGATTCCACGGGCGAGGTGAGCCCGTTCGCCATCCGCATCTTCCGCACCAGCTCCGCCGGACCGCCGGGAGTCTCCTCCCCGATCCCCTACTCCGCCGCGATCGGGTTCACCGTGGAGGTGGTCGCCGGCGGCTTCGAGCTGCCGGTCAACATCGCGTTCGTCCCCAACCCCGGGAATGCCCCCACCGACCCGTTCTTCTACGTCACCGAGCTCTACGGCACGATCAAGGTCGTCTTGCGGAACGGCACGGTCGGCACCTACGCCGGCGCCTCGGCGCTCGGCACTCCCGCCCCGAATCCGGCCTCGCTGATCAACTTCAATCCCACCGGAGCCTTCCCGGGCTCGGGCGAGCAGGGCCTGGCCGGCCTCGCCGTCGACCCGGCCACGGGCGACGTGTTCGCGGGCGTCCTCTACGCCAGTCCCGCGCCGAACGGCGAGCATTATCCCAAGGTGCTGCGGTTCTCGAGCACGGACGGAGGACGCACGGCCTCCACCACGACGACGATCCTCCAGATGCCCGGCGAGATCCAGGGGCAGTCGCACTTCATTTCGAACTTCAGCTTCGGCCCCGACGGCAAGCTCTACGTCCACATGGGCGACGGTTTCGACTACACCACCGCGCCGAACCTCAACTCGTTCCGCGGCAAGATCCTCCGGATGAACACCAACGGCACGCCCGCGACGGACAACCCGTTCTACAACGCGGCCGACGGGATCACCGCGCGCGACTACATCTGGGTCTACGGCCTGCGCAATCCGTTCGGCGGCGGCTGGAGGGCCTCGGACAACTCCCACTATGAAGTGGAGAACGGGCCGAGCGTCGACCGTTTCGCCAAGGTGGCCTCCGGACGGAACATGGGCTGGGACAACAGCGACGCCAGCATGTCCACCTTCGCGATCTACAACTGGTCGCCCGCCCACGCGCCGGTGAACATCCAGTTCGTCCAGCCGTCCACGTTCTCCGGCAGCGGCTTCCCGTTCGCGAAGCAGGACCATGCGTTCGTGACGGAGTCCGGTCCGACCTACGGCGAAGGCCGCCAGGAACTCGGCAAGCGCATCTCCGAATTCGTGCTCGATGCGGCGGGCAATCTCGTTTCCGGCCCGACGACCCTCGTGGAATATCTCGGTCCGGGTCGCGGCTCCTGCGTCGGCCTCGCGGCCGGTCCCGACGGCCTCTATTTCACCGAGCTCTACAAGGACGAGAACGCCGCCTCGCCGGTCCAGGCCGGCGCCCGCGTCTTCCGCGTCCGCTGGATCGGCACCAACGCCACCTCCGGGTCGGGCCTGACGGCCGGCTATTACAGCGACCAGACGCTCGGCAACCTCGTGCTCTCGCGCACGGATCCGACCGTCAACTTCGACTGGGGCAACGGTTCGCCGGACCCCCTCGTGCCCGCGGATAATTTCTCCGTCCGCTGGACCGGCACCGTCACCCCTCCGACCAGCGACATCTACACCTTCACGACGACCTCCGACGACGGGGTGCGGCTGTGGATCAACAATCAGCTGATCGTCGACAACTGGACGTTCCACGCGCCCACGGACGACTCCGGCACGATCCTCCTGCAGGCCGGCCAGCCCTACGACGTCAAGATGGAGTTCTTCGAGGCGGGGGGCGGCGCCCTCGCGCAGCTCTACTGGTCGACGTCGACGATGGTCCGCCAGATCATCCCCCAGGACCGGCTCCTCCCGTTCCAGGTCGCGGCGCCGGTCTTCTCGCCGCCGGGCGGGACGTCCTCCCCGGGCCCGATATCGGTGACGATCACGTCGACCACCTCGGGGAGCAGCATCCGCTACACCACCGACGGCTCGACGCCCTCGTCGACCGTCGGCACCCTCTACGCCGGTCCGGTCGCGGTCAACGCCACGACGACGATCAAGGCCATGGCCTTCAAGTCCGGAGTGCCCGACAGCCCCGTGATCATCGCCGCGTATACGCTCACGGCCGGCAACGGGGTCGCCGCCCCGCAATTCACCCCGGGCGGCGGAACATATCCGGGCGCCCAGTCCGTGACGATCTCGACCTCGACCGCCGGCGCCTCCATCCGCTATACCCTCGATGGCTCCACGCCCACGTCGACCGTCGGCACGGTCTACGCCGGTCCGGTCGCGGTCAATGCGACGACGACGATCAAGGCGATCGCTTACGCGGCGGGCCTGAGTGACAGCACCGTCTCCTCCGCGACCTACACGATCACGCCGCCGCCGACCGTCGCGGCTCCGGTCTTCACGCCGGGCGCCGGAACCTATACGAGCGCGCAATCCGTCACGATCACGACCGTCACGGCCGGAGCCTCGATCCGCTATACCACCGACGGGTCGACGCCGACGTCGACCATCGGCACGCTGTATGCCGCGCCGGTCTCCGTGACCACGACCACCACCCTCAAAGCCATCGGATTCAAAGCCGGCTCGATCGACAGTAGCGTTTCGTCCGCGACGTATTCGATCTCGCCCTCGGGCTCCGGCACCGGGCTTTCCGGCAGCTACTACAACGGCGTGAACTT
>DASQOM010000190.1:0-11331 GCA_035644495.1 Planctomycetota bacterium | reverse complement strand
TCGGCCTCGCCACGAGGGGCGGCTGGGGGGGCTTCGCAGTCTCCTCGACGCGGACCTCCGGCGGCGCGCGGCGGCTCATCAGGACGGCGAGGAGGACGACGACCAGGGCGCCGCCGACGATCGCGACGAGGAGCCAGGAATTGCGGGGCGTCGCAGGCAGGGTCTTGGTGACGGTCGACGATCCCGTGGCCGGAATGCCCCGGCTGGACGAGCTTGTGAGCGGCATCAGGCGGCTGGACTCGCGGATCGGCTCCTTGACCGACGGAAGCGCATAGCCGGTCTTGCGGCTGCTCGCAGGCTTCTTGCCCGCGATGGCGTCCAGAAGCTTTTGAACGCTTTCCGGCGGCAACGACCTGACGGCCTCGGGGGCGCAAGCGGCGCAGACGACCCAGCTGTCCAGGCGGTAAGCCTTGCCTTGCTCGAATTGCACGTCCCGCAGTTGTGTGGAACAGCGGAAGCAATAAGAGATCGCCTGACCCATCTATTCTCGTCCCCGGCCCTTGAATCCCGCCTCAGTATATCCGGAAAATGGTGAACTATGTCAGGGGCGGCCCAAGAGGATGTTCTGGATAAGGACGTACTCCTTGCTGTCCGATTTCTGGGTCGACGGCGGCATCTGCGAAAGCGTGGCGCCGTCGGGGCCGATGAACCAGGAGCCGCTTGCCCAGCCCGTGTTCGCGTCGGCGCCGGCCGGCGCGCCATAGTCCGGATTGTAGAGACCGGCGTGGTTGTGCAGGGCGGCCGTCACCTTGAGCTGCGCGATCCACCCCTCGGGCCCACCCCAGGCGGCGCGGAACTTGTACCATCCCGCCGTCGTCCCGCCCGTCGTGTTCGCGTGCGGTCCGTAGATGATCTTCGCGCCGTTCCCGACGAGCGCGTCGAGGTTCTTCCGGTCCGACCCGTCCGCGCACGTCGAAATCCCCAGCTTCACGCCTTTCACCTCGAAGACGTTGTGGTCGGTGCCCTTCTCGGTGAAGCCGTTCTCCTTGGTCAGATAGACCTTATGGTGGCTGCCGAGCAGCTTGCCCCCGGGGTCGATCACGATCTGCGTGTTCCACGTCTTGCCGTCCGCGTCGATCTCGGCGATCCCGGCGCTGACATAGACGCGCTTGTCCACGGCCTTCTTCTGCAGCGCCTGCACTTCGGGCCCGTCGAGCCTGAGCCAGGTCATCGTCTTGCTGAAGTGGTAGCCGTTCACCGACAGCTCGGGGAAACCGACGAACTCGACGCCGTCCGACGCGAGGCGGTCGATGAAGTCGGCGTGCCGTTTCAGGTTCGCCTGGATCGCGGCCGCGTTGGCGGCGGGATCCGTGCCGTCGCTGGTGACGGACTTGAGATTCACCAGGGCCATCTTGAGATGCCCCGGGTTGCCATCGGCGGGAGCGGCCTGGGCGAGCAGGACGGCGAGCAGCAGCAGGATCATGCTACTCCTACGTTCCCTGGCGCCTCTTCCGGTGGTAGTAGCGGAACTGGTGGTACGTGAGGCCGAGCGCCCGGGCGGCGCGGACCTGGTTTCCCCCCGCGTCCTTGAGCGCGTCGGCGATCAGGCGCCGGCGGTAGGAGTCCACCTTGTCGTGGAGGCTGCCGCGCTTCGACGCCGGCTCGTCGTCGAGCAGCAGGCCAAGGTCGTCCAGCGAGATTTCGCTCCCCGTATCCCGGCAGGCCGCGCGCTCGATGATGTTCTTGAGCTCGCGCACGTTGCCCGGGAAGCGGTAGCGATTGAGGCGTCGGAGCACCTCCGCGGAGAGGCGCCGGTCGCGGAAAGCCGGGATCTCCAGCGCGAACTGGTTGAGGAAGTGGCGGGCGAGGACGTCGACGTCGCCCTCGCGCTCGCGGAGCGGCGGGACGCGGACGATCTCGAACGCCAGGCGGTCGTAGAGGTCGGAGAGGAACTCCCCGCTGCGGATCCGCTCGCGGAGGTCGACGTTGGTCGCGGCGACGACGCGGGCGCTGCTGCGGAGCTCCTTCGTGCCGCCCACGCGGGTGTAGGTGCCGTACTCCACGACGCGCAGGATCTTTTTCTGGAAGACGGGCGACATGTGGCCGATCTCGTCGAGGAAGAGCGTGCCGCCGTCGGCCTGTTCGAACTTGCCCTGGCGCGGCTGGTCGGCGCCGGTGAACGCGCCCTTCTCGTGGCCGAAGAGCTCGCTCTCGAGCAGGGCGTCGTTGAAGGCGGCGCAGTTGACCGAGACGATGGGCCGCGTCGCAGGTCCGGAGGAGAAATGGATCGCGCGCGCGACCAGCTCCTTGCCGGTGCCCCGCTCTCCCGTGACCAGAAGCGGCCGGGGGACGGGGGCGACGCGCTGAAGGCGGTCGATCATCGCCTGGATCTGCGGCGACTCGCCGATGATCTGGAAGCGCGCCTGGATCGCCTCGCGCAGCCGCGCGTTCTGCTCGTCGAGCCGGCGGTTCCGGTCGAGGGCCTCGGTCAGCCCGCGCAGCTTGCCCAGCAGCGTGGCGATGCGCTCGCGGAGGCGTTCGCCGGTGACGAGGAACTCGCTGGCGCCGAGGGCGATCGCGCGGGCCGCCCGCTCGACGCTGCCCTTGTCGGCCGCGAGGATGACCGGAATCCCCGGGTCCTCGCGGCGCAGGCGGCGGATCAGATCCGCGGGCGAGGTCTCCGGCAGCACGACCATGGACGCGCGGGACCGGTCGCCGGCGCGGCGGAGCAGGTCCTTCGTCGTCCGGACCAGGTGGACTTCGTCCTCGGGGCGGACCTCGACCTGGAACGCTTCACGCAACGGCTCGAGATCGCGTCCCCCCGGATCGAAGATGAGGATCGACTGGAGCATGGTAGCAGGATACCTCATCTGACAGAAAAAACCAACCTTGGTGAAAAACACCATATCCCGGGTCGGGTCCCCGGGCAACGGCCTGGCTTCCAGGGGGTTGCACGCCGCGCCGTGGCATGCCCCTTGCGATGAAGGGCCCCGACGAAAGGAGGGGCTTATGTTGAGCTTCGGATGGGTTCTGGGCGCCATGGCGGTCGTGGCGGTCCTGCTCCTGGTGCCGGCGCTGCTGGGAATGCGGGTCATCCCCAACAACCGGGTCGGGATCGTGGAGAAGTTGTGGTCCGGCCGCGGGTCGCTTCCGGAGGGACGGCTGATCGCGCTCGCCGGAGAGGCGGGCCTGCAGTCGGAGATCCTCCGCGGCGGCGTGCACTTCGGGTACTGGCCGTGGCAGTTCCGTGTGCACAAGTCCCGGCTGACGTCGGTCCCGCAGGGCAAGATCGGCTATGTCTTCGCCCGGGACGGCCAGGCGCTGCCGCCGGAGCAGACGCTGGGCCGGGTGATCGACTGCAACCACTTCCAGAACGCGCGGGCGTTCCTGGCGCCGGGCAAGGGCGTGGTGGGGCAGCGGGGCCGCCAGCGGGCGATCCTCCGCGAAGGCGTCTACGCGATCAACGTGGCGCTTTTCGTGGTGATCACCGAGGACACGGTGTACAGCCTCGAGCTGGGCGACCGTCAGCAGACCGAGACCTTCAAGAAGTGGCAGAAGGAGCTGCAGGACATCAAGGGGTTCAGCCCGGTCGTGATCGACCGGAGCCACAGCCGGAACCGCGAGGACGCGTCGGAGTCGGACGACTCGATCGCGATCGTCACCGTCCACGACGGACCCGCGCTGGGGCCGGGCGAGATCATCGCCCCGCCGGTGGGGACGGACCCGGAAGGGCCGTCGTACCACAGCAACTACCAGGACGTGGAGACGTTCCTGAAGGCCGGCGGCCGTCGAGGCCGGCAGTACGTGCCCCTGACGGACGGGACGTACTTCCTGAACCGGTGGTTCGCGTCCGTGGAGATCGTGCCCAAGACGGTGGTTCCGATCGGCTCCGTGGGAGTCGTGGTGAGCTACTTCGGGCAGAAAGGAGAAGACCTGACGGGCAAGGGGTTCCGTCATGGCGAGCAGGTGGTCGAGGGTGAACGAGGAGTCCTCGCTGAAACGCTGGGCCCCGGCAAGTACCCCTTCAACACGTACGCCGGCTGCGTGTATCTGGTGCCCACGACGAACTTCGTCCTGCACTGGATCACGGGGCGCACGGAGAGCCACCGCTATGACGAGACGCTGAAGTCGATCGACCTGGTGACGGCCGACGCGTACGAGCCGGTGCTCCCGCTGTCGGTGGTGGTCCACATCGACTATCAGAAGGCGCCCAAGGTGGTGCAGCGGTTCGGCGACGTGAAGAAGCTGATCACGCAGACGCTCGATCCGATGCTGAGCGCGTACTTCCGGGACATCGCCCACAAGAAGACGATGCTGCAGCTCCTGCACGACCGGGACCAGATCCAGCAGGAGGCGAGGCGCGAGCTGCGCTTCCGGTTCGCGGAGTTCGACATCGAGCTCGTGGACGTGCTGATCGGGAAGCCCGACACGGCGGGGGCCGGCGGGGCGATCGAAACGCTGCTGGAGCAGCTGCGGATGCGGCAGCTGGCGCGCGAGCAGGTGGAGACCTACGAGCAGCAGCGGCTGGCCGCGGACAAGCTGCTCACGCTGAAGACCGCCCAGGCGCTGGCGGAGAAGCAGACGGAGTTGACGAACTCGAAGGTGGAGGTGGAGATCTCCGGAAACCGGGGCGATGCGAAGCTTGCCCTGGCTCGGAAGCAGGCGGAGGAATCCGTCGTCACGGCCGAAGGCGACAGCAAGAAGAAGGTGCTCCTCGCGGAATCGGAGGGGCGCACGAGGGTGCTGGTCGGCGAAGGCGAGAGCCGGCGTCTGTCGCTCGAAGGCGAGGCGGAGGCGCGGGTGCAGGAGCGGAAGATCGCGGCGTACGGCGATCCGAGGCTCTATGCCCTGGCCCTGGTGGCCCAGCGGCTCAGCGAGAGCAAGCAGCCCCTGGTGCCCGAGCGGCTCCTCATCACGGGCGGCGCCGACGGCAAGTCGGGGTCGAGCCTGATGGGGACCCTGCTCAGCCTGCTGGTGGCGGAGAAGTCCGGCCTGTCCCTGGACAGCCAGGACCCGCCCTCGAAGGCGGCCTAGCGACACAACGGGGGATGAAGGCGTCCGCAACGGGCGTCCTTCATCCCCTCCCGGGCAGGGAAGGAGGGCACGATGCGTCGAAGAGAACGGTGGATCCTGATGCTGGGAGTCGGCGGACTGGGCCTTTGCGGGCTGTCGATGCTGATGGGCTGGAGAGGGCTCGTCGCCCTGGGGACCCTGGCCGTGGGACTCGGGGGCCTGCTGTCGATGGCGCGGTGCCGGGAGCATGGACTCCTGCGGACTCCGCGGGGCGTGCTTCGTCGGGTCGACAACCCCCTGGAGTTCCGATGCCGGCTCGCGTGGGGGGGGATGTCGATCCTGCTCTGGATCGCCGGGGGCGCTCTGTTCAGCCTGGGCGTGATCGGCCCGCGATAGACCGGACCCACCCTCGAAGGCCGCGTCGGCCTTCGAACGTTCCGGGGCCTGGAGGGTGTGGAAGCGCCCTTCAGGCCCCTTTCACCTTCCGGGAGGCGTAAGATACCCGGATGCTGCGACTGGAAGGCTCGGGGGCGCGCTACTGCGACGGCATCTCCCGCCGCGCCTTCATGCGCATCGGCAGCCTCGGCCTGGGCAGCCTCGCCCTTCCGCAGATCCTCGCGGCCCAGCAGCAGTCGCCGTCGAAGGTCCGCAGCGGCGGACTCGGCCACAAGGCCGTCATCATGGTCTACCTGCCCGGCGGTCCGCCGCACCAGGATATGTTCGACCTCAAGATGGACGCGCCCGCGGAGGTCCGCGGGAAGTTCCGGCCGATCAAGACCAACGTCGACGGCATCCAGGTCTGCGAGCTGCTGCCGCGTCTCGCGGGCATGATGGACAAGCTGGTGCCGATCCGCTCGATCGTCGGCGCAAAGGACCGGCACGAGTCGTTCCAGTGTCTCACCGGCCGCCTCAACGAAAACCTCCCGCGCGGCGGCTGGCCCGAGCTGGGCGCCGTCGTCTCGCACGTGCAGGGCCCGACGCAATCCGCGGTGCCGCCGTTCATGGCGCTGTCGCCCCATATGCAGCACCGCCCCTACAATAACGGCACGCCGGGCTTCCTGGGACCCGCCCACGCGCCGTTCAAGCCCGAGGACGAGGGCCGCAACGACCTCACGCTCAACGGCGTCTCGCTGGAGCGGCTCGAGGACCGCAAGCACCTGCTGGCGAGCCTCGACTCCTTCCGCCGCGAGGCCGATGCGGCCCGCGTCATGGACGGCGTCGACGCCTTCACGCAGCAGGCCTTCGGCGTGCTGACGTCGAGCAGGCTCGCGACGGCGCTCGACCTGTCCAAGGAGGACCCCGCGTTGCGCGAGCGTTACGGGACGGGGACGACCGTGCACCAGGGCGACGGGGCGCCGCGCATCAACGCGCAGTTCCTGCTCGCGCGGCGGCTCGTCGAGGCCGGCGTCCGTTGCGTGACCTTCAGCTACTCGTTCTGGGACTGGCACGGCGGCAACTTCGAGAACGCGAAGCGGAACCTGCCCGACTTCGACCAGGCGATGAGCGCGCTGGTGCAGGACCTGCACGACCGCGGCATCGACAAGGACGTGACGGTGATCGCCTGGGGCGAGTTCGGCCGGACGCCGCAGATCAACAAGGACGGCGGCCGCGACCACTGGCCCCGCGTCTCCTGCGCCCTGATGGCCGGCGGCGGCCTGCGCACGGGCCAGGTGATCGGGTCGACCACGCGCGACGGCGGCGAGCCCGACTCGCGTCCCGTACACTTCCAGGACGTCTTCGCGACGCTCTACAACCGGCTGGGGATCGACGTCGGCGCCGCGACGGTCACCGACCTTGCCGGTCGCCCGCACTACCTGGTCGAGGAAGAATACAAGCCGCTGCGCGAGCTGGTCTAAGTTCCGGTCGCTTCCTTTACTCTCCCGGAATCACCTGTTATCCTTCGTCGGTGGAGATCTCGACACCTGCTCTCGCCGTGAAGACGGTGCCGATCATGCCGGCCCTCTTCAAGGCCCAGCTGCCGGACACCTTGAATGTGCTCCGACAGGCGATCCCCGACTGGACCGCGGTCCACATCACCGGCGCGATCGGCCCCCGCGGTCCGTCCAAGGAAGAGATCCAGAATGAGCTGCTCGCCCAGCTCAAGCCCACGGCCGCCGTCTACGACCCCATCTACAAGCTGAGCGTCCCGGCGATCCCGCCGAACACGATCACGACGCTGGTCCCGGACCGCGTCCGCCCGGGCTTCGCCTCCGAGTACGAGTCCTGGAGGTTCATCTACTACAAGGAATCGCGGAAGCTGCTGAAGGAGTTCTTCGACCGCGCCATGGGCGGCATGCCCGACGGCCCGATCGGCATGGGCGACGCGCTCATGAAAGGCAAGGTCAACGGCCAGACCGCGCTCGAAGGCTGGACCGGCTCGATCGGCCTCCCCGGGTTCAAGCGGACGATGGAAGCGATCATCGATCCGAAGGGCAAAGTGATGCTCTGGGATACCTCTTTCGGCTTCGAGGGCACCGGCGAAGTCTTCCTCAGGACGGCCGACATGGTCCTCGGGGCCTTCGGCGCGAAAACCGATCGTCTCTATATCGACGCGACCGCCTTCACCTGGTTCGCCGTCTTCTACCCGGGCGGCCAGATGAAGGTGATGATGCTGAGCTGACGGCGACGTCGTAGACCAGCGTCCCATCCCCCTCGACGCGCGCCATCGGACTCAGCCGATGCGGCTCCCCCTTCGGCAGGTGCAGGACGGTCCACCCGCGTACCACGAGGGCGTCGCTCACCAGCCGGCGATGACAGCGCCACCACAGGGCCTCCGCGCAGAAGAATGCCGTCCGCTGATCCGAGGCGATCTGTTCCAGCTGCGAAAGCCCCCGTTGGAACGGCTCCGTCTCCATATATCCCGCGTAGGACCGGAACGCGGCCACCCGCCACGCCGGATGCCGCTCGCCCGCAACGTGACGCCGGCCGCCCAGATCCTGGATCCACCCGTACGACTTTTCTTTGGCCAGCTCGGAGCCGTTGAAGTGCGGATATCGACGGGAATAGGGGTACTGGCGGATGTCGACGATCAGGTCGATGTCTCCCACGAGGTCGAGAAACGCGGGGAGCCACAGGGTCGAGTGCCCGGCGCTCCAGACCGTCTTCGACGACGCAATCACCTCTATAGGGAGTCCCCGGCCGTCGAGAAGTTGTCCTCTTCCTGAATGGATGCGGGCGTGTCGCTGGGCTTGCCTCGGCGGATGCTTCAGGCTTACTGGGAGGCCAGGTGAGCCATTTCGAGCTGGGCCGCCACCAGAGCCCCCTTTGCCGTCGCATTCAGGGCATCCTTCGCCAGGCGGATGTCCTTCACCGGGATGGGGAACTCGATCTTCTTGAACACGTCCTTCACGAGCTCGATGAAGTTGCCCGCCATCGACGTGCCGCCGGAGAAGACGATCGAGATCGGATCTTTGAAGGACGGCATGTTGTCCGCCGAACGGAAGCGATCGGCGATGCTGGTGACGTTGTACTGGATCAGGTTGCGGTAGTAGATCGAGATCGCGTCCTCTTCGCGGTTCTTCGGCGCCATCAGGTCGACGCCCTGTTCCTTCAACTGCGCGGCTTTCTCGGGCTTGATGCCCAGCGCCTGGGCCACGTTCATGTCCACCCAGTCGCCGCTGCGCGCCGTCGAGAAGGAGAGCGCCGGCATCGACTTGTAGGCGACGCAGATGTTGAACATGCCGCCGCCGCAGGAGACGCCGATGCCGGTGAAGTCCTCTTCGCCCAGCTCCGCGAACGTGACCGCGTGGCCTTCGAGGATATGGGAGGGCTTGTAGCCGAGCGCCTTCAGGACGGCGTCGAAGAGGTCGCGGTGGTAGGCGACGGAGAGGTCGGAGTCGACGGGGTCGCCGGGCACGGAATAGAAGCAGACCTCCTGGGGGATGCGGGGATCCTCGAGGATGGAGCCGATGAGCAGCTTCATGATGGGGAGGGCGTCCTGCTCCTTCGGCGAGATCAGGCCGTCCTTCATGGGGCGCCGCGTGCGGCGGTTCAGCACGTTGGCGAGCTTGAAGGCGGGCTCGCCGAGGATATAGAGGCGCTTGCCCTGGATGACGTAGCCGACGTTCAGCTTGGTCAGCATCGCCTTCGTATACGGCGTGATCTCGACGTCGAGGAAGACGTTGCGCTGGGTGCGCAGTTCGATCTCGTTCTCCGGGTTCTGGCAGGCGGCGACCAGGTTGACGGTCCCGACGTCGAGGCCCTTGCCAGGTTTGGTGATCGGCGGAGGCGGGGGCTTCGGGGGCGGCAGCACCTCCTCGAGCACCTCGGGGGACGGGAGGACGACGTAGGGGTCCGGGCCCGGGGGCGGCATCGCGGCCTGGGCCGCCTCGAGCGCTGCCTGGGATTCGGCGAGACGCCGCTCGTAGTCCTCGCGGACCGTGGCCAGTTCGTGGCGCAGACCCGAGGCGGCGGTCGAGCCCGCGGAACGCATGTCCTCGAGCTGCTGGCGCAGGTCCGCGTTCTCTTCGTTCGACTTGTTCAGCTCCGACGCCAGCGTGTCGCCCTGCAAGGAGCTGTCGCGGAGCGCCGCAAGCTCGGCCTCGGCCTCGTCGAACTGCCGGCGCAGGGCGTCCTTCTCCTGGAGCAGGCCCATGAGGCGCTCGATCTCCGCCTCCAGCCGGGCGATCTCGGCCTTGAGCTCCTTGATCTCGGTCTGGCACTGGTCGAGCGTCTCGACCATCTTGTCGTGCTCGCCGCGGACGTAGACGTTGTCCGCCTCGAGCTCGGCAATGCGCTGGTCGGCGGCGGACTGGTTCTCGTCGACCTTGCGACGGATCTTGACCTCCTCCTGGAGCTTCTCGATCTCGGCGATCAGGTCGTTGCGGTCCGCCTCCTGCATCTGGGCCCGCGAGGCGAACTCGTCGCGCTCGTTCATCAGCTTCGTCAGCTGCTTGCGCGAGTCGGCCAGGATGCGCGAGCGCTCCTCGGCGGTGGACGAGGAGATGACTTCGTCGATGGCCTGCTGGATCATTTCCTGGAGGGCATTCTCGTCCAGGACCTTGACCCTCTTGACCCCGCTGCTGGCGAGATTGGCCAGGTCGCTGACCTGGGAGTTGTCGGCCAGGACCTTCTTGAGGTTGAATTTGTCTTGGGCCATGGGTCGCCCCCGGAGGGGGCATGTCGATCTTACGCCCCAAAGAGAGGAATCGCAAATGGGAATATCGGCCGGCGGCCCATGGTCCATGGACACGACCCGCTCGGAATTTTCGGAATAATGCCGGGGCCGTCGTATCACACCTGACGTCTGGGGGAAGTACCCCGGGGTTGGATGATTTTTTTGGGAGATTGGCCATGCGGCATATTCTGACGGCGGTCGCGGTGGTGTTCCTGGCGGCGGGAGTGGCTCAGGCCCAGGGCAAGGGCGCGTCCTTTCCCACGGCCGACGACCTGAAGACCAAGATCGGCTTCGACGAGGAGCAGCTCAAGAAGGCCGAGCCCATCATCGCGGAATACACGCCCAAGGTGAAGGAAGCGGCCGACAAGGCCAAGGACGCCGCGGACAAGAAGGCGGCCTACGGCGAGGTCCGCACGATCCGCACGGAAGGCATCAACAAGCTGAAGGAAATCTGCAAGGACGACGACCAGAAGAAGAAGATGGACGAGGAGTTCGCGGCCAAGAAGAAGAAGGCCAACAACTAAGCTACTCCCAGACAGGACAAGCCGGGCGTCGCGGCAGGCCGCACGCCCGGTTTTTCTTTTTAAGACGGACACCCACACGAAGACCCCGGAGGCCCCGAAGAGGACCTCCTCTGGGGGAGGGAAGACGACGGGTCGTGAACGGGGAAGGCCGGTTTTTCTTTCCTTGCGGCATCTCCAAGCGTAAAGCTGTAAGGAATACGAACCGGTCGTCTTGGTGACCTCCGTGGTCTTTGTCCCTGTGTGGTCCCTCTTCCATGGCCGACTACTTCCAGACGATCGTCGACACCGGCGCGAGGCCGGACGAGGCCGACCACCTGGCGCGCCACGTCGTCTCCTACCTCGCGGAGAAGGGGGTCGTCAAGGCCAGCCCCAGCGAGGAGGGCGGCTACGACCGCGGGCCGCGCGCGCTGGACATCTCCATCATCGAGTTTCCGGCGACGCGGCATGAGTCGATCCCGCCCGTCCACTCCCACCTGCAGGTGCTGATCGGCCGCATGACGCACGCGGACGATCTGAGCGAATTCAAGGCGCCCCTGGCCCGCTGTCCGCTGTGCGGGGTGATGCTCGACGACGTGGACGGCGAGTGGCTGGCGGCGCTGCAGGCCTGGAACGGCGGAGACGACGACGCCACCCTGTATTGCCCCGCGTGCGGGAAGGAGTCGCCGGTGGCGGCCTGGCACTACGATTCGCGCTACGGGTTCGGCGGGCTGGCGTTCCGCTTCTGGAACTGGCCGCCGC
>DASQOM010000189.1:0-3225 GCA_035644495.1 Planctomycetota bacterium | reverse complement strand
GCGGGGGGGAACTGGTCTCGGCGGAACTCGGCGAACTGCCCTCCGGCGCCCGCGCCGGGGAGCCGTTGATCACCGTCGGCGGCAAAGTCTCGGCGGCGCTGAAGGGCCGGGAGGTCCACGTCTGCATTGACGTCAACAAGTGGCAGGGCCTGGCGTCGTTCCCCATCTTCTGGGTGAACGTGATGGACGCGGCCGCGCGGGGATCGTCAGGCTGGACGATCGCCCGGACGGGGCAGCCGATAAAGCCGCCGCCGGGGTCACGCATCGGCACGGGCAGCGTCGCCGCGGACGGCACCTTCATCGCCTATAAGGTCGGCCCCGTCCGGCTCCATGGCCCCGACGGTGAGAAGGTCGTCTACGTCAACCTCCTCGACGAGCGCGAGTCGGATACGGCGGGGGAGACGCGGGCGCCGGACTGGAATCCGTCGGCGCCGGAGGGTCGGATCCGGGAGCGGCAGAGCCTGGCGGGGTCGGCGGCCTGGTGCGCCCTGGCCTTCCTGCTTCTGGCCTGGCTTCTGCAACTCCGGCCGGAGTAGGTTATAATAAACCCCGACCAATGAGCCACACGCACACCATCCTGGCGATCGACGACTCGAAGAAGATCCTCGACATCATCAAGTACTTCCTCGAGAACGAGGGGTACAGCGTCAAGGCGGTGGGGGACCCCTTCGAGGGCATCCAGGTGGCGCAGCAGGGCGGGATCGACCTGATCCTGCTCGACATCATGATGCCCGGGATGGACGGCTATACGGTCTTCGACAACCTCAAGAAGGACCAGCGGACGCGCGAGGTCCCGGTCGTCATGCTGACGGCGAAGGCCATCATTCTGCACACGCCCAAGGATTTCTTCTACGGCCTCTATGGCTTCCTCGCGAAGCCCTTCTCCAAGCAGCAGCTGCTCAAGGTCGTCAGCGAAGCCCTGCGCCTCACCAAGGCGGGCGAGCAGGGGCTGATCACGCCGGTCGAAGGCGAAGCCAAGACCGGCGACGAGTAAGCGGTTTTTCGTCGAACCTTCCCCATTTTCGACGGTTGAAGTGCATCCTTTGGATCTCGATCTCGTCCAGGCGCAGTGGACGCCGGAGCTGTTTCCGGCCGTCCAGATCCCGGAGTTCGCGGCCCAGGCGATGATGCAGGGCTTCGACGGGCCCAGCCTCCTCGAGCTGGCCAGTGTTCATCGGCCGACGCGGCAGGAAATCAGGCCGGAGGTGTTTGTCGCGCCCCTCCGGGGCTATGGGGCGGGAGCCCCTGAGCCGGCCGCAGGCGGCTCTGCGCGTGGCGCGCGAGGTCGCCCTGAGAATCCTGCGGGGACAGGTCAGCGTCGAGCAGGGCGCAGCCGAGCTCTTCGACCTGCTGCGACTCTGAGGCGATGACGACGCTCCCTGGGAACTCCTCGAATTCCAATCCTGGAGCGTCCGCTTCGAGGACGACCGGTCCGTGAGCAAGGAGTACGCGCAGGCGGTCGTGGAATGGGCCTGGGAGCTCGGGCAATAAAGGACTCAGAGTGGTTTATTGCGGCTTCAGCGGCCGGGCATCTTGTCGCGGGAGCTCTTCGAGACGTTGGTCGAGAAGCGCCAGGACTTCGACCAGGGCTTGCCGGCCACGTCGACCGTCATCGAAACCTCATAGTCGAGGTTCACCTTGAGCGGGTCCTTGGGAATGAGGCAGACGCAGTTCTGGTACTTCGTCATGTCCGGGCTCGCACCCTGGGTCGGGTCGAACACGTAGCAGTCGACCGGCACGCCCGGCGGCAGCTTGGCGCCCGCGGGCATCTGCATCGCGCCCGCCGGGAACTGCGTGAGCTTCCATTCCTTCATCTTCAGCATCGAGGTGCCGAAATATGCCGTGATCGGGTAGCCCGCGGCCTGGTCGCCCGGCGTTGCGTCAGGCGCCTCCTTCGCGTAGTTCGTCGCGACGCCCGACTGCCCGGGCACAGGACAGAGCACCGGCCACCAGCCTTCCGGGATCCTGCGCATGCTGGATCGGCCGTCGATGCCCGTGAACGCGCCGTCGATGCCGACGCCGAACGCGAGCGCTCCGGGTCGGATCACGTCCTGGCGGTGGAAGTAGGTCTCCACCATGCCGGCCGCGACGCGGTCCGCCGAGTGACCCTGGCCCAGAATCGAGCGCATCCCGGCCTTGTTGCCCTCGTCCGTATAGCCGGGCTTGCCCTTGTCTTCGGGATGCGTGAGGATCTTGTTCTTCTCCATGTACGCGCAGTGCTTCTGCAGGTCGGCGCTCAGCTTGTCGTCCTCGGGACGGGGCGTGAGGCCGATCTGGACGCGCTCTTCATTCACGCCCTTCAGGATCGACAGCGCCGCCGGGACCGTCGTCGCGATCGGCTTGCCCTTGATGGTCGGATTCTCGCCGAGCGGGCCGAAGATCAGCCCCGTAAGGTCCATCGTCGCGGAGCACCAGCGCTCCTCCTCGCGGGGCAGGGGGAAGAGCCAGCTCCGGCCCTCCCACGCCAGCCCGTCCTCGTCGGCATCGTTATAGGCGCCGTTGCCGTTGGCGTCGACGATGACAAACTGCTCCGCGCCGATGAGGACGTGCATCTGCGTGAGATTGCGATAGACCCACTTGCCGTCTTCCTTTCGGAACTCCAGCTTCGCATTGATCGTCTTGGGCTTGTCGCCGGTCCCTTTGATCGCGACCTGGACGATTTCGCGCTTGGCACTGATCGTCCGGGGCTTGCCGTCGTTCTTGAGATCGAGCTCGAGGCCGCCCTTGTCGTTGACCTTCGCGGGAATGGTCTGGCCGCCGAACTCGATGCGGTCGCCGACGGGGCGGTCGAGGTCGCCGAGCAGCTGGGCCTGCCAGTGCCCGGGCGCATCCTGCGGGACCATCACCACTTTGAGCGGTTTGTCCTCGTCAGGTAGCGGAGTCGCGAGCAGGAAGGCCAATAAGGCGATGCGCATGCGCTCAATCTCCCTTAGAGAGATTTTACCTTGGAAATCAGGCCGGAGAGTTCGGATTTGAAATGAATCGTCTTGAGCCGCGTGCCTTCGGCTTCGAGGGCGGCGACGAACTGGGACTTCTGCTTGTCGTCGGGTTTGGTCTTCTGGAGATTCACGACCCCTCTCTTGAGTTTCGCGATGGTTTCGGCGTCCTGGAACCACGCGTCCGCCTCGGTCCCCTTATACGGCCTGCGCTGCTCGTCGATGAGCTTCTTCAGGCCGGCCGACTCGGGATCTTTGATCGCGTCCTCGACGGCCTTCTCGGCGGCGT
>DASQOM010000188.1:0-27294 GCA_035644495.1 Planctomycetota bacterium | reverse complement strand
GCAGGGTCTTCGCCGGCGCGGGCAGCGGCGGCGTGATCTGCGTCGACCTCAACCAGGTGACGCTCAACGGGAAGGACCTGAGCGCGGCCGACGCCGAGAAGGAGATCGACGGACTCTGGAAGAAGATGGTCGACGCGTACGAGATCGAGAAGAAGAAGGACCCGGATTTTGCGATCCCGCCGAACGAGGCGGCGCTGCCGCGGCCCGCGCCCAAGGTTCTTTGGCAGTCCGGAAAGGGCGCCTGGCATGTGGACGCTCCGGTCCTGGTGGCGGGCGACAAGGTCTATGTGGCCTCGGCCTTCCTGGACAAGGAGCGGCTGGGCGAGCGCGCGCTGTTCTGCCTGAGCAGCGTCGACGGCAAGGAGCTCTGGAAGGCGCCGCTGAAGTTCAACGCCTGGGCGGGGGCCACGCTGGCGGGGGACAAGGTGCTGGTGCCGTGCAGCACGATCCGCTATGACCCGAAGGACGTGCCGACGGCCAAGGGCGAACTGGTGGCGATCAAGGCCGCGGACGGCAAGGTGGAGTGGCGCAAGGACACCAACGGAGCGCTGCTGGCCACGGCGGCGGTGGTCGGCGACGTCGCCATTCTCTGCGACACGGAAGGCCAGATCCGCGCGTTCGACACGAAGAGCGGGACGCAGAAGTGGGCCTCGAAGTGCGGCGCGGCGTTCTTTGCAGGCGCCGCGGTGGCGGGCGACACGATCTTCGGGGCGGACATCGACGGCGTCGTCCACTCGGTCTCCCTGGCGGACGGGAAGTCGCGCTGGAACCTGGACCTGGGGACGGACGCGACGGTGCACGCGCCGGGGATGGTGTACGGCTCGCCGCTGCTGCACGGCGGGAAGGTCTACGTCGCGACCGCGAACCTCGAGGGGAAGGCGGCGGGCGGGGAGACGGTGGTGGTCTGCATCGGGGAAGGAAAGTGACATGAACGTCGCGCTGATGGCGGTGGTCCTGGCGCTCTGCGGTCCCGGCGAGCCGGCGCAGGGCGGCATCGTTGTGGACAAGGACAAGAAGACGGTGAAGGTGCCCTGCAGGATCGCGCCGCGCAAGCTGCCGAACCTGCCGGACATCTATCCGATCGAGGTGATCGCGACGTGGCCCGCGCCGAAGGGGCAGAAGGCGCACGAGACGATCGTGAACTTCGACATGAACCCGAGCGAGATCCATAAGGCGCTGGAGTCCCTGGGCCTGAAGGCGGGGAAGCCGGGGCGCGGGGACGACGTTTGTTCCGGCCCCGAGCTGGAGATCGGACTGGAGCTTCCCGCCGTGAACGGGCGGCCGGCCGGCTTCGTGCGGCTCGAAGAGCTGCTCGTGGACAAGAAGACGGGGCGCACGCTGCCCCTGATCAAATGGCACTTTACGGGTTCCGTCCTGAAGGACGGCAAGTACGCCGCGGACACCACGGGGACGATGGTCGGGCTGTATCCGGTCACCGACGAGGTCGTCATGCAGAGCGCGCTGACGATGAGGGAAGAGAGCCTGATCAAGCTGGAGACGAACAAGAAGATCCTGCCGCCGGAGAACACCCCGGTGTCGCTGCTAATCCGGATCGCGGCGGGCCCGCCGCCGGTGGCGGCCGGCGGCCCCGACCCGGAGAAGCAGGTGCTGAAGCTGTCGCGGACCGTGGGCCCCGGCGAGGCGCCCGCCCCGGCGGTCCCGGCGACGGCCGGCGCTCCGGCTGTTCAGACGCCCGACCCGTTCGAGGCGCGCAAGGAAGTGCGCCCGGGCAAGGCGTTGCAGGACTCGTCGCGTCCGATCGACGCGCCCGCGCAGAAATAGGACCCGCCCCATGAGGACCCGCATCCTGGCCGTCCTGGGCGCCGTCGCCCTCTGCACGCCCGCCCTGGCCTACATCGAGGCCCTGAAGTCGCTGGCGGGCCTCTATAAAGAGACGGACGTCATCGCCCGGGGCGTGATCGACGCGGTCAGCGTCGAGAAGAAGGTGATGATCGTCAAGGTCGGCAAACCCCTGAAGGGAAAGACGGCCTACGAGCGGATCAAGATCAACCTGGGGGCGGCGGACGGCTGGCACGGCGACGTGGCCGTCAAGCACGCGGTGGTGGGGGCGCCGGTGGCGCTGTTCTACCACAAGGCCGAGGGCAGCGAGAAGGCGGGGATGGGGATGATCTACCTCAACCGCTTCTTCCTGATCGTGGCGCCGGACGACGAGATGTGGCGCCTGGTCCGCATCGAGCTGACGATGAACAAGGTCTTCGCCGGGACGGCGGACGAGTTGCAGACGCTGACGGGGAAGGTGCTTTCCGGCCGCGTGAAGCCACCGGCCGCGAACGACGACTGGAAGCCCTATACGAAGGACATCCTCGAGGCCCTGCCGCTGTCCCCCAAGGACGGCGAGAAGTGGCCGGAGTTCGATGCCGCAGGGGCATTCAAAGCCCAATAAGGCATAAGAGGAATCCTCCCCGCCCGCCGGGAGGGTAGAGGGACCCCGGGGCTCCCGAAGAGACTTAGCCAACCCCCAAAGGACGAGGGAGCTGCCTAGTCCGAGGTCGTTCGGGCCGCCGCCGCCCAGAGGGGATCGTTCAGACCCGCGGTGTGGACCTGGCCGGTCTTGAGGAGCACGTTGCCGCCCTTCTCGGGGCCGTGGTTGCCGACGCGGTCCGCCGCCATCGGCTCATCGTTGCGCAGCTCGCGCAACAGCCGGGCCGGCCCTCGGTAGTCGCACTCCTTGCGCGTGTTCTTCACCGGGCAGCAGAGGTCCAGGTCGCGCTGCTGATAGGTGGGCCACTTGTCCTGGTTGCGAAAGAAGTCGCGGCCCCGGCCGATGGGGTCCCACTTCGGCGAGTTGGGGAGTTCGCCCACGCGGATCGCCATCCCGATCACCGTCAGGTTGGCGCGGCAGAGCTCCTCACCGGAGTCCTTCCTCATCGACACGAACGAGACGAGGAGCAGGGCGGAGACAAAGAGGGCAACGGCTCCTCCCGCGAGGAGCAGAATCGGGTACGGCTTGCGGTCACTCAAGGGGTTACTTGTCCGTGGTCGGGGGCGCCTTCGCGAACAGCGAGTACTCCTTCACCGTCTTCGCGTCGATCGACGCCGCCTTGCACGCTTCCAGGATGCCGCGCTGCAGGACCACGTCGACCTGGAGGTCGACATACAGGGGCTTGCCCTGCTCGTCCTGCACCTTCTTGCGGATCATCTCGCGCACCAGCTCGCGGACGTCGTTCTTCTCGGCCTTGGTCTTCAGCCCCTCGTAGAAGGCGTCGAACTTCGGATAGCGGGTGACGTCGCCGCCGTCGGATTCCGCCAGCTTCTTGAAAAGCTCCTTGTCCTCGATATCCTTGAGGTACTTCTCAATCTCGTCGCCCGTCATCAGTTTGGCCAGCTCGGCTTCCTTCCAGAATTCGCGCTCGGGAAGGGCGACCTTGATGTCGGGGACCACGCCGCTCTCCTCGCGCTTGTCCTTCTCGACGCTCTTGCCGCTGGGGAGGAACCACTTGGCGATCGTGATCTTGACCGCGGCCTTGTCCTCCGTGGTCTTCATCGGCTTCAGGTCCTGCACCGAGCCCTTGCCGTAGGTCTTGTCGCCGATGATGACCGCGCGCTTGTGGTCCTGCATCGCGCCGGCGAGGATCTCGCTGGCCGAGGCGCTGCCCTCGTTCACGAGCATGACCATCGGGACGTCCGTGAGCTTCGAGCCGTCCGCCACGCGGCGGTCCTTCTCCTCGCCCCGCGCCCGCGTCGTGACGATCAGCTGCCCCTTGTTCAGGAAGTAGCTCGCCAGCGCGTTGGCCGTGCGGAGGTAGCCGCCCGTGTTGCCCCGGAGATCGAAGACCAGGGCCTTCATGTCCTTCATGTCGTTGACGGAGTCCTTGATGTACTGGATGTCCTCGTCCCCGAAGGTGGTGAGACGGATGTAGCCCAGGTTGCCGGGCAGCATCCGGTGCATCGTGGTTTCCATGTGGATCTGCTCCCGCTGGATCGAGTAGGGCTGTTCCTTGGTCCAGCCCCGGCGCAGCACCTTGAACTTGGCCGGGGTGTTGACCTGGCCGCGGAGCTTCTTCACGAGGGACGTGAGGTCCTGGTTGACCGTGGCCTCGCCGTCGATCTCGGTGATCGTGTCGCCGGAGCGCAGGCCGTTGCGATATGCCGGACCCGAAAAGATGGGCTCCTCGATGGTCAGCCACTCGCGGCCGGCCTTGTCCTTGCGCATGGAGACGCGGGCGCCGATGCCGCCGTAGCGGCCGCCCAGGCCCTCCTCCTTCAGCTCCTTGATTGCGGCCTCGTCCATATAGACGGTGTAAGGATCCAGGCTGGAGCAGGCGCCGCGCACGGCGTTCTCGACCAGTTTGTCGACGTTGATCTTGCTCTCGTCCCAGTAGTTCTGCTTCAGGAGGTCGATGGCCTCCTCGAGGGTCTTGAAGTCGTACTTCACGGCGGCCGGCGGCTTCCGGTTGATGTCCTCCGTCAGCTCGTTCACCTTGAGGTACGCCTTGGCCATGCGGCCCCGTTCGCTGGGCTCCTTGGCGAGCTCGATCAGCGTGGGCTTGGCGTCCACGAAGCGGTCCATCTCGGCCAGGGCAAGAGCGGCCTCCTCCTTGACCTCGCGCTTGTCGCCCGCGCCGCTGTGCACCGCGCGCACCTCGCGGACGGGCTTCATGCCCTTGTTGAGGTTGTAGACCGCGCGCCAGAGCGCGATCTGGGTGAGGGGGTCGTCCACCTCACCCGCCTGCCGCTCGAAGCTCGCCGCGATCTTCTGCTTCTCGGCGCCCGCCAGGCTGCGGTCCGCCGACACGAGCGCCGCGGCCATGTCCGCCGCGGTCTTCTTCGCATAGGTGTTCTTGCCCGCCATGACCTTGGAAAGGGCGTCCAGGGACTCGTCGCGCAGCTCCTGCGCGTAGAGGACCTTGGCGGCGGCGATGCGGACGTAGGCGTCGGCCCGCGTGAGGCCCTTGCGGACGCCGTCGGTGGCGCCGCGGCCGAGGTCCTCGAGCTCGCGGATCCCCTGCCAGAGGCCGGCGCCGCGCGATTCCTCGATGCGGTCGAAGATCTTGTCGACCCGGTCCTGCGTCTCCTGTGCGGGCAGTAGCAGCCCCGAACCGAGGAGGACGGCGACAAACGAGAACGCGATCGCGGCGGGGACTCGGGTCATGGCGGGCTCCTAAAATCCTTGGGGATAGCGATACCTCTTATAATAATAGACGGTCGGACCGGCGCGAGTGTTTTAAACCAAAACGGAATCGAGAGAGATCATGAGAATCCTGGTCACGGGCGGCTGCGGCTTCATCGGCTCGAACTTCGTCCGGCAGGTGTTGGAAACCCGGAAAACCTGGGACATCGTCAACCTGGACTCGCTGACCTACGCGGGCAATCCCGAGAATCTGGCGGACGTGGAGAAGAACCCGCGCTACACCTTCAAGCGGGGCTCGATCACCGACGGGACGCTGGTGGACGAGCTGGTGAAGACCGGCTTCGACTCGATCGTCAACTTCGCGGCCGAGTCGCACGTCGACCGCAGCCTCTACGGGCCGACGGAGTTCGTGCAGACCAACCTGCAGGGGACGGTGAACCTGCTGGAGGCGGCGAAGCGCCACGGGGTGCAGCGCTTCCTCCAGATCTCGACCGACGAGGTCTACGGCTCGCTGCCGCCCGAGGGCTTCTTCAGCGAGAAGACGCCGCTGCACCCCAACAATCCGTATTCGTCGACGAAGGCCGCGGCGGACATGATGGTGCAGGCCTACTCGCACACCTTCAACCTGCCGGCCCTGATCACGCGCAGCTCGAACAACTACGGCCCCTACCAGTATCCCGAGAAGTTCATCCCCCTGTTCGCCTCGAACGCGCTGGAGGGCAAGAAAGTGCCGCTCTACGGCGACGGAATGCACATCCGCGACTGGCTGCACGTCGAGGACAACTGCCGGGGCGTTCTGGCGGCGCTGGAGAAGGGCAAGACGGGCCAGGTCTACAACCTGGGGGGCGGCAATGAGCGGCCGAACGTCGTGGTCGCGAAGGCGATCCTGAAGCACGTCGGCGCGCCTGTCTCGCTGATTGAGTTCGTGAAGGACCGCCCGGGGCACGACCGGCGCTACGCCATCGACTGCAAGAAGGCGAAGAAGGAGCTCGGCTGGACGCCGAAGATCAAGTTCGAGAAGGGGCTGAAGGCGACGCTCGACTGGTACAAGGCCAACGCGACCTGGGTGAGCCGCGTGCGCAGCGGCGAATACCGCACCTATTACGAAAAGCACTACGGAGACGGCCTGGCCGGCGCCGCCGACCGCCAGTCCACGCCCGTCCTGCGTCGGAAGCCCTGACGACTGAAATCAACCAGGTTGATTTTGGGAGCTAGGCGTCGCGGTGGACCGTGTCCGGCGAGAAGGCCGGCAGGCAGATCGCGTCGTACTCGGCGTCGTCGGGGCCGGGCGTGCTGTACTGGACCCACTCGCCCTTGTGCGTGATCACCGCCTGACCTGCGGCCACGTCGATCACCCCCGACTTCGACGTCACCCGCAGCGAGCCCCCCAGCACCACCGTATACTCGTCGAAGTCCGGGGTCTGCCCGGGCTCGACCCAGCCCGACGGGCTCTTCATCCGCGCGACGCTGACGGCCGCCGTCTTCGAGTTGACGCGGCCGACGTACTCCTCAATGCGCTTGGGCTTCTTCCCGGCGGCCTCGATCACCGTCGGCTTCTGGATGGGAGTCGGCATGGCTCGCATCTTACCCCCGTGCGGGGGGCCGGGGGGAGACTTTCTGCTGGTTGCTGTCTCCTGTCTGCGGTATGCTGATTCCGGGGTAAGAGCCGCTCCTTGGAGGATCCCTCATGTCCGATCTCCCCGCACCGAAGCAGGTCACGACGTCGATTCCCTCGACCCCGGCCGCCGCGCCCGCGGGAGGCCCGGCGGAAGTGAAGGCGCCCGAAAACCTGAAGGAGATCGAGAAGCTCATGGTCGCCGCCACGAGGAACAAGGCGAGCGACCTGCACCTCAAGGTCGGCCAGAAGCCCATCCTGCGCGTCAATACGGTGATCCACGAGGTGGGCAATCGCCTCCTCCAAGGGGACGAAGTCAAGAAGCTCATCTACGAGATCATGACCGAGCTGCAGATCGACCGCTTCGAAACCGAGCACGACCTCGACTTCGCGTACTCGCTCCCGGGAGTCGGCCGCTTCCGCATCAACGTCTTCCACGAGCGGGGCAGCGTCGCCGTCGCCATGCGGCGAGTGAACACGTCGATCCCGACTTTCGCCGAGCTGAACCTGCCGGCCGACACGAAGAAGATCACGGAGTACGAGCAGGGTCTGATCATCGTCGCCGGCCCGACCGGCTCGGGCAAGTCGACGACCCTGGCGTGCATCCTCGACCACATCAATGCGACCCAGAAGGCGCACATGGTGACGATCGAGGACCCGATCGAGTACCTATTCACGGACAAGAAGTCGTTCGTGAACCAGCGGGAGATCGGCATCGACGTGCCGGACTTCCACCAGGCGCTGAAGCACGTCGTCCGCCAGGACCCGGACGTGATCCTGGTCGGCGAAATGCGCGACTATGTTTCATTCGACGCGGCCCTGATGGCGTCGGAGACGGGCCACCTGGTGTTCGCGACGATCCACGCGTCGAGCGCGCCACAGTGCATCGGCCGCCTGCTGGACCTGTTCCCGACGGAGCGGCAGCCGCTGATCCGTCAGTCGCTCGCGTTCAACCTGAAGGCCATCCTCTGCCAGCGGCTGCTGCCGTCTGCGAAGGAGGGAGTCAAGATGGTGCCCGCGGTAGAGGTCCTCTTCAACTCCTCCACCGCGCAGAAGCTGATCATGAACGCCGAGGACAAGAAGCTGGCGGACCTGATCCGCGCCTCGAAGGAAGAGGGCATGCAGGACCTGAACATGTCGCTGATCGACCTGATCAACAAGGGGCTGGTGACGAAGAAGACGGCGCTGCAGTATTCGCCGAACCCCGAGCAGCTGAAGATGAACCTCCAGGGGATCTACCTCGGAGACGATCACCGGATCCTGGGGTAGAGGCGGAATCCCGGTAGTTTTGGTGAAGAGTAGGTGTGGGGGTTGTAGATGTCGACGGATCACGCCACGGTTCTGGTCTGGGTCGGATCGATGCTGGCCGTGTTCGGCGCGGGCCTGGTCTGGGCCGCGTACCGCGCCCGGATCGTTCTCGACGAATGGGGCAAGTCGAACGGATTCGAGCTGCTTTCGCACCGGGAGTGCTGGCCCGTCGGGAAGGTCTCGCTCGGACAAAGCCTCTACCGGGTGACGGTCCGTGACAGCGCCGGCCGCCGGCGCAGCGGCACCGCGCGCTGCGGGCTCGTCTGGCTGGGCCTGGCGGGCGACGACGTCGTCATCCGCTGGGACGACTAAGGCATCTCGAGCCAGTAGGTGGCGGGGCCGTCGTTCTTGAGGGAGACGACCATCGAGGCGCCGAACTTGCCCGTCTTCACCGGACACCCCGTCAGCGCGGCCAGCCGCTCGCAGAACTTCTTATAGAGCTCCTCGGAGCCGCGCGGGCGCATGGCGAGCCCGAAGCCGGGACGCTTGCCCTTCGACAGGTCCGCGCAGAGCGTGAACTGCGACACCACCAGGTATTCGCCCCCGACGTCTTCGCACGACAGGTTCGTCCTGCCCTGCGCGTCGTCGAAGATTCGCAGGCCGGCGATCTTCTTCGCGAGCGCTTCCAGCGGCACGTCCGTGTCCGTGATCGTCACGCCGAGCAGGAGCAGGATCCCGCGGCCGATGGCCGAGTGCGCGACGCCGTCCACCTCGACGGAGGCCTCCTTCACCCGCTGGAGCAGGGCCCTCATCGCCGGACGTAGGCCCCGCCGCTGCCGTCGGCGATGCGGCGCAGCATCTCCTGGCTCTCCTTGGTGCCTTCGATCACGATCGTCGTCACCGCGATGCGTTTGAAGCGCGCGGCATCGAGGACGCGGTCGGAGAGCTGGCTGCGGTCCATGAGGCCGACGCTCGGGATCCCGTCGCTGAGGATGAAGACCGAGTCGATCGAGTCCTCGCGGGGCGGGGTGTTCCAGGTGCCGCCGGAGAAGTCCAGGGCGCGCATGAGGGCCCCGTGGACGTCGGTGCCCACCTTGACCTCGAGGCCCTGGACGAACTTGATCGATGCCGCACGCGTCGTCGCCCCCGAGGTCACCCACTTGTCGGACAGCAGCGCCAGACGCCCGTACATCCCGATGATGTCGTAGAGGGCGCCGTCGGGCAGCCCCTTGATGATGCGCTTCAGCTCGTAGCGGGCGATGTCGATCGCGCGCTCGCCGTCCAGCTTCTCGTCCTTCTCCTGGATCTCGGGCTTCCAGGTCGCCGCTTCCTTCATGCTCAGCGAGTTGTCGATGATGAAGACGATCCGGGTCGAGTGGACGGGGATGCCGTAGAACATCGTGACCGGCGCCATCTGCCGCGCGGCCATCTCGGCGGCGGGCGGGACATAAGTCCCCCCGAGGACCTCGTTGTCGTTCTTCTCCCACCAGGCCGACCACGCCGTGTAGTCGCCGTGCCGGTCGGCGCGCGTCATCTTTTTCAGGAGCTCGTTGATCTCGTACTTCATGCGGCCCGACGGCGTCTGGAGCAGTTTGATGAGGTTCGGGATCAGCTTGGGGTCGCCGGTCCGCGCCAGCGCCTGCGCGGCGGCGAGCTTCGAGCCCCAGGTGCCGCTCTCCAGCCAGGGCAGCAGCGATGCGCGGACGTCGTCGTTCCCCTTGACCTTCGAAGCGAGCGCGTCGGCGATCGCGATGCGGACGCCGGGCTCCGACTCGACCTTCGCTCGAGCCAGCAGGGCGGCGAGCGCATCCGCGTCGCCGATCCTCCCCAGGGCCTCGGCGGCACAGGCGCGCGCATACCATTCGCCGGCCGAGGTCAGGACCGCCGCGATCGGCTTGGTCGTCGTGAGGCGGCTCAACTGAGCGGCGACGCGAGGAAGGGCGCCGGTCAGGATGTCGATCTTCGCGGCGAGGAGATCGAGCTCGTACTGGAGCAGCTTCCATTTGTTGGAATCGCCGGGTTTGAGGAACCTGCCCTCCTTGTCCTTGACCCCCTCGGCCTCTTTCATGTCCTTGACGATCCTAAGGCGGTCCTTCTCGAGGGCTGCGGACTGGACAAGGCCGACGCGGAAGGCGCCGAGGAGGAAGTCGGCGGCGCGCTCGTCCCCGGTCTTGACCAGGGCCGCGCAGGCCCGGTCGACGCCGGGTCGGTCGAGGGCGGTCAGCGCCTTATGGAGGGTATCGCGGGCGGCTTCGGCGTCGTCGGGAGCCAGAAGGAGCGCGATCGCGAGAACCAGGGATTGCATGCGAATAGAGTATCCCGTGCGCGGGAGCTTGGGGGGAGTTTCCGGCGACGACCTAGCCGCTGACGCAGCCCTTGTGCCGGCGGACATTCGGCTCGTCGGAGACGCTGAGCTTCCAGGCGCCGCGGCGGCGCTTTGCGGCGAGGACCTTGCGGCCGCCCTTGGTCTTCATCTTGGCGCGGAAACCGTGCTTGTTCTTGCGCCGGCGGTTCCGGCTCTTCCACATGTAACCCATGGAGGTCCTCAGCTAAAGCGGTTCTTTCGGGTCACGAAAGATATCGGGAAGCCGGGGCCAAGTCAACTACTTCTTCGGCGGGGGCTTGACGTCGATGATGGTCGGCGCCTCGGCGATCTTGCGCTCCGCATCGTCGATCTTGGCCGGGCTGGGGCGGCTCGTCGTCTGCTGGTCTTCCTTCTCGAGGGGCGCCTTGTACAGGTGCGGGAAGATCTGGCGCATGTACTTCTCGAGCGTCACGATCGTCGGGCCATACCCCTTGTGGTACATGTAGTACTCGATGTCGTAGCCCATCTTGCCGGCGTCCTGGTAGCGCTTGGAGAGGTTGCGCTCCAGGGCCTTCAGCATGATCTTCTCGAGCGCCTCGGGGATGTCCGGGTTCACGTCGCGCGGCTTCGGGATGTCCTTGATCACGACGTTCTCGAGGATCACCGTCGTGTCCTCGTTCGTCCCGAAGATCGACTCGCCGGTCAGCATCTCGAACATGACCACGCCCAGCGAGAACACGTCGCTGCGGGCGTCCGTCGGCATGTACTGGGCCTGCTCGGGCGACATGTACTGCGCCTTGCCCATGAGGACCTGGCCCTCCTGGTCCTTCATCAGGTTGCGGGCCTTGGCGATGCCGAAGTCGGTGATCTTGACCTCGCCCTCGGCGGAGATCATCAGGTTCTTGGGGGAGATGTCGCGATGGACGACGCCCAGCGGGTTGCCGTGCTTGTCCCGCTTGGAATGCGCGTATTCGAGGCCGCGGCAGACGCGCGAAATGATGAACGCGCCGAGCTCGTGCGGCACCTTCTGGGAGAGCTCCGTATGGCGGTTCGAGAATTCCTGGATGTTGATGCCGTTGACGTACTCCATCGCGATGTAGTACTGGTTGCCGATCCGGCCCAGCTTGTAGATCTGGACGATGTTCTGATGGACCAGGTCGGCCACCAGCTTGGCCTCGCCGATGAACATGTCGACGAAGTCCCGGTCGCCGGTGAACTTCTCCCGGATGGTCTTGATGGTGACGGTCTTTTCGAAGCCTTCGGAGCCGAACAGGTGGGCCTCGTAGATCGAACCCATGCCGCCGTCGGCGATCTTACGGGTGAAGCGGAACTGATAGGTGTCCTTGAATTCGTAGGGTTGAGCGGCCTCTCTCGTCATGAGTTCAAGATTCTGACACGATGGCCTGAGCTTGTCAAGGCGACGGGAAAATGGAATCATGTCGCCTTCCCAGGGAGGTTATCCCCATGCGTCCGGCGGCGGCAGCCCTGCTGTTCCTGGCGGCCGGCCTGCCGGCGGCGGGTCCCCTCCTGGTGGTCCAGAGTCCCGGCACCTTGATCTCGTTCGGGAATATCGACGTCTACGGCTCCAGCGTGCCGGTCACCGTCACGCTCAAGAACGATTCGACGGCCGGCGCCCCGTTGAACATCACGTCGATCACGAAGACGGGGCAGGATGCGGCCCAGTTCGTCGTCGTCGACGCGACGCCGTATTCGAACGTGGCCCCTGGAAGCAGCGTGACGTTCTCGGTGACCTTCACCCCGAAGTTCTACGGCCCCGCGGCCTGCGACCTGTCCATCGCGAGCGACGATCCCGCCAGCCCCACGACGATCCAGCTCACCGGGACGGGCCTGGCCGGGGCCAGCCCCGGAGGAGCCGGCTGCGGCCTCCTGGGCCTGGAGGTCGCGCTCCTCCTGGGCCTGCGCCGCGCCCGCTACTGGCTGAAGAGGTAGTAGGGGAGGCCATTGCGGGAGCGTGCCTCCATCCGGTAGCGCGCCTCGGCCGGCTTGCCTTCCTTGATCAGCGCATCCATGTCGCAGAGGACGACGTGGTTCGTCCCGAAATAGCCGTGGCCGTCCATGTCGGTGTCGAGCGTCGACACGTCGATCGAGTCGAGCTTCTTAAAGACGCAGATTTCCGCGTCGCCCGAATCGCCGGCACGCCGGGAGTGGTTGTAGGCGCGGGACGCCATGAGGGCCCGGTCGTTCGAGTTCGCATAGAGCGTGACGTGGGGCAGGTGCTGGACCAGCGTGTCCACATACTGGGTCTCGAAGACGGTCGCGCTGATGTCCGGCGCCGCCAGGATGACCTCCCGGAACGGCTTCCGGATCCGCTCGCCGTCCGGGCGCAGGCAGAGTTCCTTCAGCGCCCTGGTCAGCAGCCGGTTGCCCATGCTGTGGGCGATGAGGTGGATGACCTCCGCGCCCGATTCCAGCGCGACCGTCTTGAGGAAGTCCTCGAAGTAGGCGGTGGCGACGTCGACCGCGTCGGAGTCCCAGGGATATCCCGCCACCGTCCCCTGCGATGGCCAGCTGAAGAAGATCGGCAAGCCGGGGAACTCGATGTCATGCGCGATCTGGGCGGTTCGCAGCGCGGCGTCCTCGAACGTCACGTTGTAGCCGTGGACGAAGACGAACGCCTCCTTGCGCGGGGCGGTCTGGACCCGGTCGCGCATCTTCCCGAGCAGCGAGCCGAAATCCTCCATCTGGACGTCGGCGACGATCATGTGCTTGTCCGGGTCGGGCAGTTCGAACTGGAGGCCGGCGACAACCGGGCGGTCGATCAGGCCGCGTCGATGGGTGTCGAGGGGGACGGTGACCTCGCAGGTGCCGACGATTAGGTTGCCGGCGTTCTCCGCGTTGAAGTGCTGGACGCGGCCGGCCGATTCGGTCTTCCGCTGGACGGCGCCGTCGAGCAGGGCCCCGGCGGCGACGAGGAGCAGCCCCATGCCCAGCAGGCAGACGATGCGCAGACCCGCGCGATCGTCGCAGCGCATCAGGACCAGGAAGGATAAGGGGACGACGCTCAGGATCCCGAGGGAGAAGAGGATTTCGTCGAGATGACGGAACGAGAGCAGCTTCGTGCAGAGCACCCAGCCCAGCAGCGTGGCGAGGCTGAAGAGACCCACGACGAGAAAGGCCTGCTTCGCCGAGATCGTGGGCTGGTTCCAGAGCTTGCGGATCGGTCCGGTGAGCGTGGCGGAGATCGCCAGCAGGAGCGCGACCACCGCGATGAACTTCAGGCCGCCTCCCGTGAGGACGAAGCGCAGGGCATGCCAGGCCAGGCTTCCTTCCACGCCGCGCGGCTGGCGGTTGGTGCCGAAGAAGAGCGGGACGCGGACGAACTTCTCGGGGCCCGCCGCGGGCTCGACCAGGGCCGAGGGGCCGTCCAGCGTATTGATGGTCACCGGGGCCGTGAGGGAGTTTTCCTCGAAGGTGGCCAGGCGGGTCCCGTCGGGAGAGAGCCGCGCGGCGGTCTTGTCGCCGACGCGGGTCAGCGGCGTCGGGGTGCTCGAGAGCTCCTTCATCGATCGAGCGTCGAAGCGGCGGAGGGTCCCCTTCTGATCGAGGGTGACCAGCTGCTCGCCCTTTCCGTCGAAAGCCAGGGTTTCGATCCGCCCCGCCGCAGGGTGGAACAGCGGCAGCGTCTTCCCGTGCAGCAGATCGACGATCACCAGCTGCTTGTCCGCGGTCGTGGCGCAGAGGGACCGGCCGTCGGGAGAGAACGCCAGTTCCGCGTTCGCATCGAGGCGCAACTCGGGCGCCTTCCGGCTTGCGAGGCTTCGGGGATCCAGCAGCAGCAGCCTGCGATCCGAGCTGAGCGCGGCCAGGGTTCGGCCGTCCCGGGAGCTCCATAAGGAAGCGCCCGCATCGAAGTCCTTGGGCGCGCTCCTCAGCAATTCGCGTCCGCTCTGGAGGTCGAAGCGGCGAAGGATCCCGTCGGATCCGCCGACGATGAGTGCCGCTCCATCCGGGGGGAGGACGGCCAGCGACCGGATCTCCTTCAGGTCCGCGTCGCCCTGGAAGCTCCGGAGCTGGAGCCGTTTGGGGACGTCCCAGACCCGGACCAGGCCGCCGCGATGGCCGCTGACGAGGATCGCGCCGTCCGGCGAGAAGTCGAGGGCCTGGGCGGGCGGGTCGGTGTCGCCTGGAAGGTTCTTCGCAGCAATCGGATTCTCCGTCGCCCAGAGGCGGATGCCGCCCCTGCTGTCGAGGACGGCGGCCCATCTGCCGTCGGGAGAGACCTCGATCTGGGGTTTGCGGGTCTCCTGCGGGAACAGGAAGGCGAGGAACAGGAGCCACGGCATGGGCTCTATAGTGCCGGGTGCGGCGCCGGGAGATCAAAGTTTTTCGGTTTGCGCGGAGCGGACTCCGATCCTAAAATGGGATCATGAAACTCGCCTTCAGCTCCAACGCCTTCCGCAACTGGTCGATCGAGGAGACCATCAAGATCCTCGCCGACATCGGCTACAACGGCCTCGAGCTCATGGCCGACCGGCCCCATGCGTGGCCGGAGGACATGACCCCGGCCCGAATCGATTGCATCCGCAAGGCGCTGGACCAGCACAAGATGCAGGTGTCGAACGTCAACGCCTTCATGATGTGCGCCTATAAGGATCCCAAGAGCGGACGCTCGGGCACCTTCCACTGGCCGAGCTGGATCGACAAGGAAGCTCACATCCGCGAGGCGCGGATCCAGCATACGATCGACTGCGTCGACGTCGCCGCCGCCGTCGGCGCCAAGACGATGTCGACGGAGCCCGGCGGCCCCGTCGAGGACCGCACGCGGGACGACTGCTACAAGCTCTATGCCGAGGGCCTGAAGCGCGCCGCCGACCGCGGCGTGGAGAAGGGCGTCCTGGTCTGCATCGAGCCCGAGCCGACGCTGCTGATCGAGAAGGGCCACGAGTACGAGGAGTTCGTCACGAAGTACGTGAAGTACCCGGGAGTCGGGCTGAATTTCGACATGGGCCACTTCTACTGCGTGGGAGAGGATCCCGCGGCGCTGATCCGCGGCGTGGGCCAGAAGGCGGCGCACTTCCATCTCGAGGATATTGCGGCGGACCGTGTGCATTTCCATCTGCCGCCCGGCAAGGGCGCGATGGACTACAAGGCGATCTTCGCCGCGCTCAAGGCGAACAAATACAACGGCTGGGTGACGATCGAGCTGTATCCGTTCCAGGAGGACTCGATCAACGTGGCCAGAAAGGCCTTCGAGTTCATCCGGCCCTTCCTGGACTGAGCGCCCTCGGGTTCCCGGTCACGTTCGCTCCGGGATTCGCGTCATAAGAGCGAGGAGCCCGGCATGTCCTCCCTGTCTCTCGTCCTGGCCAAGACCGACACCCCCTTCGGCGTTTTCTTTGCCCTGGGACTTCTGGCGGTGTTTCTCGGCATCGGGTTGATGTCCCGGTCGAATTCGCTCGACCGGATACGGCACCTCACCGAGAAGCTGGGAGGGCGGATGACCACCGGGAGCTTCATGGAGCTGCCGTCGATCATCGTGCCGGTGCAGGGCTGCTCCGCGCGGATCGACTTCAGCGAGGGCAAGAACCCGGCGACGAGCCTGCTGGTCCGGGTTCCGAACACGGCTTATCAGTCCCTGAAAATCTCGCCGGACGGAATCGGGAGCCGCTTCCTGCGCCTGCTCGGATACCGGGATATCGAAATCGGCGATCCCGTTTTCGACGAGGCTTTCATCGTCCAGGCGACGCCGGATTCGGTGGCGCACCGGCTCTTCCTGCCCGCGCGCCGGTCGGACGTGACGATGACGGTCCGCCGCATGAACCGGTTCTTCGGCTTCAGCCTCAAGCTGGAGAACGGGATGCTGGACATCCGCGTGCGCGAGTGCCTCAAGGGCGTCGACGATCTCCGCGCGCTAGTCCGGACGGCATCGGAGCTGATCTCGTATCTGAAGACGACACCCCCCGAACAGGGGATTGTGATGGGCGAAGTCCGCGAAAGCCTGAGCGGCCGCTGTCCGATCTGCGCGACGACGCTCAGCGAGCCTGTGGTCCGATGCGAGCGCTGCCGCTCGCCGCATCACCGGGACTGCTGGGTCTATCTCGGCCGCTGCGCGACCTATGGCTGCGAACCGCGACCGCGCCGCCGTGCCGCCTGAGGAAAGGGGGACTCCCGCTTCGACGCGCCATTCTTCCCCCAGTCCCAGCCGGAGTCGATCGGTCTTCGATCCGTCACCACGGGAGGGGGTCATGGACGTCCAGCTCCTCGAGGGCGGCATGAACGCGCGGGAAGTCCTCGATCTCGTCCGGACGGCATCGGATCTCGTTCAATTCCTCAGGACCCCTCCTCACACGGGGATCGAGTGGCATCACGAGGAATGCTGGAACTGCCTGGGCCGCTGTGCTACATATGGATGTGAACCCCGGCCGCGGCCGCGCGCGGCGTAAAACCATCGTATGGACATCCTTGCCCCTGTCCTGGCGAACAGCGGGGACGACGCCGTCGGATTCATCGGCGTCGTCGCAGTGGTCGTCTTTGTCCTCATCATCAAGAGCGTCAAGCGGTCGGGCGCTCGGGAGAACCTCCGCGTGCTGGCGTCGCGCCTGGGCGGTTCCGCGATGCCGGAAGGTCTGCTCGCCCTGCCGACCATCGACTGTCTCGCCCAGGGATACCGCGCGCGGATCCAGCTCCGGGACGGGAAGGAACCGCGGACGCAGCTCCAGATCGTCGTCCCGCAATTGTCGGCCGGCTGGATGCGCATCGCCACGGAACGGCTGGGACCGGAGTCCGGTACGGCCACCCTCGCTGTCGGAGAGCCTTTCTTCGACGCGGACTATACCGTCCAGGCCAGACCGCCGGACCTGGCTCACTCGGTCTTCGACCCCCTGCGGAGAACCGACGTCGTCCAATCGGTCCGTCGACTGGAATGTCCGAGCGGGCTCGTTCTGACGGTCGAAGCCGGAAGGATCGAGATCGAACTCCGCGAGTGCATCCGGGACGATCGCCGTCTTCGCAGCCTGATGGGAACCGCGGCGGACTTCGTCCGGTATGTGACGACGCGGCCCGAAGAGGAGCCGATCCTGTGGAGCGAGTCGTCCGAGTCTTCGGAAGGCCGCTGCCCGGTCTGCACGGCGCGGTTGAGCGAGCCGCTGATCCGTTGCGACTCCTGCCGCTCCCCGCATCACCGGGAGTGCTGGGAGTATCTGGGGCGCTGCGCGACCTACGGGTGCGACCCGAAGCCCGGGCGGCGCGCGGCGTAGTCGGCTATAATGTCGCCGTGTCCGAGCACGATCTCATCCGCTGGATTCGTCACCGCATCGGCACCCGACGCGGCCGCATCGTCGTCGATTCGGGCGACGACGCCGCGGTCCTCAAGGTCGGGCGCGGGAACCTGCTGTTCAAGACCGACAGCGTCATCGACGGCGTCCATTTCGACAGCCGTACGGCGCGCCCGGAGGCGGTGGGCCACAAGGCGATCGCCCGCTGCCTGAGCGACATCGCCGCGATGGGCTGTTATCCCGCGTTCGCGGTGGTCGCGATCATGATTCCGAAGAACGCGCGGGAAGCCTACATCAAGCGCGTGCTCGCCGGCCTCGAGCGGACGGCGGCGAAGTACGAGACGCCGGTCGTCGGCGGCGACGTCAAGAGCCACGACGGCAAACTGGCGCTCAGCGTGGCCCTGCTGGGCGAGACGCGCGGGATGGAGCCCGTGCGGCGCAGCGGGGCGCGGATTGGCGACGCGATCGCCGTGACGGGGCCGCTGGGCGGGTCCATCCTGGGGAAGCATCTGCGGTTTGCGCCGCGGGTGCGCGAGGGACTGGACCTGAATCGCCGCTTCGAGCTGCACGCGATGATCGACATCTCCGACGGGCTCACGACGGACCTCGGCCATCTGTGCGACGAGAGCCGGGTGGGGGCGCTGCTCTTCGAGGGTCAGATTCCCGTCTCGGCGGATGCGCGGAAGCTGTCGCGGCGCGACCGGCGGAGCGCCCTGGACCACGCGCTGAACGACGGGGAGGACTACGAGCTGTTGTTCGCGCTGCCGTCCATCCTGGCGGCCAGGCTCGAGAAATCGCGGCTGGGAAAGGTCATCGGCCAGATCGCGGCGATGAACGGCATCTATCTCCAGTCGAAGTCCGGGGACTTGCGGGAAGTCGAACGCCGCGGCTGGGAGCACCGGTTCCGCCGATGAACTCCCTGGTCGAGTCTCCCGAGGCCACCACCGCGCTGGGGAGGCGGGTGGGGGAGACCTGCAAAGCGGGTACCTTATTGGCCCTGGTCGGAGACCTGGGGGCCGGCAAGACGCACTTCACCAAGGGCATGGCGGCCGGGCTGGGGATCGACCCCAAGGCCGTCACCAGCCCGACGTTCGTCCTCATGAACCTTTTCCAGGGCCGGCTCCGCCTGGCCCATATCGACCTCTACCGCCTCGATACCGTCGACCTGCCTTCGCTCGGGTTCTATGACGTGCGCGACGACGGCGTCGTGGTCGTGGAGTGGGCGGACAAGGTGGATGAAAAGCTGCTGGGCGACCACGTCCGCGTGCAATTCGAGCACGTGGGGGAAACGTCGCGGCGTCTCATGTTCCACGCACGGGGAGAACAAAGCGCGGAATTCCTCCGCGCGCTGAACCTTTCCCCGTAGCGTCCGTTATGAAGGACGGCTTGGAACGGCGGGACGACGCGGCCCTGCTGGCCGCGCTGAAGAACGGCGAGCTTGCGGCCTTCGCGGTCCTCGTCGACCGCCACCAGCGTTCTTTGATAAACTTCTTCTACCACCTCTGCTGGGACCGCCAGATCGCCGAGGACTGCGCCCAGGACGTCTTCCTGAGGGTGTACTCGCACCTGGACCGCTACGAACCCCAGGCGAGGTTCACGACGTTCCTGTTCAAGATCGCGCGCAACCTCTGGATCGACCGGGTCCGCTCCGCCGCGGTGCACGGGAAGCCGGCATCGCTGGACGGCCGGTCCGACGCCGGGGAGGGCGCCTCGCTGGGCGAACGGATTTCGGCGCGGTCTCCCGGCCCGGTGGAGATCCTCGCGCGTCGGGAGCAGCAGGCGGCCCTGCAGCGGGCGCTGGACCAGCTCCCCGAGGAGCAGCGGTCGGTGGTGGTCTTGAGCGAGATCCAGGGGCTGAAGTACCAGGACATCGGCGCGATCCTGGACATCCCGGTCGGGACGGTGAAGTCGCGGATGCACACGGCGATGGAGAAACTGAAGGACCTCTTGTCGGTCGCGGAACTCTCATGAAGTGCGAACAGGCGTCGGGAATCACGGCATACCTCCGGGGCGAAGTCTCCGAGGAGGAACGGGCGATGCTCCGCTCCCACTACGAGCAGTGCGACTCCTGTGCGCGCGAGCTCGCGCAGTTCGAACGGACCGCCGGCGCGCTGGGCGGACTGGCGACGATCGAGCCGTCGCCGGAGTTCGCGCGCCGCGTCCAGGATGCCTTCGTCCGGGCACATCCGGAGCTCGCGCGACGGCGCTTCACGCTCCTGCCCCGCGTCGCCGTCGCGGCGGCGGTCCTGCTGAGCGTCGCCGGAGGGCTGATCATCGCGACGTCGACGCCGTCATCGGACGGCCATATGGGAATCGTCACGCCGGAGCGCATCCCCGACGGGGATCCCGAGCATATCTTCCTGCCGCAGCCGGCAGTTCCCAAGGCGATCGACGCGGCCGCGTGGGGCGAGGCGGCCGCGGTCGATCGACTCCTGGTCGCGTCGATCCAGGCGCCGCGCTCCTGGGACGACGAGCTCCGTAAGGCGCTGACGTGGCTGGCGTCGAAGCAGGAAGCGGACGGCAGCTGGAAGGGCCATGACTCCGGCGAGAGCGTCGAGCTGACCGGGCTCGCGGTGCTGATCCTGAATGGAGCGAACGACGCCGCGGTGGCGAAGGCTGCAGAGTTCCTGATCAGCCGCCAGCGCGACTCGGGCGCGATCGGCGGGGGCTCGCCCGAGAGTCACGCCATCGCCACGCTCGCTCTCCTGGAGGCGTCGATCCGCTCGGGGCACGTCGCCTGGGCCAAGGCCGCAGCGAAGGGCGTGGAGGTCATCGCGCAGCAGAACCACGACGGACCGTGGGGGCGCGGGCCGGTCGCGGCGTGGCAGTATCACGTGCTGCGGCTCGCGTCGGCGTCGGGCGACCGCTCGCTCGTGCCGGTCCTGGTTCACGGTCACGACGCGCCGGGGTCGGGCTTATGGGCGGATCCCGCGCCGGACCGCGCGGGGTGGGCAGGACGGGTCGCCGGGCTGCTCAACCGTTCGCCGATCCCGGGGCTGGAGCCCGCGACGTACGCGAAGAACGACCTCCGGCTCGCGTACTTCGGCACGACGCTGCTGCGACCGCTGGAGGGAGACGCGTGGACGAAGTGGTGGAGCCCGCTGCGGGCGAAGCTGCTGAAGGCGCAGCAGACGGACGGCTCCTGGCCCGAGGGTTTTGAGCCGGGGAAGGGGAAGCTCTACGCGACGGCTTTCGCCGCGCTCATCCTGCAGACGCCGCAGCGCCTGCCCTCGCTGCCGCAATAACCGACTCAGAGTCCCTTATTGCACGAATTGCAATAAGGGACTCTGAGTCGATTATTGCAAGACGGTATAATCGTCATGGATGGGTAAAGTCGCGATCATCGGAGTCCCGCTCGACCTCGGCGGCAACCGCCGGGGAGTCGACATGGGCCCGAGCGCGCTCCGGCTGACCCACCTGGTCTCCCGCCTGAAGCTCCTCGGCTACGACGTCGTCGACACGGGCGACGTCGACGTCCCGCTCCCCGAGGAGGCGCACTTCGGCGATCCCAAAATGAAATATGCGAAGGAGATCGCGGAGGTGTGCCAGACCCTCTGCGACCGCGTCGTGAAGGTGATGGGGGAGGGGCGCGTCCCGATCACGCTGGGCGGCGACCATTCGCTCGCGATGGGGTCGATCGCCGGCGTGTCGAAGCACTACCGGGAGAAGGGCCAGAAGCTGGGGCTGATCTGGTTCGACGCGCACGGCGACATGAACACGCCCGAGTCGACGAACAGCGGCAACGTGCACGGGATGCCGCTGTCGCACGTGCTGGGGATGGGGGACGATCTGCTGTCGACGATCGGCGGCTTCAAGCCGATGGTGGCGGCGTCGTCGGCCTGCCTGATCGGGGTGCGCGACCTGGACGAACGCGAGAAGAAGCTGATCGCGGGCAGCGGCATCACGGTGTTCACGATGAAGGACATCGACCGTCACAGCGTGTCGCACGTGATCGACGAGGCGATCGAGCGGGCCGCGCGCGGCACGGCGGGAATCCACGTGAGCTTCGACGTGGACGCGCTGGACCCGAGCGAGGCGCTGGGGGTGGGGACGCCGAAGAAGGGCGGTCTGACCTATCGCGAAGCGCACCTCTGCCTGGAGGTGATCGCCGACACGCAGAAGATGACGTCGATGGACGTCGTCGAAATCAACCCGATCCTGGATACGCACAACACGACGGGCGAGCTCGGCGCCGAGCTCATCCTCTCCGCGCTGGGAAAACGGATCTTCTAGCGCGCCCCCGCTACTTCACCTTGACGTCGACGAAGCCGCTGAAGAGCATCGACGAGTCGTGACGCTTGTGCGCGTCCTCGATCAGGACGTCCATCGAACGCTTGACGACCCCGTCGTGCAGCTTGCGCCCGTTCACGGTGATCGTCACGGCCTTGTCCATCTCGACCATCGCATCGTCGAGGTAGACCCTCAGTTCCTTCACTTCCTCGCAGGTGATGTCGATCGCATTCGCCTTCCGCTTCGCCTTGACGAGCGTCGGCGGGCGCAGCTCGGTGCGGCGCTCCGACTCGGCGCCCTTCTGATCCATATGGACCATGATCAGCGGCGGCGGCTCCGTGCGCTTCGTCACCTCCACCCACCACGCGCGCGCGAAGATCTTCTCGTAGCTCTTCCAGACGAGCTCCTCGGGATACGGCACCCGCGCGTGCTTCCCGTACCAGTCGAGCACGACGTCGTCCTTCTCGAGGCCCCAGTCGTGGCCGCCTTCGGGGAACTCCTTATAGACCAGCTCGCCTTTTGCCGCCTCGAGCTCCGACTTCGCCGCGCGCGCCATCTCGACCGGGATCTTGTCGTCCTTCGCGCCGACCACCCAGTAAGTCGGCACCATTCGATAATTCTCGGCAAGCATCGTCACATAGGACTTGTCCTTTTTCTGCCGGATGTCCGGGACATTGCAGCGCGGGCCGATCGCCGCCCAGCGGTCCGGAAAATGCTCCGCCAGACGGAACGCCCCGCCCGCGCCCATGGACATGCCGTCCAGGTAGACGCGGTCAACGTCGATGTTCAGCTCGTCCATCGCCTCGCGCAGCGCGGTCAGGACGTAATAGTGTCCCTGCCGCGCGGCCCACGTATGCTTCGGTGTCGTCGGGGCGAGCAGGACGAACTTTGCCCCCGCCGTCCGGGCCCAGGTCCGGATCCAGTCGCTGCCGTTGCCGTTCGCGCCGTGCAGCGTGATCAGCAGGGGCCAGCGTTGGGCCGGATCGTAGTCGGCGGGGATCTGGATCGCATACCGGAACTCTTCGCCCTCGAGGTCGCTCCGGGACGTGCGCTCGATGACCTTGCCCGGCTCGGTCTTCGTCGCGACGCGGACCGGGGACCGCAGCGTCTTCTCGACGGCGACCACGTCAAACTTCCTGAGCTGCGCAACCAGGGCGGCGCGCTTGTCCTGATCGTCCTCGCGGACGGCGCGCTCGGCGAGGTCTCCCTGCGCGACCAGCGCGAGGAGCAGCGCGATCATTTCGGGTCGCGCGCCACGAAGAGGCGCAGCTGGCTGATCTGGTCCTGGCAGGCTTTGGCGGCGGCGGGCTTGAGCTGGGCGGCGCGCTCGAGGTCCGCGATCGCGAGGTCGTAGTTCCGCCGAAGCGTGTGGGTGCGGGAGCGCTCGATGCGGACGTCGGCGTCGTCGGGGAGGCTCTCCAGGTAGACGTTGTAGTTCGTGAACGCCTCGTCGAGGGCGAGGGAGATCTCCGGGGATTGCGGCGCCGTTTTCAGCGCCGTATCCGCTCGAGCCATGGCGGCCCGCGCCTTGGCGAGGGCCTCCTTCGCACGGGTTTCCCGCGCCTGGATGATCGACCGGTCATACCCCTTGCGGGCCTGCGCGGACTTCCGTTCGGTCTCGCTCATATTCCGGGACGATCCGACGGCGAGCTCTTCATCCTTCCGGGAGCGCTCCTGCAGGTGCGCCGTGGTCGCGATCAGGAGAGCCATGAAGATCACGAGCGACGCCGCGAGAAGGGCGACATAGACCGTGGGCATCTGCTTCGGGGGCCTGGCCTTGAGGTCTTCGGCCGACAAGAGGCCGCGGCCGAACGCGATCTCGCGAAACGGTCGGCCGGTGCGTTCGACCTCGGCTTTGATCTGCTCGACCTGGTCGATGCTGAGCCTCTTGTCCCGCAGGGCGCGGCGGGCGACGGCCTTATCCTGCTCGTTCATGGGCGTTCCATCATAGCGTTTGACAGGCTTCTCTCCCAAGACCTAAACTCGGCGCAGATGACCGACGACGTCCTCCTCATCGATGACGGAGACCGGTACGGTCGTCTTCGACTCATTTCGTGGTGGCGGCAGGAAAAACTGGCGGCGGCGAAGATCCTGGTCGTCGGCGCCGGCGCGCTGGGCAACGAGGTCCTGAAGAACCTCGCGTTGCTGGGCGCGGGGCACGTCTATATCATCGACTACGACACGATCGAGTCCAGCAACCTCACCCGCTCCGTGCTGTTCCGCGAGGGCGACGCGGGGAAGTCGAAGGCCGAGCGCGCGGCCGCGGCGGTAAGGGCGATCAATCCCGAGGTGAAGGTCCGCGCGCTGAACGGCAATGTCCTCGCCGATCTCGGCCTGGGCGTCTTCTCCGAGATGGACGTCGTGATCGGCTGCCTCGACAACCGCGAGGCCCGGCTGTGGATCAACCGCCAGTGCTGGAAGGTCGGGCGGCCCTGGGTGGACGGCGCGATCCAGGAGATCAGCGGCGTGGTCAAAGTGTTCGTGCCGCCCGACAGCGCCTGCTACGAGTGCGGCATGACGGAGCGCGACTACCAGCTCATCAACCTCAAGTACTCGTGTCCGCTGCTCAAGCGGGAGGATATCGCCGAGGGCAAGGTGCCGACGGCGCCGACCATCTCGTCGATGATCGCCGGGCTGCAGACGCAGGAGGCGCTGAAACTCCTTCACGGGATGCCGGTGAAGCCGGGCGCGGCGATGGTGTGGAACGGAGAGTCCAACAACTTCTACACCACCCGGTATCAGCGGAAGGAGGATTGCCTCAGCCACGAGACCTACGGGGTCCCGGCCGCGCTGCCGATCGGTGCGGACGATCAGGTCGAGGCGCTGTTTGCGGCGTCCAAAGGACAGCGGCTGCATCTGGACAGGGACCTTCTGGTCGACGTCGAGTGTCCGGCGTGCAACGTGAGGAAGGAGATCCTGAAGCCTGTCGTGACGGTGTCGCTGAAGGAGGGCACCTGCGAGCGCTGCAGGGCGGTGATGAAGACGACGATCGTTCACCAGGTGGAGCGCGGGACGCCGCTCGCGTCGCGGTCGCTGCGGCAGGTGGGCGTGGCTCCCTTCGATATCGTCAAAGTCGAGGCCGAGGATTCCGGATTGTACATTCGGCTGGAAAAGGATCGGGTGTCGGCGTTGGAATGGAAGTGACGCGGGTCCTGCGTAACGGTAGAATGAGTGGGGAGTCCTAGAGGTACCGGCGAAGGCCAAGGAGAAGAGTTATGGCGGAAGGCGACGGCATCCAGGTCACGTTTCTCGACCAGACGGGCGCCAAGAGCGTCAAAGCCAAAATCTCGCCGACGGTCGAAGTGAAGAAGATCATCCCGAACATCATCACGAAGATGCAGCTCCCGGTGACCGCCCCGGACGGGACGCCGATGAGCTACAGTCTCGACCACAAGGAAGGCGGCAAGCGGCTCCAGGAAGGCCAGACGCTCCCGGGCGCGGGCGTGAAGGAAGGCGATCACCTGATCGTCTACCCGGAGATCGTCGCGGGCTAGGTCGCCGGATGCCTTTCTTCGACACTCCCCGCGTCCGCCGCCTCAAGGCCGACGCCGAGGCGATGAGGATCCTCAAGGAGAACTCGACGATCCTCGAGTACCAGGCCCACGGCGATCCTCCGGAACGCTACCTGGTGACGCTCAAGGGCAAGGGCCTTCACCGCAAGAGCGAGACCGACCCGGTCGAGGTCGCCGAGGTGCACCGTGTCGAGATCCGGCTGGGCATCGACTATCCGCGCAGCCGGCCCGACCTGCAGTGGCTGACCTCGATCTACCATCCGAACATCTCCGCGGTGGGGGCCGTCTGCCTCGGCGGCTACTCCACGAACTGGGTGCCGAGCCTCGGGCTGGCCGAGCTTTGCGAGATGCTTTGGGACATGGTCCGCTACGCCAACTACGATCCCAAGAGCGCCTATAACTATGCCGCCGGACGCTGGAGCGAGACGCAGACGCAGTACGACCTCCCGCTGGACGCGAGGAACCTGCGCGACCGGATGACGAAGACGGTGGGGGACAATATCATCCGCTTCGACAGCGCCAAGGCAGGCCCTGCGTCGCCGGCGAAGGAAGCGCCGCCGATCGTCAAGCCGCCGGAGGAGGACATCCTCATCATCACCGACGAGACTGCGCCGCCCGCGAGGATGGCCGCGCCGTTCCGCCCCCAGCCGCGTCCGCGTCCCGACGACGACGTCCTCATCATCGAGTAGCGTCATGGCGGACGACGGCATCGAAGTCACCACCGGCCTGGAGTTCGTGCAGCCGGTCGAGAAGCTGATCCCGACCGCGGACAAGTCGAAGATCGTCGAACCCAAGGGCACCATCCAGCCGGACGACCTGCACATCTTCCTGAGCCAGGCGGTGCTCCGGGAAGTGGTGAGCTGGTCGGAGAGCGACCTGGAGCACGAGCTGGGAGGCGTGTTCGTCGGGGATCTGTACTCGTGGAAGGGGCTGCCGTATCTCGAGATCGCCGGGTATGTGAAGGCGACGCACTACGAGAACACGGCGGCGAGCTTCAAGTTCACCCACGACTCGTGGAGCGGGATTTCGCGGGAGTGCGAGGAGAAGTACGGGGACAAGATGCGGGTCGGCTGGCACCACACGCATCCCGGCTATGGGCTGTTCCTTTCCGGTATGGACCGCTTCATCCACAACAACTTCTTCAACCTGCCGTGGATGTTCGCGCTGGTGGTGGATCCAAAGGCGGGAACCCTGCGTTTCTTCCAATGGAAGAAGCAGCACATCGAGCCCGTGGGATTTTTCTTCATCCGGTAGCGGCTGGCGTGCACCCTGCGAGCAGGCTTTGCCTACAAAAGGCCCTGTAGGTAAGATCAAAAGCGGGGGGATCAACGGCTTTCTTACCCCCTACCGGATCCAAACCGACTGATCGGCTGGAAACAGTGAGCGAACCTTCTGAAACCGCCGGATTCCACCGTGAGTTCCGCCTCCGATTCCCGTGACGAACCGGCGGGAGAAAGCTATGAGCAACGGAAGGAAATGCCCGATATGAACCCCATGCGCCGCTTCAGAGTCCGGGCAGTTGCTCTTGGGGGCGTCTTCCTGGGACTGCTCCCGCTTGGGGCCGGCGCCTACATCGACACCTGCCCTTCGCTCGGCACCGTCGTCGCCTCGTCCACGTCGATCGTCATCCTGCAGGTGGACAAAGTCAGCGTGGACAAGCGCGTCGTCATCTACAAGAAAATCGCCGACCTCAAGGGGAAATACCCTGCGGAACAGATCAAGCACCAGATCACCGACGGCGGCCATCCCCGGGAACCCAAGGGCATCCTGGATTGGGCCAGGCCCGGCCGGACCGCCATTGGCTTCATCAACGACAAGACCTCCCTCACGTTCATCGGACGACAGTGGTACGAGTCGGCGGCGGGCGAGGCTCCCTGGTGGACAATGACCCGGGGCTGCCCCGAGTTGCTCTATTCCTACGCGGGCACCGTCGACCGGCTGCGCCAGGCGTCGCTCGACATGGTCGCGGGCAAGGAAGTCGTCGTCCCGGCGGTCTCCTACGCCGGGACCGCTCCGAACGCTGGAGCGCCTCGAGCAGACCGGGGACGTCGGCCTCG
>DASQOM010000187.1:0-7928 GCA_035644495.1 Planctomycetota bacterium | reverse complement strand
GGCCGGCGAAGGCATGGTCGAGGCTCTCGAAGGTGCGGGACTCCGTCCCGGGCCGCGCGAGCCGCAGCGACTCGACCTGGGCCGCCGGCAGCTCGCGATCCTTCGCCCCCGCATAGAGAAGGACCGGGACCTGCACCTTCGTCAGCGCGACCCGCGGGTCCAGCGTGAAGCGCTCCCGCATCCAGCCGATGAACGTCCGCCGCTCGTCGATGTCCTTATAGTCGTCCTTGGATTCCCGGATCGACTGAAACAGCGTGCGCTGCTGCTCCATCATCCCCTTGAGGGCCTCCTCCTTCGTGCCCTGCTCGCGCAGCGCCCGTTCCGCGCGGATCAGCAGCATCTCGTCCAGGGTCGTCGACGGCGGCGCCAGCAGGACGACCAGGCGGATGGCCGCGTCCTTCGCCGCCAGCAGGCAGGCCGTCAACCCGCCCTCCCCGTGGCCGAGGACGGCGACGGGGCCCGCGTCGTCGCGCGAGCGCAGGTACTCGACCGCCGCCGCGGCGTCCGCGACGAGGTCGCTGAAGCGCGCCTTGCCGAAGTCTCCTTCGCTCGTCCCGCAGCCGCGGTCGTCGTAGCGGAGCACCAGAAGGCCGGCGCCCGCCAGGGACTGCGCGATCGAACGCTGCAGGCTCGCGTCGGCGCCCGGCCACGCGAACTCCTCCGCCCCGCCGCGCCCCTTCGCCAGATTGCCCTGCCGGTCCTGCGGCCCCGTGTCGGAAACCAGCACGACCGACGGACACCGCTTCGCCCCGCGCGGCTTGGTCACCGTCCCCGCCAGCTTGATCGACCCGCTCGGGATCGTGACCTCGACCTCTTCGATCCCCTCCGGCGCCAGCCCCTCGGGAACCCAGCCCTCGAAGCCTTCGAGTTCCGCCAGGCTGTTGTTCACCGCGCTCCACGCCCGGACCAGGCGCTTCTTCTCGTCGACGTGGGCGACGTACGAGACGTAGCCCAGGTTGATCTGGTATTCGTGCACGCGGATCGACGCCTCCCTGCCGCGGAGGATCGCGGGCCCCTTATCCTCGAGCGACCCCTCGAAGTCCGCGAGAGCCGTCGGGTTGAAGAGCTTGAGCTTCTTCTTCGACGGATCGGCGCCGCGCAGGATCGGGATCAGGTGCGAGATCACGGTGGTGTCGAGCAGGAAGGCCGCGGCGGTCCGGATCTTCTTTTTCGGCGTGACCGCGGCGCCGTTCTCCCACTCGATCTTGACCTGGTCCTGGTCGCGCCCGGCCTTCCGGAATCCGGCATAGAGGACCGGCGCCCAGGTTTTGTCCATGGTCAGGACGGTGTCGGTGAGGTACGCCCGTCGCGTGCCGGACAGGTCGAGCTCGAACTTCGCCTTGGCAAAGAGGGCGATCTTGCCGTCGTCGAACTCCTCGATGCGGTACTCCTCGACGCCGGCCTCCTTCCCGCCGATGGACAGCGCGTATTTGCCGGAATCCCGGCGCGCGCCCTCCTGGGAAAGGAGCAGCAGAAGGATGACGATCCCCCTCGTGGCCATGCCGGAATAATACTACAATTCCGCTCATGCCCGAGCCCTATAAGGTCCTCGACGCCCGGCCCCTCGGCACCCCCGCCGCCGGCGCGGGCGACGGCGCCTCGATGGTCCTGCTCGCGCTGCTCTCGTCGCTGGACCCCGTCCGCCTCGAGACGGCGCTGACGGCGGCGCTGACGAACGTGTTCCGCGCCGACCGCTGCTCCCTGGTCGGCGACGAGCTGACGACGGAGTTCCGCACGCGGCTCGCCCAGGAATCGAAGGCGCGGGGCGAGGCGCTGTCGGTGGAAGGCATGGGCGCCGCCCTCTGCGCGCCGCTCGCCGACGGGGCGATCATCCTCGAGCGCACGGATCCGTTCAGCAAGCCGGAGCTCGCCCTGCTCGCCTCGCTCGCCCCCCACATCGGCCTCGGGCTGCGCAACGCGAAGCTGTTCGGGAAGGCCACCACCGACGACCTCACCGCCCTCCCCGACCGCAAGCGCTTCATCGCCGAGCTCGAGGACGCTCTCGCCGTCGACGCCCCCCTGGCGCTGATCCTGGTCGACGTCGACCACCTCAAGGACAAGAACGACGTCTACGGCCGTGTCGTCGGCGATCGCGCCCTGTCGGAGCTGGGGGCCGTCCTGAAAGCGCTGCCGGTGCTGTCGGCGTCGCGCGCCGCCGACGACGAGTTCGCCCTGCTGCTCCGAGTCGACGCGGCCCACGCCCGCGACTTCGCCGAGGACTTCCGCAAGCTCGTCGACAACCGCGTCTTCGACGAGACCGGGGAAGGCATTCATCTGACGGTGTCGATCGGGATCGCCGAGCGAAAGGCCGGCGAGATGCCCTCGGGTCTTTTCGCGCGCGCGGCCGAGGCGCTGTCGGCCTCCAAGCGCGACGGCCGAAACCGGGTCACTCTGGCGCGCTAGGCCGGCGGGATCGCGCCCCGGCGTGGTGGCAGGCCCGGGAGCAGTATCCTTCCCGATGCCATTCACTCCCATGGGGCTTGAACGCCGTCGTGCAGCGCCGGCACGAGATCGTTCCGTCCGACACCCCGATTCAGGAGTTCCCGCTTCTTCCACGCGACATACAGGTGATGCCGTCCCTCGAGGGACGACCGGAGGAAGAGGGAGAGTTCGTCGGCTGAGACGTCGTCGCAGTCGACCGAGCTGCGCGTGCTGAAGAACACGGTCGGACCGCCGTCGTCCAGCACCTCGCTGATCAGGGCGCCGGTCAGGTCCCCTCCGTTGAAGAGGCCTCGCTGGAGCACGTCCTCGATCCCCTGGACATCCCATCCCGACGGGGACCGCTGGATCTTCACCCGGAAGGACGTGGCCCCGCAGGCGGTGCAGGGAGTCCCCCGCTGAGAAGCTTCCTGGGGATGGGTGCAGGCTCTGCAGTGGACCTCGCTGAGCTCGAACGCCCGCATCTCCATGAGACGACGCTCATTCTTCTTTGTGTCTCCCGGGTCTTTTTGTTATTTTTCGCGCCATGACCATATCGATTTCGCCCAAAGCGCGCCGCGCGTCCGAGATCCTCATCTCGATTAAGGCGATCGGCTGCAATCTCGAAAAGCCGTTCAAGCTGACGTCGGGCTGGGCCAGCCCGGTCTACGTCGACTGCCGCAAGGTGATCACCTTCGTCCCCGAGCGGCGGGAGATCATCAGCCTGATGGCGGAGAAGGTCGCGGACGCGACGTTCGACGTCGTCGCGGGCGGCGAGACGGCCGGCATCTCCTACGGCGCGTGGATGGCGGAGAAGCTGAGCCTTCCTTACATCTACATCCGCAAGAAGCCGAAGGAAGTCGGCAAGACCCAGCAGATCGAGGGCGAGCTCCAGCCGGGCCAGAAGGTGCTCCTCGTCGAGGATCTCGCGACCGACGGCGGCAGCAAGGTGAACTTCCTCAACGCGATCCGCGCGGGCGGCGGACTCTGCGAGCACTCGGTCGTGGTGTTCTATTACGGGATCTTCCCGAAGGCGCCGGAGATCATCCGCAGCGCCGGGATCACGCTGCACGCGCTGACGACCTGGCACACGATGATCGACGCCGCCGAGTCCCTCCGGTATTTCACGCCGGACCAGATCCAGGGCATCCGCGCCTTCCTCGAGAACCCCGAGGCCTGGTCCAAGGCCCACGGCGGCGTCTAAAAGGAACCTGGTTGATCGGGGTCAGCGGCGCTTGCGGCTGTCCTTGGGGCGGTTCTTGCGCGCGAACTCGAGGCGGATCGGCACTTCGTGGAAGGGCAGGAACTCCCGCAGCTTGTTCTCGAGGAAGCGGATGTAGTCCCCGGCGAAGGCCCGTGGATCGTTGACGAAGACGATGAAGCGCGGCGGATGGATCCCGCGCTGCGTGACGTAGTAGACCCGCGCCGCGTGCGGGCCGCGGCCTGAAGGCGACCTCGACTTCACCGCCGCCTCCAGCGCCCGGTTCATCTCCGGCGTCGAGACCCGGACGCCCGATTGTGCGTGCAGCTCGTCGCAGATCTCGATCACCTCCCAGACCCGGTCCCCCTTCTTCGCGGAGATCATCGACAACGGCGCGTATTTCAGCACCGGCAGCGTCTTGCCTATATAGGAGATGAAGTCGTCGGGCGTGTTCTTCGCCGGCACCAGGTCGTACTTATTCAGCACCAGGACCACTGGCTTCTTGATGTCCTCGATCATCCGGCCGATGCGCTTGTCGATCTCCGTGATCTTCTCCATCGTGTCGATCATGAAGACCACGACGTCGGCCCGGTGGATCGCGTCCTCGCTCCGCACCTGGCTGAAGATCTCGACCGAGTCCTGCGCCTTCTGGCGGCGGCGCAGGCCGGCCGTGTCGACGAGGATGTGGCGGCGGCCGTCCTTCTCGATCTGCACGTCGACCGCGTCGCGCGTCGTCCCCGGCTTCTCGCTGACGATGACGCGCTCCTCCCCCGCGAGCGCGTTGACGAACGTGGACTTCCCGACATTGCGCTTCCCGACGACGGCGATCCGGAGTCCGCGTTCGGGGATCGGGACCGGCGGATTCATCGCGGCCAGGCGGTCCTTGAGCTCGGCGATGTTCCGCATATGGCCGGCCGCGACGCCGAACGCCTCGCCGAAGCCGAGCTCGTAGAACTCGACCAGCCCCTTCTCGAGATTGAAGTTGTCGGTCTTGTTGGCCACCAGCACGACCTTCTTGTCGCGGAACCGGCTCGCGATCTCATGGTCGAGCCGCGTGCAGCCGGCCTGGACGTCGACCAGGAAGACGACGATCTCCGCGTCGGCGATCGCCTTCTCGATCTGGCGCTCGACCTCCTCGTAGAAGAGTTCGCCGGGCTTGAGGCCGATGCCGCCGGTATCGACGAGCTCGAACGCCGTCCCGCGGTGCGTGATGATGGCGGAGACGCGGTCGCGCGTGACGCCGGGGGTCGGGTCGACGATCGACAGGCGGCGGCCCGCGAGCGCGTTCAGCAGCGAGGACTTGCCGACGTTCTGGCGCCCGACGATAGTGACGATTGGAAGCTTGCCCATGAGGGGCGGGATTGTAGCATTGGAGGGTGCGGAGGCACGACATGAAAAACAAGCCCGTCACGATCTATGTCGGCACGCGCAAGGGCGCGTTCATCTATAGGGGCGACGCGACGCGGAAGAAGTGGACGCTCAACGGACCTCACTTCCTGGGCCAGGTCATCAACCACCTCGTCCCGGACCCGCGCGACCCCAAGGTGGTCCTGGTCGCGGCCAAGCCCGGCCACCTGGGACCGTCGCTGTTCCGGTCGCTCGACGGCGGAAAGACCTGGAAGGAAGCGACGAAGCCGCCGGCCTTCCCCCAGGGTCATCCGGACTCCGTCAAGCAGGTCTTCTGCCTGCAGCCGGGGCTCCGGGAGCGCAAAGGCGAGTGGTGGGCTGGGACGGCGCCGCACGGGATTTTCACCTCGACGGACAACGGGGACACGTGGGAAAGCCTGAAGGGCTTCAACGAACATCCGATGCGTCCGAAGTGGCGCGGTGAGCCGGAGAACAGCCCGCCCGACGACCCGAACACGCACTCGATCGTCCTCGATCCGCGCGATCCGAAGCACCTCTATGCCGGGTTCTCGATCGGCGGCGTTTTCGAGAGCAGGGACGGGGGCGCGGACTGGAAGCCGCTCAACAAGGGGGTCGCCGTGACGTTCAGCCCGGAGCCGGACCCGGAATACGGGCACGACCCGCACTGCGTGAAGATCCATCCCGCGAACCCGGACCGTCTCTATCAGCAGAACCACTGCGGCATCTACCGCATCGACCGCCCGAGCGAGACCTGGGAGCGCATCGGGCGCAACATGCCGAAGGAGATCGGCGATATCGGTTTTCCGATCGTCCCGCATCCGAGCGACCCGGACACGGCCTGGGTCTTCCCGATGGACGGCACCGAAGTCTGGCCGCGCACCAGTCCGGGGGGCAGGCCCGCCGCCTATGTCACGCGGAATGCAGGGAAGACCTGGAAGCGGCAGGATAAGGGCTTGCCGAAATCGCAGGCCTGGCTGACGGTCAAGCGCCAGGCGTTCACCTGCGACACGGCCGATCCCGTCGGACTCTACTTTGGCACGACGAGCGGCGAGCTGTGGGCGAGCCGGAACGAGGGCGAGAAATGGGAATGCATCGCGGCGCATCTCCCCCACATCTGCTCGATGGAGACGAGGTGAGCGGATGACGGTCGTCCACGTCCCGGCGCCCCTGCATTCCTACACCAAGCATTGCGCGGAAGTGCAGGCCGACGGGTCGACGCTGGCGCTGCTGCTGGACGACCTGGACCGCCGCTATCCGGGCCTGCGATTCCGGGTGGTCGACGAGCACGGCCGCATCCGTCCGACGATTCTGTTCTACGTGAACGGCCAGGTGACGCGGACGCTCGATCAGGTCGTCGCCGCGGCCGACGAGGTCCATATCATCGCAGCGCTCAGCGGAGGTTGATCGTGGCAACGTCCGGAATTTTCAGCGGACCGGACCGGGTCGAATTCCTGAAGAGTTTCGGACGGCCCGTCCGCCAGGGGTCGCTCGCGGAGCTCAAGGTCTCCGACGCGGCACGCGTCCGGGAGGCGATCCGCAAGGGCGACGCCGCGGGCGCCCGGAACCGGCTCGCCCTGCTCCTGCCGATCCACTCGGGGCTCGTCACCACCTACCTCGAATGGGCCTATGCGACCCGGTCGAGGGTCGCCGCGCACTCGACAAAGGAGCGTGAACGGGAGCTCGCGGGCCGCTGTTTCCGCACCTGGGAAGCGGGGCTGTCGACGGGGACGGCTCCGTTCCAGGGCGAGGCCGTCGACTGCGTCCGCGGGCTGCTCGATCCGGAAAGCGTCGGGCCGGAGACCATCGGCGCGCTCCGCAGCAATCCAGGGAACGCGTGGTCGACCCGGCTGAACCAGCTTCCGGCCGGCGAGATGTCGAGGCTCCATCAGTGCCTGGACGGCGGCGCCGCCGATGACGCGATCCGGCACTTCGACGCTTATCTCGAGGCGATGCGGGATCGCCACGATTTGATCGGCCGTTACGTGGGCCTGTATGGCACCGAGCTTGCCGCCGTCGTCGGCCAGCACGAGTCCCTCGGGCTCGTGCAGGAAGGCCTCGAAAGTTGCGCCGCCCTTGCGGGGATGTGGGGCTTCGTGGGGCAGGCGCGGCCCGAGGACCTGGTGCTCATGCTCGCGGAGCATCTGCGGGCGCATTTTTCCGGCGAGGGCCGCGAGGGCGGCGTCGAGATCGTCGAGGAGCCCGATCGCTACCGCCTGATCTTTGCGCCGTGCGGGACGGGCGGCGTCCTCCGACACCCGGCCGTCCCGGGAATCAAGCCCCTTCCCGAGGCGACGCCGGAAACCTGGCACCGCGCGGGCCAGGTCCCCGCCTACTGCGCTCACTGCGCAAAGAACGAACTGACGTCGATCCGCCGCTTCGGGCATCCGGCGTGGGTGACCGAGTTCGACCCCGACCCGAAGAAGCCCTGCGGCTGGACGGTCTATAAGGACCCGAAGCTCATTCCGAAGCAGTTCTTTGAACGGCTGGGCCTTCCCGCTCCGACGCCGGCCCAGGGCTGAGAATTCCCGGGCCGCCTTGCGCCTGGCGGAGTCCCTTCGGGATCGGTCCGCAATCCGACTGAAACCGCTGACGGAACCCCGTCTGCATCGTACAGTTGTCGCATGAGTTCCGAGCAACCGGGGCCGCTCCCCGGGTCTCCCGCCCCGCTGCTTCCGTCGCCGACGTTCGCGACGAAAGCGGCCTGGGTGACGATGGGGCTTGGCCTGCTGCTGATCCTGTCCTATCACCTGCTCCCGGCCCTGCTCGCGGGCCTGCTCGTGCACTCCCTCATCCATATGCTGGCGCGGCGGCTCCAGGGAAAGTCGATGTCGCATCATGTCGCCAAGCTCGTGTCGCTGTCGATCATCGCCGTGGTCATCATCGGGGTCTGCTCGGCCCTGGTCCTGCTGCTCCTCGCCTTCCTGCACGGGAAGCTGGGGCA
>DASQOM010000186.1:0-2109 GCA_035644495.1 Planctomycetota bacterium | reverse complement strand
AGATGATGCCGACGTTCGCCGCCGAGAAGAACGCCCTCATCGACCCCCGCGTGCACAGCGCCGAGCAGCTCAACCGCGACGACGTCGTCGCCTATATCTTCGAACAGCCGGGCAACCGCGGCTCCCGGAAGGCGACCGCGCGGGTCGTCGGCCTGCCCGGCGACCGGGTCAAGATGGTGAAGGGCGAGGTCTACGTCAACGGCGAGCGCGCCGCGGGAGGCGGGAGCGGCGACAAGAAGACGGGGGACGACTACGCCGAGATCTTCGTGCCGCGCAATACGGTTTTCGTGCTCTGCGACAACCGGAGCGGAACGAAGACGATCGACAGCCGGACGCTCGGGCCCATCGGGTGCTGGTCCATCGCGGGAAAGCTGCGATGAGACGTCTCCAGGGGGCACGTCGTGGCGATTGAAAAGATGCCGGGCGCAGCCCCGAAGGTCGAATGGACGCTGGCGACCATCCTGCAGCTGGCGGCCGCGGGAGTCCTCGTGCTGCTCTCTCTCCTCCTCTGCTGGCTGGCGTTTGCGAACTGGCGCTTCAAGAGCAACCTGGTCGAAGGCTACCAGGAATACGACCGGGGCCGGCCGGCGACGGCGAGAACGGCCCTCGAGGCCGCCAGCTCGTGGCGTCCGCTCCACACGGGCTGCCGCGAACTCCTGGCCAAGCTGCTCTGCGACGAGGACAAGCTCGACGAGGCGCGGAAGAAGTACCAGGCGCTGAAGGCGCAGGGCCATACCGTCCCCCAGGTGAACATCGGCCTGGGCGTCATCACGCTCAAGGAGGTCGAGGCGCAGGACAACCCGAAGGCCGTCGAGAAGCTCGTGGGGGAGGCCGTCGCGGCGTTCCGCAGCGCCGGAGGCACGCCCGAGGCGGAGATCGGGCTGGGGCACTGCGAGCTCGTGCTGGCGCGCAAGCTGAACGATCCGGCGCACTACGCGAAGGCCCAGGCGATCTTCGCGAAGATCCGCACCGTCATGGATCAGAAGAAGGAGTTCCGCGCGGACATCACGCGCGACGGGCTCATCGACTACTACACGGGCCTGGGAAAGGCCCTCGCCTCGGGCGACAAGGTCGATGACGGCGCGCGCGACGCCTTCCGGGCCTGCTTCCAGTATCTGCCGCCGACCGTGTCGGTGCTGCCGCTGGCCAACGTGCTCGCCCTGGAGACCCGGCGCTTCGCCACGTTCGCCGAAGGGGCCGACGGGCTGAAGCGGCTGGAAAACGACCTGAACGCGCTGCGCAACCAGGGGCGGACGATCTGGGTCAACCACCGGGTCCAGGTCGAGAAGGAACGCCTCCGCGAGGCCTGGCTCATGTATTCGCTGGCGGTGGCGCAGGCCTGGGGCCGGGCGGGCAACGTCACCGAGATGCAGTCCATCGTGCGCGATCTCCAGTCGACCGGCGGCCTGGAGCAGCGGGTGGAGCCGCTGATCCTGGACGGCATGGTGCGCGCGGAGCTGGCCGTCCGGGACGACGTCAGCGTGCGCGACCAGGAGAGCCAGGTGACGAAGACGCAGGCGGCCTACCAGGAGCTGGTGCAGAAACTGCCGACGGACGACGCGAACAAGGAGCGCCGGTTGCGGGCGTACAACAACCTGGGATGGATGATGGCCTGGCGCGGCGGCTATGGAAGCAGCGAAGGCTACTATCAACAGGCGGTCCAGAAGCTGGGCGAGGCGCTGCGGATCGCGCCGGACGACTATATCGCGAACCGCAACATGGCGGTCGTCCTGAAGCGCTTCAAGAAGCCGCCACAGCCGCCGGAGCAGTATCTGGAGAAATGCCGGGCGGCGGCGGAAAAGGACAAGCAGTACGCGGAGGATTTTGAGGTCGTGAAGAAGTACATCGAGGCCAAGTAGCGTCTTGCTTATATGAATTGCCCGAAGTGCAACTACCGGAACCCGGGCACGATCGCCTACTGCCAGAAGTGCGGCGGGAAGCTGGATTTCACGGCCGACCAGATCGCCGGCTCGCTGGTGGAGACGGCCCGCGAGGAGACGGCGGCCAGCACGGAGTTCTACGCGAAGCAGTCCCTCACGTTCGCCGCGGTGCTGCTGCTGTTGTCGGTGACGCTGTATGTTCTTTCCCTGGGCGCCCCCGAACAGGCAT
>DASQOM010000185.1:0-32434 GCA_035644495.1 Planctomycetota bacterium | reverse complement strand
CGTCCGCGACGCCCAGGCGCCGCCCCTCGGACAGCTCTTCTTCACCGCCACGTTCGAGGACCGCTTCGGACGCAGCCGCATCAAGGTCGATTACAACCGCCTCTTCCGCACCGAGAACGGCCTCGGCGGCGCGGCGCGCCTCCAGTCGCGCAAGCGCATCAAGCCCGGCTCCTTCCTCCTCGACGACGACGGCCGCATCATCGGCTGCTCCACCGTCGACAAGAAGGAGGAGGACTTCGACGAGGTCGCGGCCGAAGCCTCGCGCGACCGGTACTACGGCCGCACCCGCGCCGGCTATATCCCGGATCATCTGCGCCGGCAGATCTTCTTCGGCGAGATTGACGCCATCCTGGCGAAGCCCGCGGCCCACGTCGATCCCCGCGCGACGCCCATGACGAAGAAGGAGGAGAAGCGGCTCGTCTGGCTCGGGGTCGAGTTCCAGGAGCTGTCCAAGCCGATCGCGGAGTCCCTCGGCGTGCAGGACCGGGACTTCACCAACGACGGCCGCCGCGGCCTGATCATCACCGACCTCTATGCCGGCTCCCCGGCCGACCGCGCCGGACTGCGGGTCGACGATATCCTCCTCTCCGTGCAGCCCGACGGGGAGAACGCGCGCGACCTCGTCGCCGAGGTCGACCGCTTCGGCCTCGGGCGCGGCATGTTCCCCGACCGCCGCGGCGCCATGCAGGCCCCGTGGAAGCCGACGAAGAACTACCTGACGTCGGTGCTGACGGAGATCGGCGCAAAGAAGAAGGTCTCCTTCGACGTGCTCCGCGGGAAGGAAAAGTCGAAAGTCAGCGTCCAGCTCGAGGACGCGCCGACCGACTACGAGACGGCCGAGCGCTACAAGGACGACGCGCTGGGCCTGACCGTGAAGGAGCTCACCTACGAGGTGCGGCAATTCCAGAAGCTGGAGCCCGGCGCCGCCGGCGTCACCGTCGCGAGGGTCGAATCGGGCAGCAAGGCGGACGTCGGCAAGCTGATCCCGCTCTCGATCATCGTCAAGGTCAACGACGTCGCCGTCACGGACCTGGCCCACTTCCGCCGGCTCGCGGAATCCGCCAAGGGACTGACGCTGACGACGGTGCTCTTCGGCCAGACGAAGCTCGTCGAGTTGGCCCGGGACTGAACCTTCCCCGTTCCCGGCCCGCGGATGTTCCGGCGACTTCTTTGATTCCCCGCAAGTTGAGGTATACTTATCCTGATCTGGGGGTTTGAATGTCCAAGAGGCTCAAGGAGACGTACCACAAAATCGGCGAGCTGCTCGTGCGGCGCAACTTGGCGCCCGCGGCGGCCATCGATGAGGCTCTGGCCATTCAGCGCTCCCACATCTCGCAGCACCGCACCCCGCCCCTTCTGGGCGAGATCCTCATCGAGCGTAAGGTGCTGGACCGCAAGCTCATCAAGGAAATCCTCCAGGAGCAGCAGGTCGGCCGCGGCCAGAAAAGGATCCTGAAGCTCGACCTGCGGGACGCGGACGGCGTCGCCGTCGTGGTCCTGGACGGCCGGCTCGACGAGACCAAGGAAGAGCCGGTGACGAAGGTGTTCGAGCGGCTGATGAACCGCGGGTTCGCGCGCATCGCCGTCGACTGCTCCAAGCTGATCTACCTGAACAGCCACGGCATCTCGAGCTTCGTCTCCTACATCGACGAGGCCCGTGCCCGGGGCGGCGACCTGAAGTTCTTCGGCATGAACGGCGAGGCGAATTTCGTCATGGAGCGCATGGGTCTCAGCAATTTCGTCCAGACCTTCACGAAGGAGGACGAGGCGCTGAAGGCCTTCGAGCTGCCCATCGACGAGTACATGTCCCGCGGCGCCCTGGCGGAGTACGTGTCCACGGAAGGCAAGCGCGATCGATTCTTCCACCTGTCGTACTGCCCCCTTGCGCAGAAGATCCACGAGGAGGACCGCGTCTACTTCGAGAGCAAGTGGCACGCGCGGAACTCCGGCAAGCTCCCCTGCAAGCGTTGCAAGCCTTAAGCCCGCGGTCCCGCCGCCTTCCTCAGCCTGTCCGCCACCGCCAGGCCCAGGCCCGTTTCCTCCGGCAACGGCACGACGATGACCTCGGCTCCGCCGGCGTCCGCCCGGCGAAGCGACGCATAGAGATGATTCGGGGCGACTTCGTCGGCGCGCAACTCGACCACGCGCTTCCCTTCCGCCCGCAGCTCCTGGGCGCGCAGGGCGCTCGTCCCCGGCGTGACGATCACCACCAAGGCACGCGGAGCATAGTGGGAGTCGTGCTGCCCTGACACGCGAACCGCTGTGTTTCCACGGACGGAAATGGACTGCCGCAGGGTCTCCTGCAGCGCCTCCCGGGTGACTCCCCCGGGCCGGAGAATCACCGGCTCGCCCGAGGAGAAATCCACGATCGTCGATTCGACGCCCACGGCGCAGCTGCCGCCGTCAAGAATCCAATCCACGTCGTCGCCCAGATCCTGCCGGACATGATCCGCGCTCGTCGGACTGACACGGCCGAAACGGTTCGCAGACGGCGCCGCCACCCCTCCCCCGAATTCCCGGAGCAGCCCCAGCGCCAGCTTGTGGTCCGGCACTCGCAGCCCGACCGTATCCTGCCCGCCGGTCACTTCCCTCAGGACTCGATGAGTCTTCTTCAGGATAAGCGTCAGCGGACCCGGCCAGAAGGTCTGGATCAACAGGAAGGCCTCGTCCGGAATCGAAATCGCCCAGTTCTTGATGTCGTCGCTCGACGCCAGGTGGACGATCAGGGGATGCCGCTCCGGGCGTCCTTTGACCCGGAAGATGGACTGCACCGCCTGGGCATTGTCGGCGTCCGCTCCCAAGCCGTAGACGGTTTCCGTCGGAAAGGCCACCAAGCCCCCGTTTCGAAGGGTCTCGACCGCCTTCCGGACGCTGGTCCGATCATCCATGCGGCGATTATAGGACAGGTCCATGTCTTAGAAGAGAGGAGATAACTCTTAATCTCTTCTTCTTCTTATGCAAACCTGACGCTGTGAGATGATTGTTAATGGGTTCTGTAAGGCCTTGGGTTACAATAAGTTGAAAAATCAGGGTATCGTGATTTTTTGTGGGATCCATGTGGGTTCTATCAGGAGTGTTTTGGAGAGCTTGTTCATGGGTGGGCCCATAAACAGCAAGTGTGCACAAACGATAGAATGAGCGGGCTGGAGAGTTAGGACGAACTTTCACTTAACTTACTTCCCCGTGATCTCGCGGATGAGGCGCTCCACGTCCCCCCGGAGGGAGGCGTTCTTGACCAGGAGCTTCTCCACCTTGCGGATCGAGTACAGCATCGTGGTGTGATCCTTGCCGCCGAAGTGGCTGCCGAGCTCCTCCAGCGACGTTCCGGTGAACTTGCGGCAGAGATAGATGCAGATCTGGCGGGCCTGCGACGTGGACTTGGTCCAGCGCCGCGAGTGCAGGTCGCTGACCTTCTTGTGGAAGTAGCGCGCGACGACCTGCTGGATCTCCGCAATGGACATGGACGCGGGGGCCAGGGCGGGGGTCTCGCGCAGGACCTCCTGCGCCAGGGCCAGGTCGACCGGACGCTTCGAAAGCGCCGCGTACCCCAGGACCTTGGTCAGGGCGCCTTCCAGCTCCCGGATGTTCGTCTCGACGATCGATGCGACGTAGCCCAGCACGTCCTGGGGCACCTCGACGCGGCGCACGTCCGCTTTTCCGCGAAGGATGGCCAGCCGGGTTTCGTAGGCCGGCGACATGATCCGCGCCTCGAAGCCGGAGCGGAAGCGCGAGAGGAGCTGCTGGGTCAGCGAGCGGATATCTCCGGCCGGCTGGTCGCTCGACAGGATCATCTGGCGGCCGGCCATATGGAGGGCGTTGAACGTGTGGAAGAACTCCTCCTGGCTGCCTTCCTTGTCCGCGAGGAAGTGGATGTCGTCGATGACGAGCACGTCGGCATTGCGGTACCGCGAGCGGAAGGACTCCAGGGTCCTCTTCTGGATCGCGTAGATGTAGCCGTTGACGAAGTCCTCGCACGACAGATAGAGGACCTTCGCCGACGGGTTGCGGTTGAGGATCGCGCGGCAGATGGCCTGGAGGAGGTGCGTCTTCCCGAGGCCGACGCCCCCGTGGATGAAGAGCGGGTTGTAGAGCGTGGCGGGGTTCTCGCTGACCTCTACGGCCGCGGCGAACGCCATCCGGTTCGACGGCCCCTCGACGAAGTTGTCGAACGTGTAGTTCGGGTTGTAGACGAAGTCCGGCGTGGCGGGCGGCGGCTCGGGCGCCGGAGCGGGGACGGCCGCGGGCGCCGGGGTCGCCGGCAGGGGCGCAGAGAGCGGCGAGGCGTTCACCTGGAAGACGAGGTCCGGCGTCCGTCCGAAGAGGCTCGAGAACGCATCCTCAAGCGGCTTGCGGAGCAGCTTCTCGAGCCAGTCGCGGTAGAACGGGTTCGCCGTCGGGACGCGGTAGGCGTTGTCGCCCGCGGGCTCCAGCTCGAGCGAACGGCACCAGGTGTCGTAGACCTTGGGCTCGAGTCTCGACTCGAGAAACGACAGGATCTTCTCTTTTTCCAGCGACGTGAGCGGGCTCATAGATTGAATTTCGTGAGAAGCCATTTGAAAAGATCCTTGGAGAAGTACGCCCCGACGACGATCACGCCGAGCAGGATGATCCGGTAGAAGAAGACCGCCGCGGCGCCCGGTCCGCCGAGCTTCGGCCGGGGCTTCGGCGCGGGGGCGACGTTCGGCGCCGTCGCCGTGGTGCCCGCGTGGGCGGGCGCGTGCCGGGGCGGGGGCGCGGCGACCGGCGCCGTCACGGCCGGCAGCGCGTCGCCGGCCTCGTGCACGAGCGTGAAGAGGGCGGCGCCGACCTTGACGCGGTCGCCGGGCTTCATCACCGCGGGCTGCCGGAGGAGCTGGCCGTTGAGGAGCGTGCCGTTCTTGCTGTCGAGGTCGCGGACGCAGACGCGGCCGTGATCGAGGTAGAACTGCGTGTGTTCGCGGGAGAGGGTTTTGTCGTCGAGATAGACCCCGGCCGTCTGCGACCGGCCCACGGTGAGGGGACCGGCGACTTTGATCTCCCGCCTCTCTCCCCCGGACTCCAATAGCAGACGTGCCAAAGCGAAACCCCGCCCTCGGTCGCCAGAGATCTTGAATCTTCCCCCTGCTCTCGCGACGGCCCGCGCGACCCCCGACGCGCGCGCCGAACTTCTGGAAGGCAGGACTATTCTAGCCCGCGAACTTGAGGAGTCAAATTCTTTGGCGCGGCCGCGAGCGCGCGGAGTTTTCGCGCGGGCCGATTGATTGACAGCTCGAGCAGGGCGTGATAGAACGAGTCAGCAAATCGAGAGACCGCCGGGGTTCAGGAGGAGGGGTTTCCATGAAAGTCGTCGTCCCCATCAAGGACGTTCTGCCCAATCCTTACCAGGCCCGCAAGACGATGGACCGCGAGTCCATCCGCAACCTCGCCGAGGAGATCAAGGCCTCGGGGCTCTGGCCCGGCTCGCTGCGCGGCCGCATGAAGGGCTCGCACGTCGAGCTCTGCTACGGCCACCGCCGCCTCGCGGCCCTCAAGCATCTGGGATGGGACAAGGTCGAAATCGAGGTCGACGAGCTCACCGACGAGGAGATGGCCCTCCAGGGCCTCGCCGAGAACTTCCAGCGCGAGGGGCTGAGCGACATCGAGAAGGCCCAGGGGCTCAACACGATGGTCGAGCTCCTCATCAAGCAGAAGGTCAGCGAGAGCGAGGCCATGCGCCGCGTCTCGAAGTTCGTCGGGCTTTCCGAGGCGTGGATCCGCGACCTGCTCTCGATGCTCGACATGGAGAGTCCGGTTCAGCGCGCGATCCGCGACCGCAAGATCGCGGGCCGCACCGCCCTCGAGGCGCACCGCTTCGGCGGCAAGCAGATGGTGGCCACCGCCGTCATCCACAAACTCCCCGTCCACAAGATCAGCGCCATCGCCAAGAAGGTCCGCTCCATCCCCGACGCCGACGTGCGCGACTCGATCCGCAAGGACGTGGTCCGCGGCCGCCTCGTCGAGCCCGAGAAGGTCGAGGAGCGCGCCCGCAAGATGATGAAGGGCCGCAAGGTGAAGGCGCCCGAGGACCTGGACCGCATCCTCTCCGACTGGACCTACCTGCTCAAGCACTGGAACGAGAAGGCGGACGAGCTGCTCATCTACAAGCGCTTCTTCGTCGACCGCAACGTCGCCGCGCTGAAGGCGGACGCGGCCAAGCTTTCCAAGAAAATGCAGAAGCTGTCCGAGTAGGCGGCTTCGCGATCGAGAAGCCCGCGACGGGGAGACACGAGGGACTCCGTCGCGGGTTTTTTCTTTGGAGGAGCGCCGATGATCAAAGGCCTCAGCGTCGCCTATCTCCATTCGCCGCACGGCGACAAGCTCGCGGACTGGTACACGAAGACCCTCGGCCTGGACGTGCAGGCCTCCTACCCCGGCTGGACCGAGTTCAAGATGGGCTTGGGGTCGCGGTTCGCGGTCGACCAGACCTCGTTCCCCCGATCGGTGGTCGAGAAGCAGCCCGTCATGCTGAGCTTCCTGGTCGACGATCTGCGCGCGGAGGTGAAGGCCCTCGCCGCCAGGGGCGTGCGCTTTTATCCTTCGGAGGCGGAGACGATCTTCGACGTCGGGCCCTCGCTCGTCGCGACCTTCGAGGATCCCGACGGGAACTGGGTTCAGCTGAACCAGCCTAAGCCGGCCTGAGCCTCGCGTCGCGGAGGGCGGTCTGGGCCCGGCGCAGCCGCGAGAGCTCGCGGGGGTTCCACGCCAGCGCCTTCGACGCGAGGTCGTCGGCGATCGCGAACGCGTCGTCGTCCCGCCCCTCGCGCAACGCGGCATCGATCGCCGCCGCGCTCGTCGCGGCCCCGTCGACCGCCGCGACCGCGTCGGGATGCAGCAGGCGGATCTTGGAGACGTCGCCCGGCTCGATTTTCAGCACGCCTGCGGCGCCGATCCGGCCGAGCAGCTCGACCGACAGCATCGTCGCGGCGTTGAACGAGGCGGCGGCGAGCAGGCCCGCCGAGCGGATCCAGGGCTTGTTCAGATAGACGCGGTGAAGATTGTTCGTCGTGTGCACGCCCCCCGGATTCGACGCGAAGCGCGGCCGGCGCTTCACCAGATAGCCGAGCAGCGCGTCGGGCGGCGGCAGCTGGCGCCGCACCGAGTACCACGGTTTCCGCGTGCGGCACTTGTAGTTCTGGTCCAGCCCGCGCGCCTGGCCGCGGGCGATATAGGCGTCGACGGAGGGGCAGCCGCCGACGTAGTCCTTCGGCAGCGCGAGCAGGCGGCAGGCGTCGCCCGAGGACTCGAGGCCGGCGACGTCGGCCGCGGTATAGGTGGCCCCGGCGATCTGCGACGGCGTGGAGAGCGCGGTCTTCAGGTACCGGTCGGGGATGCCCAGGTCGCGGACCTCCGCGGCGGGAAGCAGGAAGTAGTCCTTCTCGCCGGTGACGATGCCGAGCAGCACGGTCGCGAGGTCGGCGAGCGGGGTGAGCGCTGGCGTCTCGAGGGCGCGGGCCGCGGCGGGGCGGCAGTCGGCCGGGATGCGGGACCAGACCCAGGACGAGGCGGCGACGGGCGCCGGCGCGGCGTCGATCAGGCGGTCGAGGTTCCAGATGTCGCGCGCCTCATGGAGGCGGAGCACGCCGGGGCCGATCCCCTCGGCGAGGAGCAGCGCGACCTTGACCATCGCGCCCTCGAAGAGGTACTCGTCGAGCGCGATCAGGTTGACGTTCGCGAAGCGACGCTCGAGCATGGACAGGAGCGGCCGCGTGTAGTTCGTGAAGAGCGCTTCGCGCGGGACGACCATCGCGAGCCGGCCGCCGGGTTTGACGAAACCGGCCGCCGCGGCGACGAAGGGCGCCCACGCGCTCGCGTCGGCGGTCAGCTCCGCCCCGCAGGTCCGGGCGACGTCGAGCGCCCGGCGCTTGACGCTGTCGGAGCGGCCCTGGGTGCGGAGATACGGCGGGTTGCCGACGACGGCGTCGAAGGCGACCGTCCCCAGGTTCTCCTTCGCGAAGAGGAAGAAGTCGTCCTGCGCGAGGCGGCCCCAGCGGAGGCCGGGGTGGCGCGACAGCAGGGCGCCGCGGGCGCGGGCGAGCGCCTTGACGTCGAGTTCGACGCCGGCGATCTGGTCGGACAGGGCGCGGGGCGAGGCGCCGAGGGAGAGGAGGCGGTCGAGGCCGCAGGTCAGGAACGCGCCTTCGCCGCACGAGGGATCGAAGACGCGGTCTCCGGGCTCGCGGACGGCCCAGCGGGCCAGCGGCTCGGCGAGGACCGCGGGGGTATAGTAGGCCCCCAGTGAATGAGCGGCGTCCACCCTCTCTCTCCTGACTGGAGGAAGAGATCGGCGTTCGGACGCTCAATCTTGAGGCCTATATATGGAGAAGGGCGGCCGGACTGTTGGGCGGGTAAACGGTCCTACTGGCCGTAGAGCTTCTTGATGGCGACCTGGAACTCCTCGCTCAGGCGCGTGGCCTCGCGCATTTTCTTCTCCGCCGACCCGCGTCCCGCCATGATCTTGAAAATCGCCTGCTGCAGGTCCGCGCCCATCTTCTCGGCGATCTTCTGCTTCGCCATGTAATCGGCGACTTCCGGGTTCATCGGCTCCGGCGGAGGAAGGGCCTCGTCCTCTTCGCGCGGATGGGCGATCGCCGGCCGCGGCTGGGGGGCCGCCGGGGGCTTCAGCTTGCGGATCGCCATCTCGCATTCCCCGGCCATATCGGTCCCCGGCGTCGCGTGGATCCGCTCCAGCGCCTGGAGGACCTCGTCGCGCCAGTCCGGATGAGCCCCCGCGCCTCCGGAGAGAAAGCGGATGCCGTTGCGGCGGAGCCGCTCGCGGTGATGCTCCGCGTCGGGCGGAAGGGCGGTAAGCTTCAGGATCGCGTGGATGAGGGCAATCCCCGCGTTCTTTTCCGCCGCCAGTTCGTCCGCATCCGTCGGCGCCGGTTTGCTGAGCAGGTGGTCGCAGAATTCGAAGATCCGGGATCCCGGAAGGTCGAAGGCCGCCTCCAGGGCTCCGGGCAGCAGGGCGACCAGCTCGGTGTAGGAGCCGAAGCGTTCGTCCGCCTCGCCCTTCTTCAGAGTGAACTCGTTGCCCCGGCCCAGGCCGCGTTCGACGTAGAGCTGCATCGCCTCCTCGCGGACGCCGGGGTCGCCCGGCCGGAGCGCAACCCCCAACAGGAACGAACCGAGGATTTCGGAGGCGTCCTCGGATTCCTGGTGGATCAGCTGGTGCTCGATGAGTTTCAGCAGCTCGCGCTTCCCTTCGACGTCGACGGCATCGAAGCGCGTCGTCGCGAAATCATCGGGCACCTTGCCCCATTCGGACTCCTCGGGGATGCCGTAGCGCCCGAGCTCCAGCCGCCGCACCGCCTTGTCGTAGTGGTAGTTCCCCTTCTTGCCCAGGGAGCGGAGCTCCTTCAGCGTCGGGTCGAGCAGCCGAGGATGGGCGCCGATCTGGGACGCCAGCGTGATGATCGACTCCATCGTATAGGGCCAGTAGTCCCCGTGCGCCGCTTCGAGGAGCGCCTTCAGCAGGTCGTCGGCGGCGCCCTCCGCCTGGATCGCGGCGATCGTCACCGCGTCCGCCGTCTTGAGGAGGTTGGCGAGAAACTCGTAGAGGCCGACCTCCTTCATCGAGTCGCGGTCGCGCAGCACGGCGGCGAGCCGGGGGGCGAACGAGCCGACCGATCCGAAAAAGCGCTCGATCGTCTCCTTCTGCAGGGTGAAGGGACCCTCGCCGCGGTGCTCTCCCAGGCTGCGGTACCAGCGGTGCAGCGCCCACCATGCGGCGGCGCGGACCTGGGGGGAATGCGGTCCGAAGACGGTCTGCATCACGAACCGGTGCAGGCCCTCGTCCTTCCGCGCCTCGAGCTGCTTCTCGGCGAAGTGGAGCATCTCGACCGGCGACTCCCCGGTCGCGCGGGCGAAGCGGGTGGGGACATAGGACGCGGGCATGGCGTCGCCCTCGGCGAGCTTGTCCATGCCGTACTGGTTCATCGTGAAGCGGCCTTCGGCGAGCAGGAAGTCGGCCAGTTCGACCGCCGCATCCGACGTCAGCCCCGGCGCCTGGAGCAGGTTCTGGAAGATATGACGGTCCTTCTTCGCGGCGCGGGCGATGCGCAGCACCCAGGCCGGCTTCAGGTCGCGACAGAGCAGGCGGGAGGCCCGCTCGCGGAGCGTGTCGTCGGCGGTCTTCTCGACGATGTCGAGCAGCGACTCGGCCGCGTCGGGGGCCGCCTCCTTGCGGCGCAGCAGCGATTCCACGAGCTCCTGCTGGATCTGCTCCGTGCTCTTGGGGATCTCCTGGATCACCGGCTTGATGACGCCGAGGGAGATCAGCTTGCTGCCCGCGACGGACTTCTGGTGATCGTCGCCTTTGAGCGCGGCCTGGAGACGGTCGACGTCGCCCAGCACGAGGGCCGCGCAGAACGCGGTTTCAGGATCGGGCGCCGAGAGGGCCTCCTTAAGGAGGTCCGCGTTTCCCCGCCCCATGAATCCGAGGCGGACGGCGGCTTCGAGCCGGTGGGGCGATTGGAGCAGGACGTCGGCCAGCTCGCGGTCGAGGTTGCGGGGACGGCCCCAGGTGGTGGCGATGCGCCAGTCCGTGAGCCCCAGGGCGGCCTCGTCCTTCAGCCCGGGCTCGTCGGTGTAAAAGACCGAGCAGGCCTCCTTATAGACATCCCCGTCCCGCTTCGAGAGGCGGACGAGGATCGCGACCGCTCTCGTGGTCGGGAACGGCGTCGTCTCCTGGATCGCGCGGATCGCGGCGAGATCGTCGGAGGGAGGAAGCGTCGGGGCGGACATGCGCGCGAGCATGTCCTCGGGCCAGGGCAGCTGAGGCACCAGCTGCTCCTCCAGCGCGCTGCTCCAGGCCTTGTTGTGCGTGAAGCGTTCGAGGAGGCGGAGTTCGTCGACGTGCCGCGCGACGGCGACGGCGTGGCGCTGGTAGATGCGGGCGAAGTTCTCGATCTGGTCCGGGTCGAACTCCTTCAGCTGCTTGGGGATGGTGAAGCGGTCGGTGCCCGCGTCCTTGAGCATGCGGGCGGCGCCGTAGAGGCGCTCCTCGACGACGGTCGCGCCGCAGGAGCGGCAGAACTTGGCGGCGGGAACCCACTTCGCGCACCAGTAGCAGCGGACGTCGTGGCGGACCGACTTCCCGCAAAACGAGCAGAGATCTCCGGCCTTCCAGTCGGGAGGCTGAGGCTTGCCGCACCCTTCGCACAGGGCGCGCATGGCTTATCCGCGCGACTTCCGGATGCGGCCCCAGAGCGCGTCCTTGTCGGCGGCGCTCATGGACATCAGCTTCTTGGGCACCTCGTCCTTGGAGAGGCCCTCGCGCTTGAGGTGGATCGCGAGATCCAGCTCCGACGTGGCCACGAACTCCGCGCCGCACTGGCGGCAGAACTTGCCGGGGCCGCTGGACGAGCACCAGTAGCAGGAGAGGATGGGCTCGGCCTGCTTGCCGCAGGAGACGCAGAGATCGCCGCTCTTGTAGTCCTTCGGCTGCTTGGTGCGGCAGTGGATGCAATAGACGACGTCGGCCGAGTCGACGACGACGCCGGCCGCGGGGGTCGGTGCGGAACCGCCGGTGGCCCAGGACATGACGGCTGCGGCGGCGTCCTTGGTGATCCCTGAAACCAGCTCGGCGAGCGTGGCGGCGTCGCCGACGGTCTTGAAATCCTCGCGGGAGTTGATGCCGGCCTTGGCGAGCTTCTTGAGCTGCGCGTCGGTGAGGCCCTTGGTCTTGAGGATGTTCTTCTCGAGGGCGCTGAAGGTCTTCGGCATGGCTCCTCCCTGTCGGTTCCTAAGTCTACTCTTCGGAGAAGAAAGCGCCAGCATCCGGTTACGAAAAATGAATCAAGGTGCGGGCGGGACCGGGTGGGCGTCCGGGCTGCGAGGTGCTTGACATGGGGATCCCAAGGGCCTACTCTGGCTCCCCTGCGGGCAGGAAACGAAGGAGGTGAAGGATGACGCTCAAGATAAATGACATCGCGCCGGATTTCGAGGCCGAGACCACCGAGGGACGCATCAAGTTCCACGAGTGGATCGGGGACAAGTGGACGGTCCTATTCTCGCACCCTAAGGATTTCACCCCGGTCTGCACCACCGAACTCGGGTACATGGCCAAGATTAAGCCGGAATTTGACAAGCGCGGCGTGAAGGTCATCGGGCTTTCCGTGGACCCCGTGGAAAAGCATTCGAGCTGGGCCAACGACATCAAGGAAACCCAGGGCCATGCGCCGAACTATCCGATGATCGGGGACAGCGATTTCAACGTGTCCAAACTCTACGGCATGCTGCCCGCCAGCGTTTCCGGCGATCCTGCCAAGCGAACTCCCGCCGACAATTTGACCGTGCGCAATGTGTTCGTGATCGGCCCCGACAAGAAGATCAAGCTCATCCTCGTCTACCCGATGACGACGGGACGCAACTTCGACGAAGTCCTCCGGGTGATTGATTCCCTGCAGCTGACGGCGAAACACAAGGTCGCGACTCCGGCGAACTGGAAGCAGGGAGAGGACGTGATCATCGCGGGCTCCGTTTCGGACGAGGAAGCGAAGAAGACCTATCCGAACGGCTGGAAGGCACCGAAGCCGTACATCCGCGTGGTGCCGCAGCCCAAGTAGGGCATCTCGCGCGGGATCGGCCCGCTACCAGGCGATATCCATGCCGACCATGGCGATGGCGCCATACTCGTCGCCGTCGGGGTGTTCGCGGTGGACATGGTTAAAGGCATTGAAGGCCTGGACGAAGACCTTCCCGTCCGTGCTGCCCATTCTGATCGGATACCAGATCTTTCCACTCACCAGGGCGTAGGCAGGGACATGGCCGACGCGTTCGCCCGTCAGCTTGTCGGTAAAGGTGGTCTCGTCGAAGAAGTTGATCCATACCATCCCGCTGAGCCCTTGAGTGGTGACGTATCGCACTCCTGCGTTGGCCTTGTTCATAGGCCCGTCCGGGATCCGGTTGTGGGCATCGCCAAGACTCACACCGGCAACGCTGACGTGGGAATTCAGATTGTGACGCAGGGAGTAAGCGTAGTTGCCGAACAGAAAGACTTCCCTTGTCAGCTGATACTCAAGAGTGGTCTCGATGCCATAAGCGTCTTCCTTATTGCGATTCTCCCGTCTTGCGCCGCCGGCAGTCGGTACAAAGACGACGAAGTGATCCCCTCGGTTATAGTAGATGCTGCACTCCGCCTGAAGGCTGCTGGTGGGACGCCCCCAGTATCCAACCTCGAACGACCGCATCATCTCGGGATCCAGATCGGGATTCCCGATGACTTTGGAAGGTCCAAACTTCGAGGTGATCGGCATGTCAAACCACAATTCACGGAGGGCCGGGTTGCGATAGCCGTAGCCCGCGGTCGCACGAATCGACTGTCCCGGCGAGAGCGTGGGCTCTCCGTCGACCATGATCGTCGTCGGGGGTACGAACTCGTAGACCAAGGCCAGTCGGGGTGCGGGGCTGAGACCGGCTTTGGAATGCTCGTCGAGCCGGACTCCCACGGTGAGGAAAAGTTCCGACGCCAGGACGATCTCGTCCTGAATGAAGAGCCATTCCACCCGTGTGGCATGACGTCCGTCGGAGATGTCGAAGTCCCCGGTGTTGAATGTTGAGTAGCGAATGCCGGTTCCGATGGTCACGTTCTGGGACCGCCAGGGGCTGAACGTGTACTGAAGATCCAGGTCGGCGGTATCGAGAATAAGGGAGAACGGGACAAAGATCGCATTCGGCTGCCCGTCGGCCTCGAATCGAGTCCAGGATGTTCGAAGCGTCAGTCCTGTATTCAACGTGTACTTCGCCTGGAGGTAGTATTCATTGGCACGGGTGGTGTAGGTCGCCGCATCCAACAGGGAGGTTTCCGGAAACAGCGCATCGAACTTCTGACGGCTGGCTCCTGCGGTCACATCCAGCTCCCGACCCTCGGCCGGTCGCGTCTGAAGGCGCACCGATCCGACTATCTTGTTCTTGGTGTCGCCGCGAGACTCGAATTGGTCCATGTCGTCGTGCGAGAGCGCCACCTTCACGCCGGTCTCCCCTTCACGCTTCACGTAGATCAGGGACTCCTGGTTCGCGGCATAGGTTCCGGCGGCGATCGTTGTGAATACCTGATGATTGTTGTAGATGCCTTCGCCGTAGTCGAGAGGGGACATCGTCGTGATGTTCACTAGTCCGTGCATGGCATTGGGGCCGTAGAGGAAGGAGCCCGGGCCGCGGATGACTTCGATCGACTTGATCTCGCCGAAGGCGATGCCCAGGGTCTCCCAGAATGGAGCTCCGAAGAACTCGTTGTAGGCCTGGCGACCGTCCACCAAGGCGAGCATGCCTTGCGAAGCAGAGGCGGGACCGACATACCCGCGCACGCTGACGGCCGATTCCGAAGCGGAAATCTTCTCCACTTCCAGCCCCGGCATCAGCCGAAGCGCATCGATGAAGGTCTGGACGCCGAGCGCCTTCAAATCCTCGCCGCTCAGCACACTGACGGACGCCGACGCCCGGTCGAGGAGGTTCGACCTTCCGGAAGACACGCTCTCCATCCTGGATTTCAATCGGGGGCCCTGATCGTCCTTGGATGCCGTCGGATCCGGGGCGTTCGGAGGATCCTGCGATACGGCACAGGCGGCGAGCAGAAGCAGCAATAGCATCTTGTTCAGTTACTGTGCTTCAGATAGCGATGGAGCCACTCTTCCGCTTTGGTCTTTTCCTCTGCGGTCAGGCTCAGTTTGATCGCCATTCTAAAGTCTTCCCGCGCGGCGGTGTGATTCCGGGCGGTGCACTGGGCATAGCCTCTCCAGATGTAGGCACGGCGGAATTGGGGGTCCAGCTGGATCGCCGCGCCGCTCTCCTCGATGCTGCGGTCGAACTTGAATCCATGATGGAAGGCCTGGGCCCTGCACAGGTGAGCATCCCGAGTGAGCAGGTGTACCGCCTGCGATTTCGAGAGATGTTGCAGTTCATAGAATCCCGCGACGAGATCCTCCTCGGACAGTGAATCCGCTTCGACGACGGCGCGGGCCGCCTCATCCGCGGCGTCAATCCAGTGCTCAGTATTCGTGTCCCGGAACATGATCTGGAGGCAGCTTCCCGCGAGCTGGAGCGCGAGGAATGGAGAGGAGGAATGAAGTCGGAACGCTTCCTGCAGATCCTTGATCCCTGCGTCCAGATCGTCTCCTCCGAGATCGGCCCGGCTGAGGCCGCGCCAGTACAGCGGGCGATAGTCCCCCGGAGCAAGTCGCGCGGCTTCGCTCAAGAAGCCGATCGCTTCCCGCGTCCGTGCATCATCGGGCTTCGGGAGTCTTCCCCGCAGGAAGGTCAGGATTCCCATCGCCAGGTTCGAAGCGCCATCATTCCGAATCCTCAGAGCTTCCCGGGCGTCCTGTAATGCCTGGTTGAGGTCGCCCATCCTACGGCGAACGACTGCTCGCTCCAGGAGCAGGTCCGTGTCTTCCTTATAGAAATTGTCGAGGGCGAGATTCAGCCAGGCGGCCACTTCCTGCCACGCGGCATCCCTGAGCTTTGCATCCTCAAGGCCCCAATAGGCTTCGCTCTGGGCGCGGCAATAGCGGAGCAGGATTCCCCGGTACTCCTCGCCCACGACGAGCTTCGAATCCAGGCTCAATCCGGTCTTCAGATCCTGCTCCAGGGCTTCGCGCGCCTGTCCGGAAGCTCCGAACCGGGCGAGACCACGATCGTGGTAGACCGCGGCAGACGTCGCGTCGAAATGCAGGGCGATCTCCGCCTGCTTGAGCGCCTCCGTCCAGTCCTTCGTCGACAGGGCCTGATGTTCCTTCCGGTAGAACAGCTTCGCAAAGGGCTTGGGATAAACCGTGCGGCCGACGGACCGTGCTCTCAGGGAATTCAGGTCCTTCTCAGCCCGGTCCCATTGCTCCTGCTCGAGAAGTACAAGTCCCCGCTGCTCGAAGAGAGCAGCATCCTGGATTCCCAGCCGCTCCGCCTCGTCGAAGGCCCTGATCGCTTCAGAGGGTCGCTTGGCTTCAGCCAGAACGCCGCCCCTGCGAAGGAGGATCGGCGCCAGAAGCTTGCTCCGATCCTTCCGGTCGCGAAAGGCATCGCTCTGCAGATTCGCATAGAGCCAGTCGAAAGGTCCGCCATCCGATTTCAGAACGCTCTCGGTCAAGTCTCGCAGACCGAGCTCGAATTCCGCTTTGCGAAGAGAGACCCCCAGCTCGGCGGCCCGCTCCGGGGCAACCTTTTCGAGCACCTCGATGTCCTGACGTGCCGCGTCCAGCTTCCCGGCATCGATATTGTCACGGGCTGATTTCCTTGCGCTGGCAATGAGTTCCAATCGGGCGGCTGCTTCGGCGCTGGGCGTGGGCGGCTCAGGAGACAGGTTCGGCGGAGTGGGTTCCGGGGGTGGTTTGAGCGGCACCGGATTCTCCGGAGGCTTGGCTGTCGAGGCGAGTTTCGGCAGGGTGGTCAACTCGTCCTCGGCCTCCTGAAAGACTTTCGCCGCGATTTTTAGATACTGGCTCTTTAGGGGATCGGTGTCGGGGAGCCTCTTGGCCTTCTTCAAGTAGATCCAGGCGTGGATGACATACGCAAGAACCATCCCCGCCATCACGAGGAGCAGGGCGAATAAGATATTCACCGCCGAACGCCAGGGATGTCGGACGAAGGCGCGCTGCACCTTGTAAGAGATTCCCCTCGGACGCCTCGTGGGACGCTCCCCGTTCAGGTAGCGGTCGATGTCGTCCGCCAGCTCCGTCGCGCTCTGGTAACGGTCCTGCGGCCGACGCTCCATCGCCCCGACGAGGATCGCCTCCACGTTTTTCGAGAGCCCCAGCACCAGGCGCCGCGCCGTCTCCGGGTCCCGCGTCCGCACCGCTTCGACCACGTCCAGCGGCTCCCCGGAATACGGCGCCTTCCCCGTCACCAGCTCGTACAGCGTCGCCCCCAGCGAGTACACGTCCGACCGCGCGTCCGCCGGAAGCCCCGACGCCTGCTCGGGCGACATGTACGCCGGCGTCCCCACCACCGTCCCGGGACTCGTCATCCCCGCCGTCGACACCGACTGCCGCGCGATGCCGAAGTCCGTGATATAGACCCGGCCCTTCTGGTCCAGCATCAGGTTCGACGGCTTGATGTCCCGGTGGACGATGCCCTGCTCGTGCGCGTACTGCAGCGCCCGCGCCGCGTCACGGATGCACGCCAGGGCCGTGCGTCGGTCGGGTTTCGCCTGCTCGAGGGTCTTCCCCTCGATCAGCTGCATCGCGATGTAGTCCTGGCCGTTCCAGGTGCCGGTGTCGTGGACGGGGACGATATGGGGGTGGTGCAGGCCGGCCGCCATCCGCGCCTCCCGCTGGAAGCGCTCGTGCGCCTCGGCCCCGTGGCCGTCTTCGGGCCGGAGCACCTTGAGGGCCACGTTCCGGCCAAGCTGTGGATCCCACGCGCGGTAGACGATCCCCATCCCCCCGCGGCTGATCTCGTCCAGCACCTCGTATCGCGGAGGGAAATTCTGGAGCGAATCGCGCCGGTCCTCGTGGTCGATCAAGGACTGAGCGACGCGCTCCAGCCAGCTTGCAGGCAGGGCGGCGGACATGCCCTTTCCCTCCCAGTTCCCTACCCAGACTGTTAGAAATCGTCGGCCGATCGTTTGGAAAAAAGCGCCCGGATTCTCCTAAAGGCCGCTTTTTCCGATGATCAGCCGGTATTCCTCGTCGAGCTGCTCCTTGTCCAGGACGGTCTGGATCAGCTCCCCCCGGATCATCTCCCGGAGCTTGACCCGGACGATATTGATGTGGTTCCCCACGGCGGACTCGGAAATCCCGAGCTGGAGGGCGATCTGGCCGTCGGTCGGCCGCTCCTCCTTCAGTTCCAGGACCGCCGACTGGAAGGTCCGGAACTGGGTTTCCCGCTTTTCGGACAGGAACCAGACCCGGGTGGCCTCCACGGCGCGTTCGAGGACGGTCATCCGCCAGGACCAGTCCAGCGCCGTATCGGGGTTGTCCGACACTGCCGCCGGCAGGCTGTCGTTTAGCGGCTCCCGGTCGCGGTCCCCTCCCCGCTTCTGGGCGTCGGTCTTCTTGATCTGGTCCAGCGTGAAATTCTTGAGGATGCCTTTAAGGTAGGTGCGGAAGCTGGATCGCCCGGGCTGGTAGCGCTGGAGGGCATCGCCCTCGAGCAGCATCGTGAAGAAATCCGCGGTCAGGTCCTGGGCCTCGTCGGGCCGCATCTTCCACTTGAGCCGGAAGTAGTGGTAGATCGGCTTCTTATACCGTTCGAACAGATGACCGAGGGCCTCGCGCCGCGCCTCGGGGGTTCCCGCTTGGATGCCGACAACGAGACTCCACCGGGTCGTCGGCAGATCCCGCCTTCCCTGCGCCTGGCTGTCCAGTTCGTTTTTCGTAAAACGGTCGGCCATGGACTTCTAACCATTCTACGGTGCGGAACAAAGTTCACAAGTTCTGTGTGGTCCTGGCCCTGGGGCTCCTGCCCGCGGCGGCCGGATGCGCCGCCGGCTTTGCGCCCCCCATCGGCGGACTGGAGAACCCCGCCTGCCCGAACTGTCCGACCTCCGACTGGGACCGCTCCGAAGAGATTCCGAACGTGATCCGGTTCTATATGCTCAAGACCGGGAAGCCCTATCCCGATCCGGCGCGTCGGCCCCTGAACGCCAAGCGGCTCCTCCAGCTGAGGGGCAACGTCGAGAAACTGCTCGCCGAGTCCGGCGACTATGACCCCAACCAGATCTTCGAGGACTACGCCCGCAGGATCCGGACGATGTGCGCCGACGGCCGCACGCTGGTGATCTTGATCCACGGATTCAACACCACCCTTCCCGAGATCTGCCGGGCCTACGAGTGCGCCCGGGAGCGCATCGAGCGCTTCTATCCGAACCGGAAGTTCGCCTTCCTGGAGATCTTCTGGGAGGGCCTCTATGGAGATGTGTTCGCGATCTGGCCCCAGGCGCAGTGCAACTCGAAGTGGGCCGGGCTGGGCCTCCGGAACCTCCTGAACCGCCTGCCCTCCTCCCTCCCGATCCGGGTCCTCACCCACAGCCGGGGAGCCGTCGTGATCTGCTCCGCCTTGTGGAATACGGAGCTCCGGAACACCGCCGAAGCCGACGTCCGGTATCGCGAGCTCCAGAAGATGCTTCCGCCTCCCTTTTTCCCCGGGATGCGGATCGGACTCATCGCCCCCGCGATGCTGGCCTGGGACTTCGAGACCTACGGCGAACGCTGTGGAGGAGAGTTCTACTTCCACGACCGGATCATCCTGGGGATCAACGAGGACGATCACGCGCTGAACGCGGGCGGACTCTCCGGCATCGCCGGGACGACCCTGGGATGCAGCCTGGAAATCTACCATGCCTATGTCGCCCCGATCCTCAACCGGGGCCGCGCCCACGGGTTCGCCGTGGACTTCTCGGGCTCGGTGGAACACAGCTTCTTCGACTACCTCTACCGCAAGCCGTTCAAGAACGAGTTTCTTCCCAGGCTTCTGGCCGAAGCCCCCGACGAGGTCGTCGCCGCCCCCCCTCGCTAACCGTTTTCGTTCATGCCGGGCGGGGACGGACTTCCATTTCATGCGTATCCTCAGGGCCCCTTGTTGCTCCCTGGGGGGACGGGAGGCCGGGGGATCCTGCGCAAAAAAAGTGCAAGGCGGTCTGGACGACCGCGCTCCGAGTTTGCAGACTACCCGTGGTCGCAGGGGAGGGAACGCGCATGGAAACTCAGGGGCTGAGTTTCGCGGTGACGCGCCGAGGGCCGTGGCTCTACGGCGCGCGCTGGGACGTCACCTGGCTCATGGGAACGGCGATCGTCGTGCCGATCACCCTGGCCCTCGTGTGGGGCGGCATCTCGTCGGAGGCGCTCAACCTGGCCGTCACCGTCATCGCCGGCGGCCCGCACGTCTTCGCCACCTTCCTCACCACCTATTTCGACCCGCAATACCGGCGCCGCCACGGCTGGGCCCTTGCCGCCGTCGCCGTCGTTGTTCCCGCCCTCGTCGTCTTCCTCACCATCACCCGGTTCCAGCAGCTGCTGAGCTTCTTCATCTTCGCCGCCTCCTTCCACGTCCTCCAGCAGAACGCCTACCTGGCCGACGCCTACCGCCGCCGCTTCGGGCGACCGGAAGCCTGGCCCTCGCGCGTCCTCGACTATATGGTGCTCTTCCTTTCCTTCTACCCGATAGCGGCCTACAAGCTCGTGCGCAACGACTTCACGATGGGCGACGTCCGCATCCTCATCCCCGACCTCGTCAAGACCGAGTTCACCTGCAAGGCGATCGCGGTCCTCTTCGCCGCGTCGTTCCTGGCCTGGTCGATGAAGACGCTCCAGGAATGGCGGAACGGGGTGCTCAACCGGCCGAAGACGGCGCTCATTCTCCTGACGTCGACCATCGCCTTCATGATCCCCGCGATGGCGGCGGGCGAGCGCATGGAACTGGCGTTCCAGGCCGTCAACACCTGGCATTCGCTCCAGTACCTGGGGATCATCTGGCTGATCCTGAACCTCCGGAAGGCGGAGGGGAAGAGCGCGTCGCCGTTCGTGGGCAGCGTCAGCGGACCCGGCCGCGCGGCCTGGAAGTTCTACGGCCTGTGCCTGCTGTTCACGGCGGTGCAGCTCGCGGTGATCCTCACGCTGAAGGCCACGCGGCCGTTCTCCCTTTCGGGCGCGCAGTATCACTATATCGGCGTGTTCAGCGTGCTCTTCATCCACTATACCCTCGACGGGTACTTCTTCGTGGCCGCCCGGAGCAGCGGCGCGGATCCGATGGACGTCCCCTTCGTGGTCCCGATCCGATCCGCCGTGCCGGACCCGTCGTCCGCGCTGGCGGGATGAGGGCCTCCCCGATCCCGCTCTGGCTCAAGATCGGCTGGACGGCCTGGGTCGCCGTCTGGGCCCCCGTCTACTGGACCTACTACGGGCCGCGGAACTTCCTCTGGTTCTGCGACATCGGCAACTTCATGATCCTCGCCGGCCTGTGGGCCGAGAGCGCGCTCGTGATGTCCTGGACGGCGTGCTCGGTGCTCCTGATCCAGATGCTCTATACGATCGACCTCATCACGCGCGCCGTCCTGGGCTTCCATCCGATCGGCGGCACGGGGTACATGTTCAACGACGACGGCTCGAACATCCCGATCGGCCTGCGCTTGCTCTCGCTCTTCCACGTCGCGACACCGCCGGCCCTCTTATGGAGCCTGAAGCGTCTGGGCTACGATCGTCGGGGTCTGCTCTGCCAGATCGCGATGGCCTGGGTCGTCCTTCCGATCTGCTGGCTCGGCTGGACGGAGAAGGTGAACCTGAACTGGGTCTGGGGCCCTTTCGACCATCCCCAGTACGTCGTCCGGCCGCCCTGGCTGTACCTGATCGTCTGCATGCTGGCCTACCCGGCGATCCTCTACCTGCCTACGCACCTCGTCCTCTCTCGCGTGTTCCGCCGGAAGGCTGCTGCCCTATAATCTCCTGCGAACAATTCTCTGAGGTCGCGTGTCGGAACGGGTGGATTCAGCGATGGGCGGGGACGATGCGGCGCTGGTGCGACGGCACCTGGCCGGCGACCCCGACGCCTTCCGCCTGCTCTATGAAAAGTACGGCGACAAGGTCTTCGCCTCCGCGTTCCGGATCGTCGGGGAGCATCACGCGGCGGCCGACCTGGTCCAGGAGGTCTTCGTCAAGATCCACGGAGAGCTGCGCTCCTTTAAGTTCGAGAGCAAGTTCTCCACGTGGCTGTTCCGGGTGACCGTCAACCATGCGCTCAACCGGGCGAGCGAGGGCTCGCGCCACGCGAGGATTCACGAGAAGATCGTCCGGGACGGGCGCGGCGATCCGGGCGGCACGATGGAAGGCCGGCCGATCGACGACGAGGTCCACCGCGCGCTGCAGCAGCTCTCGCCGAAGCTGCGGACGGTGATCAGCCTCCGGTATCTCGAGGGTCTCTCCTACGAAGAGATCGCCGAGATCCTGGAGATCTCGATCGGCACCGTGAAGTCGAGGCTGTTCCTCGCGCACGAGACGCTGCGGCCGATTCTGAAGGACGTGATGCTGGAGCAAGGGCCATGAACTGCGCCGAGTTTTCCGACCGCGTGTTCGACTTCCTGCAGGGGACCCTGCACGAGGAGCGGGAGGAGTTCGTCCGGCACCGCTCCGGGTGCGCCGCCTGCGCGGGCCGTCTGGAGGGGATCCGGGAGAACGAGCAGATCCTGACCGGCGCGCGCGCCCCGTCGGCCCCCGCCGACCTCTGGCCGCGCATCGCCGCCGCCATCGCCCAGACCCGCCCCATCCCCTTCCGCCTGCTCCGGGTGGCGTCGGGCCTGGGCGCCGCGGCCGCCCTGCTTCTGGCCGTGACCCTCTTCGCGACGGGCAGCGCCCCGCGCACCCCGCCGCTCAAGCTCGTCGTCCAGGAGGTCGCGCCCGAGTCCCAGCGGACCTTCCGCAGCCTGGTGCCGAAATACGAGGACGTGGATGCGGCGACCGCCATGGTCGACACGATCCTGCGCAACGACTATTAAGATGAAACGCCTTTCCTGGGCCGGCGCCTTCCTTCTCGCCGCGGGAGCGATCTCCTGGGGCGTCCTGAGCGACACCCGCGACGCGAGGCTGCAGACCTTCCTCACCTCGATCGAGGCGGCGGAGGAACAGATCCCGTACGTGGGGACGCGCGTCATGGGCGGACCCCAGCGGGTCTCGCTCCGGATCTGGTCGCGCGACGGCCAGAAGCGCGTCGACTTCCTGGGGATGGAAGGGGGATCGAAGCCCGCGCCGCGCCCCCTGGGTCCGCGTCCGCCCTTCGGTCCGGGTCTCCCGCTGTTCCTGCGTCCCGGTCACGGCCAGTGGAAGCGCAAGATCAAGGACGCCGCCCTCGCGGTGCGCAACTATGACGTCGTCGTGACCGGCCGCGAGACGGTGGCGGGCCGCGAGTGCGAGGTCATCGAGGTCAACGCCCGCCACGAGGGACGTCCGAGCTACCGCGTCTCGGCCGATCTCCAGAACCGCTTCCCGCTGCGCTTCGAGATCCACTCCGAAGGCCGTACCGTCTTCGAGACCTGGTTCTCGGACATCGAGTACCGTCCGGAGATTCCGCCGAAGACGTTCGACGAGAAGGCGCGCCCCAACTGGCTGCGCGTGTCGCAGGAGGAGGTTCCCGCCGAACGCATGGCCGCCGCGGCCGGCTTCGCCGTGCTGAGGCCCGCGAGCCTGCCCCGCGGCTTCGAGCTCCGCGGTTCCGAGATCATCCGGCTGCGGGCCGAGTTCTCGAAGGAGCTGCAGGAGACCGTCCGGCCCTTCCTTCCCTTCGCGATCCCGAAGATCGACGCGGCGGTGGCCCACTATACGTATACCGACGGGCTGGCCGCGGTGGCCCTCGTGGAATGCTCCGCCTCGTCGGAGCTCTGGCAGCACCTCAAGAAATTCATCCCCCCCGCGACGGGCGGCGAGGCCGGCTCGGTGGTCGCCCGGAAGTTCTCCGACCGCGGCGGGACGGCGTATCTCCTCGAGCACGAGGGGACCGTGGTGCTGGCGGCGGGCAACGTCGACCCCGGCCAGATCGAACTGATGATCCGCACTCTCGAACGGAGGTAGGCATGCGCGCGCTCATGATGCTCCTGCTGGCGGCGTCTCCCGCAATGGCCCAGGACGCCCGGGGCCAGGAATTCCTGGTCAACCGCCTGAAGGATCGCCTGAAGCTCACGGACGATCAGACCGCCAAGGTGAAAGAGATCCTCGCCAAGGACGGCGAGGACCGCACGAAACTCGACGACGCGCGGACGGAGAAGATCAATGCGCTGCTCAACGACGAGCAGAAAAAGCAGTACGAGGAGCTGCGGACCCAGATGCAGCGGGGCCGCGGCGGTCCCGGCGGCGGTCAGTTCGGCGGCGGCGGCGGCCGGCCGATGGGCACCGTCAATATCGAGGACGTCAAGCGCGAGCTGAGCCTGACCGACGAGCAGGTCGAGAAGATCAAGCCGCTCTACGACGAGTTCAACGCCGACCTGCAGAAGCGCGTCGCGGCGCAGGCCGAGAAGGGTCTCCAGGGGCTGAACATCGCCGAGGAGATGCAGAAGTACCAGGACAATCTCAAGGCGCTCGCCGAGAAGGTCAAGGTGCACCTGACCGACGAGCAGAAGACCAAGATGGATGCCCTGCTGGAGCGCGCCACCGGCTTCATGCGCATGATCCCGAACCTTCTCAACACGAACCGGGGCGGCGGCGGCCCTCCGCCCCGTCCCAGCGTGGAAGACCGCGTCCGCAGCGCCGTCGGCGCCCTCCGCATCGAGAAGGAGGACGAGAAGACCGCGATCGCCGACCTCGTGACGAAAATCGTGAAGGCCCAATACGATCTCGAGGACTTCACGAAGACCTCGCGCGAAAAGCTGGCAGAAGCCGCGAAGAACGGCGACCTGAGCGACGCGGCCGTCGAGGACCGCATCAAGGAGACGCAGGAGGACCGCCGCAAGCGCGAGAAGGAAATCGCCGGACTTCAGAAACAGCTCGCGGAGGTCGTGACGAACCGGCAGGAGCTGGAACTGATGGCCCAGGGAATCCTGAAGTAAAGTATTCAGTAGATCGTAGACAGTAGACCGCAGAGCGTCGCCCCCCCCCGGGGGGGGGGACGAAGAGAAGAGGGGACAACCCAGGTCCACGGGCCCCCACCCCCCCAGGCGTTAGAATTCCCGGGGAGGTTCAACTCCCTGAAGTGTCATTCAGGCAATGGAGCAGACCCTCCTCATGGACTCGGTCTTCTGCGAGCAGCTCTGGCGACGCCATGCCGACCGGCTTCTCCTCTACGCCACCACCGTCCTCTCCGACCGCGCCGCCGCGGAGGACGTGCTTCAGAACGTCTTCGTCCGGCTGATCGCGGCGCCGCCCGAGGACATCGACTCGGAAGCGGGATACCTCTTCCGCGCCGTCCGGAATGAAGCCCTCAACTCGATCCGGTCCCGCCGCCTCGCCGGGCGCGTGCAGTCGCCGCTGTTTGACGAGGTCGTGGAGGATCCCCGGCGGACCGCCGAGCTGGCAGAGCGCGGCCGCCAGGTGGAGAAGGTGCTGCTGCGGCTGTCGCCGGAGGAGCGCGAGGCGGTCGTCCTGAAGATCTGGGGCGACTTCTCCATCCCCGAAGCGGCGGCCGTCGCCGGCGTGACCGAGAAGACCTTTGAGCATCGCTATTATCGCGGCCTGGCCGCGCTCAAGGAGAAGTTGGGAGACCTCGACCATGACTGAGTTCGAAGACAGGCTGGCGGAGCTGCGTCCCGCCCGGGCGCCTGAAGCGATCTGGAACCGCGTCCGGACGGGTCGGCCCGCGGCACGGCGGCTGCCGTCGTTCCGCAAGGACGCCCTTTCCATGGCCGCGGCCGCCCTGCTGCTCGTCGCCCTTTACTTCATCCTGCTCCCCTCCCCCGATCCGGCGCCTGCGGCGGTCGGGCCCCAGGGCAGCCCCGAGGAGCTCCTCCAGCAGCTGAAGTCCGTGAAGCACCGCATCGTGTGCGAGAGCAACCGTGACGGCAACTGGGACCTCTGGGTCCTGAATGCGGACGGGTCGAACCCCGTCAACCTCACGAAGACGCCGGACGTGGCCGAGCTCTACCCGAAGGTCTCCCCCGACGGCACGAAGATCGTCTTCTGCGCCGACGAGGGCAGGGGCGAGGAGAAGGTCCGCAACCTCTATGTCATGGACGTCGACGGCGGCAAGCGCACCAAGATCGCCGACAACTCCCGCGAACCCTGCTGGAGCGGCGACGGCACCCGGGTCGCCTTCCTCCGCGGCGAATTCGACAAGTTCTCGTACTCCGACTTCGCGACCAAGGGGATCTTCATCTACGACCTGTCCAGCGGCCAGATCCGCGCCCATCCCAACAAGAAGATCGAGCATCTCTATACGCTCAACTGGACGCCCGACGGCAAATGGTTCGTCGCCACCGTCCACGGCGGCATGGGCTTCAAGCACGGCATCCTGGCGCTCGAGGCCGAGGGCGACGGCGTCTTCGACCTGAACCTGGGCGGCTGCCGCCCCGACTTGAGCCCCGACGGCAAGCAGGTCGCCTGGGGCCACGGGGACTATGCGGTCGGCGTCGCGGACCTCGACTTTACGTCGACGCCGCCGCGTGCGACGAACGTCCGCAACATCGTCGAGAGCAAGGACCCGATGGAGACGTACCACGTCGACTGGTCGCCCGACGGCAAGTACGTCGCGTTCAGCTACGGACCCAAGCACCAGGGCAAGAACCTCAAGGGCCTGCTTCCGGAGTTCCCGGGCGTCGAGGCGCCGGGCTGGAACGTCACGGTCGCCGACGTCTCCCGGAAGAACACGTTCGTCCAGGTCACCAGCGACGGGAAGTCCTGCAAGGAGCCCGACTGGATGTTCGTGAAATGAGCCGCGCCCCGGTGATGGTCCTCCTCCTCTGCCTCTCGGGCTGCGTCCCGGCGGAAGAAGGCGGGGTTGCATCCGTCGCGCTGCCGATCGTCAAGTCGGCGGCCGGGGTCGAGATGGTCCTCGTCCCCGAAGGCGACTTCGAGATGGGTTCGGCGCGCGGACGCGACGAGGAAAAGCCCGTCCATAAGGTCCACGTCGACTCGTTCCTCATCGACCGCACCGAAGTCACGCAGGAGCAGTACGAGAAACACAAGCTGCCCAATCCTTCGCGCTTCAAGGGGCCCTCGCTGCCGGTCGAGATGATCCCCTGGACGAAGGCCGCGGTCTTCTGCAACGTCCGCTCCCGGGCCGAGGGCCTGGAGCCCTGCTACAACGAGGACACCGCCGAGTGCGACTTCTCGAAGAACGGGTACCGGCTGCCGACGGAGGCCGAGTGGGAGTATGCGTGCCGCGCGGGGACGAAGACGGACTATTCGTTCGGCCCGGAGGGGCGCCACGCGGGGGAATATGCGTGGTACGCCGACGACTCCGAGAAGAAGACGCATCCCGTCGCGCAGAAGAAGCCCAATCCCTGGGGTCTCTACGACATGCACGGGAACGTCGCCGAGTGGTGCAACGACATCTTCGCGAAGGACTTCTACAAGTCTGCGGCGGCCGCGAATCCCCGCGGCCCGGCGGAAGGGGAGATGTATGTCCTGCGCGGCGGCTCCTGGAAAGGGAGCGCCGAGATCCTGCGTTCGTTCCGCCGCGTGGCGGAAAACCCCGGATTCTCGGACGCGTGCCTGGCGCCCGACACGATGGGCTTCCGCTGCGTGCGACGGGCGCCCGCCGCGCAGGCCGCCGTCGAAAAGAGGTCCGCCGCCCTTCCCACGGGATTCGTCACGGCCGACATCTGTCTCCAGCACAAGACCGGCGAGGGATTCCCCGAACGCCCCGCGCGGCTCGAAGCGATCGTCAAGCGGCTCAGCGACAGGGGCCTGATCGCAAAGCTGACCTCGCTGACCCCGGTCGCGTCGCCGGTCGACGCGATCAAGGCCTGTCACAGCGAAGCCTACATCGAGCGTGTCAAGAAAGCCTGCGAGGGGCTGGGAGAGAAGGTCGGCCAGCTCGACAGCGGCGACACGCCCATCTCGGCGAAGTCGTATGAGGCCGCGGTGACGGCGGTGGGCGGCGTTCTCTCGGCGGTCGACGCGGTCATGGACGGCAAGGTGCGGAACGCGTTCTGCGCCGTGCGGCCGCCGGGGCACCACGCCCTCCGGGAAAAGTCGATGGGCTTCTGCTTCTTCAACAACGCCGCGATCGCCGCGCGCCACCTCCTCAACAAGCACAAGCTCGGGAAGGTCCTCATCATCGACTGGGACGTGCACCACGGGAACGGGACCCAGGACGAGTTCTACACGGACGGGCGGGTCCTGTACTTCAGCACCCATATGGCGCGCTTCTACCCCGGCACCGGGACGGCCGACCAAAAGGGCCGGGGCGCCGGGGAGGGCTGCATCGTGAACGTCCCCGTCGAGCGCGGAACGGGCGACGAGGCCTACCGGAAGATCTACGACGAGACGCTGAAGCCCGCGGCCCTCGCCTTCAAGCCCGACTTCATCCTGATCTCCGCGGGCTTCGACTCGGCCCGCGGCGACCTGTTGGGGGAACTCGACCTGACCCCGGCGGGATACGCCGCGATGACGAAGAAGGTCCGGGAGATCGCCGATGCGTGCTGCAAGGGGCGGGTGGTGTCGATGCTCGAGGGCGGCTACAACCTCGACGCGCTGGCCGATTCGGTCGAGGCCCACGTCCGGGCCCTGATGGAGTGAACTAAAGCGCCATGCTCTTCCACACCTGGGTCTTCGCGATCTTCTTCCTGGTCGTCTATCCCGTCTATCTGCTGGTGAAGAACAACAACCGGTGGATGAACGTCTGGCTGATGCTCGCGTCCTACGTCTTCTACGGCTGGTGGAACCCGTCGTACCTGCTGCTGCTCTTCGGGACGTCGGCCATCGACTACCTGATGGTCGTCCTCATGGAGCGGAGCACGAACCAGCGGAGACGCAAGATCTGGCTGGTCATCAGCCTCGTCAGCAACTTCGGCTTCCTCGCGTTCTTCAAGTACTCGCACTTCATCACGGACAACCTGAATGGGCTGCTGAAGGTCGCCCATCTCGCGGTCCGCCTCCCGGATCCCGTGAGCTATCCGAACGCGGTCCTCTCGCTGTTCGGCGTCCCCGAGAGCCACCTCTTCGCGGCGGTGGTGCTGCCCATCGGCATCTCGTTCCACACGTTCCAGTCGATGAGCTACACCATCGACGCGTACCATGGAAACATCCAGACGGAACGCAGCTTCGTCCGCTTCCTGACCTTCGTGTCGTTCTTCCCGCAGCTGGTCGCGGGCCCCATCGAGCGCGCGTCGAACCTGCTCCCCCAGCTGCAGGGACGGCCGGTGATCACGAGGGACGACCTCACGAACGGGCTGGGCCTTTTCCTGATCGGCTTCTTCAAGAAGGTCGCGCTCGCGGATTACCTGGCGCTCTACGCGGACAAGGTCTACGGCGATCCGTCGAAGTTCCAGTCCGGCGCTCTGGTGATGGCCACGATCGCCTTCTCGTGGCAGATCTACTTCGATTTCAGCGGATATACGGACATGGCCCGCGGACTCGCCCAGATCATGGGCTTCCGGCTCATGCTCAACTTCAACAACCCTTATGTCGCGACCGGCCTGGGCGACTTCTGGAGCCGCTGGCACATCAGCCTGTCGACCTGGTTCAAGGACTACGTGTACTTCCCGCTCGGCGGCAACCGGAAGGGCAGGGGCCGCACGTACTTCAACATGTTCGTCACCATGCTGATCTCGGGCATCTGGCACGGCGCGGCCTGGACCTTCGTCATCTGGGGCGTGCTGCACGCGGTCGGCCGCATCGGGACCCGGGAGCTGGAATCGACGCCGTGGTATCGCGAGCGGATCCCGCGCTTCGTGAAGCAGGTCCTCGTCTTCGCCTTCGTCTGTCTGGCGTGGATCTTCTTCCGCGCTCCGACCGTGTCGGCCGCGTGGACGGTCCTGACGCGCATGTTCACCACCGGCTGGGGCGATCCGCAGTTCCCCGTCATGATGGGCGCGCTGATCGTCGCGGTCTGGATCCACGAGGAGCTCTTCGCGAACGGGGCGAGGACGCGGTCGTTCCTCGAGCTCGCCCCGGTCCGCGTCGCAATGGCGGTGATCATGGTCCTCTGGCTGGCGACGATCGCGCAGCCGAGCACCCAGTCCTTCATTTACTTCCAGTTCTGACATGAACGACACGACGGAGCCGACGTCCTCGAACTCGTTCGCGCTGAGCGGCCGCCAGTGGGCGGGCCTGGCGTTCTTCACGGTCGCGGTCTATCTGCTCGCGCCCCTGGCGTGGAGGCGCGCCGAAAAGCTCGAAGCGGGGCCGGACTACCGGATCCCCTACGAGCTCAGCTCCGATTACTGGCTCTGGAGCCGGATGGCGACCCAGGCTGCCGCCACGCACGACACGATCCTCGTCGGCGATTCCGTGGTGTGGGGCCAGTACGTGAGGCCCGGCGAGACGCTGTCCCACTACCTCAACGCCCTCGAGGGACGGGACCGCTACGCCAACCTCGGTCTCAACGGCAGCTATCCCGCCGCGCTGGCGGGCCTGGTCGAGCATTATGGCGGCGCCATCCGGGGCAAACGGGTGATCCTGCACTGCAATCCGCTCTGGCTGAGCTCGCCCAAGGTCGATCTGCGCGAGGACGAGGAGCTCCACTTCAATCATCTGGGGCTGATCCCGCAGTTTTCGTCCCGGATTCCGGGCTATAAGGAGGAAGTCTCGCGGCGCATCGGCAAGGTCGTCGACCGGAACGTCCCGTTCAACGGCTGGACGAACCACCTGCAGATCGCCTACTTCGGCGGCGCAAGCATCCCGGGCTGGACGCTGGACCATCCGTACGAGAGTCCCTTCAAGCCGCTGTCGGCCGGCCTGCCCTCTCCCGCAGACAAGGCCGAGAGCAATCCGGTGCCTTGGACGCAGACCGACATCCCGAAGCGGAACGACATGGCCTGGGTGGACCTCGCGGGATCGATCCAGTGGGCGTCCTTCCAAAGGGTGGTCGACCTCCTGCAGCAGCGCGGCAATACGGTGCTGGTCGTCATCGGCCCCTACAACGAGCACCTGCTCAAGGAGTCGAGCCGCGTAAAGTATCAGGAGCTCCAGCGCGGGATCGAGGACTGGCTCAAGGAGCGGAAGGTCGCTTATGTCGCCCCTGCGCCCCTGCCCAGCGACCAGTACGGCGACGCCAGCCATCCCCTCAGCGCGGGCTACGCGCTGCTGGCCAAGGAGCTCGTGACCGGCGGCTTTCTCGCGGCCGCGGAGTCGAAACCGGAGAGGTGAGGCATGAGGTCCGTCGGCGCGTTCGCTCTTGTCGGCCTGCTGGCGGCCTCCGGGGCGCAGGCGCAGGACCCGCCCCGCAGCGGCGTCTCCGTCTGGGACACCGGCGCGGAATCCGCGCAGCCGCTGGCGTCCGAGGCGATCAACGCGAAGGCCGGCTGGACGAAAGCCGAGCCGGGCGCCGTGGCGAAGGGCGACCTGGCGGTCGGCAACGGGCGGCTCCTGGCCGTTGCCCGAAAGCACGGTAACGGCCTCGAGCTGTACTCCCTCAAATCCGGCAAGGCTCTCTACAGGGCGCAGCTGCTGCCGGCGTCGGGCGGCGTCATGGACCGGCGCGCCCTGACCGAAGCGGGGCGCGGCGCGGCGGTCCTCGAGCTGGGCTGGAAGGGATTCTCCGCGCGGTTCCGGCTGCCGCGGGGCGAACCCTTCGTCGAATCTGAGGCGCTGAGCGGAGACAGCCCGCTGCGCATCGATTGCCCCGGCCGCTTCGTCGTGCTCCCCGACTTCTTTGCCGACGACATCCTCGTCGACGCCCGGAAGCTGCCGCTCGACGTCGCCGAGCTCCCCAGCGAGAATTTCGTGCTCCACTTCGCGGGCGACCACGACGCCATCGTGATGGGCGTGTTCGAGAACCGCGACCAGGACGTCCGGGTCACCCTCAGCGGCAAGGGCGACCAGCGCTCGATCAGCGGCTCCGAGATCGCCTACGGGAGGAAGGGCCGCAAGATCTGGGTCTCCGTGCTCGAGGGCCCCGGGATCTGGCACGCGGTCGACGTCGGCGTCGCCGACAAGAAGAAGATCATCCCCTTGGAGTGGGCGATGCCCTTTGTCGCCCAATGGCGCGTGGACTTCACGCGGAAGGACGATCTCACCGACAGCTGGGACCTGCTCCTGCCGGCCCCGGAGGGTGACGGATTCGTCAAGCCCTCGTGGCTCGCGCAGGACGGGAAGATCAGCGAGGCGACGCGGACGTCGACCGGCGAGGTTGACCGCGACGCCTACAAGCCCGGCGGCCCCGCGTCAGACCGGCTCGGTCCCGACCGGATCCGGTGGACGACCGTGCTGGGCCGGGTCCAGTATCCCTGCTGGACGGACCGGGAACGGAAGGGTTTCCTCCAGCCGCTGGAGAACAAGAAGCTGCTGTTCGACGGGCCGGTGCTGCTCTATCCGCTGAACCGCCTGGCGGAGACGCCGGTGGAGGGATACACGCCGGTGGACGTGGTGCGGAGCACGCTGGGCGTCGGACCCTGCCAGTACATCCTCGACGTCGAGGGCCAGAAGCAGGAGCACGTCGGCCGCGCGACCTGCCACGTGCGGACGCTGCTGAACGAGACCTACGGCGCGGGCCAGCAGAAGGCGAAGCACGCCGACATCGAGCACTATCTGGGGGACGCCCTCGATTTCGTGACTCACATCCGCAACCGGATCCTGGCGTACGTGGAATTCGGACAGGAGCTCCGGAAGTATCTCGCGGTGCAGGCGGAGACGCAGCCCGAGCTGAAGGATGCGGCCGCGTCGCTGGACGCCATTGCGAGGGAGATCGACGTCCGCGTGGACGCGCGGCTGGAGGCGATCCGGAAGAATCCGAAGCTGCAGCCCATCGCGGCGGAGCTGGCGGAACGGAAGGAGGAGCCCACGCCGCCGCTCCTCGCGGCGCAGCTGAACCGGGACTTCTCGAAGACGCTGCTCGATTATGAGGGCGCCGACTGGAAGGAGCGGCTGAAGAAGGAATACACGGACCCGCTCACGGCGATCGGCGGCGA
>DASQOM010000184.1:0-3461 GCA_035644495.1 Planctomycetota bacterium | reverse complement strand
TTCTTCGCCTTCTTCACGGCTTTGGGGCGGTGCTTCGCGTCGGAGTCGCGGACGTTGTAGAGGGAATCGGCGATCTTGCAAAGGCGGGCCGCCAGCGGCGCCCGCTTCAGCTGCGCGAAGTAGTCCCGCTCGCGCTTCGCCTCGGGAAGCCGCTTGTCCTTCGTCAGGAAGGACACCAGGTCGGCGACCTTCCGGCCGAACCGCTCCTGGATCTCGTCGTAGTCGGTTGCGGTGTCCTCGATCGTGTCGTGGAGCAGGCCCGCGGCAAGCGTCTCCACGTCGCTGACCCCGAACTCGTTGCGCAGGATGGCCAGGACGCCCCGGGGGTGCGTGATGTATTCCGTGACGCCGTCGCGCCGGTACTGGTGCTTGTGCTTGCGCTCGGCGAACTGGTCGGCGTCGAGGAGCAGTTGGGGGTTCATGTCTCCCGAGTATCCCCATCCAGCGGCGGGAGTCAATGATCCGATTCTGTTTCCGGGTTACATGCCTTATGGTGAGGGGTATAATTCAGAGTCAAGGAGGTCCGTACGGGAGTCTCTGTCAGTACCGACAAGCTCGTGTCGGCGGCTGTCCTCGAGCTGCTCAACAACCTGAAGCTCGCGGTGGCTCAGCTCCGACTCTATCCCAAGGACAGTCCCCAGGTCTCCAAGGTCAGCACGTCCGCGTTCCAGTCGCTGGGCGCCTTCCTCGACGAGAACCCGAAGCTCGTCCTCGCCGGCACCCCCAACGGACTGCTGGTCAACGGTCAGCGTCTCGGCGCGAAGGATTTCGCCACCGTCACCCTGGAGAGCTCGCTGATCTCCTTCTTCCTCGACGCCGGCATCAAGAGCATCGTCTTCCGGAGGGGCGCGTCGCTGGACGAACTCCTCACGTTCCTGGACGCGCTGGTCCGCAAGTTCTGGGACGTCAAGGAGGGCAAGGAGATCAACCGCCTTCTCCAGGAGCGCCAGGTCCTCTCCATCGGGGTCGACGAGATCGAGTACGTCGCGGTGGGCGAAGGCGACCTGCTCATCAAGGACGCGACGCGGCGCCTCGAGAAATCCGGCTCGAAGGTCAGCGATCTGCTCAAGACCCTGGAGCAGCTGACCGAGGCCTCGGTCGATCCGCAGGTCGGCGCCGAAGGCCGCCTGGAGATCATGAAGAAGCTGCTCGACAAGGACCCCACCCTGATCGAAAAGGCCAGGGCCGAGCCGCTGTCCAAGGGGGGCCGCGCCGACAAGATCCCCGGCCTCCTCACGCTGGAGAAGGGACGCGAGGCGGTCGGCGAGATGGCCCGCATCCTGCATGCGGCGCCCGACGAGCTGCGCCCCGGGCTGCGCAAGATCGGCAACATCATCATCGACTCCTTCCGCCACGACCCGCGGCTCATGACGCTCATGAAGCAGTTCCTGTCCTCCGAGGCCGAGGAGCTCATGCCGGTGTGGATGTCGGAGGAGTTCAAGGAGGCGGCGCAGGACACGGGCCCGATCGGCCGGGCGAAGACCCTGCTCGCCCTGGCGGCCGACGAACAGGCCGATCCGCTGCTCCAGGAGGCCGCGTCCCTCGTCCGCGAGCTCCTGGGCATCTCGCGCGGCGACCTGGCCGCGAAGATCCTGGCGCGCCTCACCGGCCTCCTCATGGACCGCACCGCCGACCGCCGCCACGCGGCCGCCGAGGCCCTCCTCGCCCTGCATACCTCCTGGGACACCGAGCCCCTCAGCGCCGCGCGCGAGGGCTTCGAAGGCCTGCTCCGCTCCGCCTTCGACGCGGAGCAGGACGCGGCCGCGTACGTGAAGATGGCCGAGATCGCGACCATTCTGGCCGACAGCCGGATGCGCCGCGGCGAGCCCGAGCTCGCGCTCGAGACGCTGGCCCTACTGCGGCGGCATCACGCGTCGAAGGATCCCGGCCTCGCGTTCCGCCCCGAGACGGCGTTCCGCTCGATGGAGCGGCTCACGCGCAGCGCCGGCTTCCCGAACATCCTGACGCGACTCCGCTCGGGAGACCCCGTGGCGCTCCGCGTCGCGGAGTCGCTGGGCGACGCCGCCGCGGCCCACCTCGTGGACGAGATGAAGAAGATCGAGACCACCTCGCAGCGGCTCCCGCTGGCGGAGGCGATCTCCCGGATCGGACCCGGGGCGGGCGCGGTGCTCTCCGAAGAGCTCCAGAAGATCACGGCTCCGTCCGAGGCGCTGCGGCTGATCGAGGTCCTCCCCCACGCGGTGCCCGAGAGCATCGCGACGGTCGCGCTGGTGAGCACGCTCCGCCACCCGGTGAGCGCTGTGCGCCGCCGCTCGGCGTCGGTGCTGACGGAGCGCGCGTACGCCCGCTCCGGAGACCTGCTGCTGCAGGCGCTCAAGGACGAGAAGGACCCGACGATCCGCGCGACGATCGTGGAGGGCCTGGGCAAGCTCAAGGTGAGCGGGGCCTTCGAGGCGCTCGCGGCGATCGCCGACGCGCGCTCCGAGTCCGACGAAATGCGCTCCGGCGCCTGCATGGCGCTGGCCCGCCTCGGGCATGCCGAAGCGATCCCGATCCTCGCCTCGATCGCGTCGAAGGGCTCCCGCGGCCTCGGCCTCCTCAAGGCGACGAGCCCCGCGCTCCGGACGGCCGCCATCCGCGCCCTCGGCCAGTTCCCGACCAACAGCGCCGCCCGCGAGGCGCTCAAGAAGATCACCGACGATTCCGATCCGACGCTGCAGGCCGCCGCGCGCGAAACCCTGTACCGGCCCGTCCAGAAGGCGATGGCCGCCGCGGGCCGCGAGGTGCAGCAGGCCAACGCGGTCCAGGAGGTGAAGGCGGGAAACGTCAAGCTCGCCGGTTCCCTGCTGGAGGTGCCGCTGGACCAGGTCTGCCAGCTGATCGGGGGAGCCGACAAGACGGGCCTCCTCATGCTGAGCCTGGAAGGCCGCGTCGGCCGCATCTGGTTCGAGCAGGGATTGGTGGTGGCCGCCGATTTCGAACGCGCGAAGGATCAGGAGGCCGTCAACGGAATCGCCCGCCATAAGAAGGGCGACTTCATCTTCCAGCCCGGGGAGCGGCCGCCGGAGCGCCGCGTCCAGCTGCCCGTCCACCAGGTCCTGCTCGAGGCGTTCCGCGTCGTCGACGAGGGACGGAAATAGCGTCCGGCCGCGCACACTCCCGTTCAGCGTTTACCGGTTCTGCCCGGCCGTCGGCGTCCGCCCTTCGTCACGGGTCCGATCGTGGTGATGAGCCCGATGCTGATCCAGACGGCCCGGGCGCGCCGATCCAGCGTGATCAGATGGTCGCGCGCGACCAGGAACTGCTCGATCCGGTCGAATCGGAATCGTTGGCCGTCGACCATCCGGACCTCGAAAGGTTGGAACGGCCGTTTCGCGGCATACTCATCGACATCCGCTTTGCGCATCATCAGGACTATAGTCTCCGTCAAGTCATGGCTCAAGGGAGGGCAAACGCTGTGCCGGCGGAATCCTTCAAAACCACGGCGGAATTCGCGTCGC
>DASQOM010000183.1:0-20119 GCA_035644495.1 Planctomycetota bacterium | reverse complement strand
CCTCGTTCGCGCCGGCGCGGCGCAGCGTCAGCATCGCATCGATCGACAGCCGGACCATGTCGGACGTCGCCTTGATCTCCCGGTCCCGCTCGCGCCCCGCGACGGCCAGCGCGTTCGAGTCCGACACCGACCGCCACGCGCCCGCAGCGACGGTCGCCAGCACCAGACCCGCGCCGACCCAGGCGAGCCAGGGGTTGCGACGCATCCCGACCCGCATGCGCCGCGAGAAGGCCGCCTTCCGCGCCGCCACCGGCTCGTCGCGCAGGCAGCGGTCCAGGTCGTCCGCCACCTCCTTCGCCGTGAGATAGCGCCGCCGCGGATCCTTGTCCATCGCCTTCAGGATCACCATTTCCACGTCGGACGGGATCGCCGGATTGACCCGGCGGGGCGACTCGGGTTCGCGGTGCAGCACTCTCTCCAGCGTCTCGGCGAACGACGCGCCCTCGAACGGCGGGCGGCCGGTGACCACTTCATAGAGCGTCGCGCCGAGCGAGTAGACGTCGGTCGCCCGCTCCCGGGCGCCCGGCTCGCCGCGGGCCTGCTCGGGCGACATATAGGCCGCCGTGCCCGCGACCAGGCCCTCGCGCGACTGCACCCGGCCGGCCTGCTGAAGGTGGGCCAGGCCGAAGTCGAGCACGAACGGCCGGCTGTCGGCGCCGATCATGATATTGCCGGGCTTGAGGTCGCGGTGGATGACGCCCTGCTCGTGGGCGTAATGGACGGCGAGGGCGACGTCGCGCATCGCCGCCAGCGCTTTGCGCGGCTCCAGCGTCGCGGCGCGGAGGGACTTGCCCTCGACGTACTGCATCACGATGAAGCAGCGGCCGTTCTCCTCGGCCACGCGGTGGATCGAGACGATGTTGGGATGCGTGAGCCGCGCCGCGGCGAGCGCCTCGCGCGAAAACCGCTCCGAGGCGCCGTCCTGGTCCGGAGCCGCCATGGGCAGTTTGAGCGCCACCCAGCGGCCGAGCCGCGAGTCCCAGGCCTTCCACACTTCGCCGATCCCGCCCTGGCCCAGGCGCGCGGTGCGGATGAATTCCGCGATTCGGCGGTCGGGCTCGGCGAGCACGGCCGACACCTCCGGCGGCATCGCCCGGTCGGGCCGGAACAGCGCAAAGTCGTCGCGATCGACCTCGTCGCGGAGCTCCTTGATCCGCTCGGCGGTGACGCCCTTCATCAGGAGCAGCTCTTCGACCTGGAAGGGGCCGGCGAGCTCGGCTTCGGTGAGCAGCCCGCCGCGGACGGCCCGACGCCCGAGCGTCTTGTCCTGGGCGCCGCGCAGGAGGCCGCCCAGCCGGCGCGCGAGGTCGCTCACTTACATCCCCCCGAACAGAGCATCCCACTCCCGCGAGAGGTCTTCGGGGCTGCCCACGGATTCGCAGAGGATCGACCGCACCGCGTTGCGGAACTCCTCGCGGCTGCGGGTGAGATAGTTTTTCACGTCGTCGACGCTGATGCGCAGCTCCCTGGCGACCGTCTCGTAGGACGTGACGCCGTCAACCGCCTCGAGGTCGTAGCGCCGGAAGACCTCATAATAGACCTTCTTTCCCTGGGCGTCGAGCCTCTCGCCCAGGAGGCGCGTGGCCCGGTCGAGCACCACGGTACGCCAGGCACTGTCGAAGATCTCCTCGGGGCGCTGGGCGGCCGCGTCGGGGAGGACTTCCTCCAGGTCGGAGTCGTTGATGGTCAGGCTCGTGATGCGGACGCCGCCGCCGCGCTTTTCGCGGGAGTCGTCGCGCGACCGCTTCGAGAGGAAGTTGCGGAGGGCGCCCTTGAGGTAGCCGCGGAAGCTGCCCTTCGATTTCGAATAGCGCTCGGCGAAGTTGTCCTGGAGGACGACGGTGGCAAAGAAGTCCTGGGTCAGGTCCTTGGCGTCCTCGTTGGTGGCGGCCCATGCGCGGCGGACGAGGGAGTAGACGGGCTTCCAGTAGTTCTGAACGAGGCGCTCCAGCTCCGCGTCGCGCCGCAGCGGGTCGCCGCTGCGGATCGATGCAAGCGCGGTGTGGGACGTGACCGGCAGCTGCCGGCCATTGCCGCCGATTTCGGTCTGTGGATCGTCCATAATGTGCGCGTGGAGGCGCCGCATCCGCCTTCCCCCTAATCATACACCTTGCGATGGGGGATCGATCCCGCCCCGGTCGAGTCTCTATATCCTAGCGACCGCGCGGCGTCACCGCCAGAGGGCCGGTGAGGACGACGCTGCGGCGCAGAAACGTCGGCCCCCTCCAAATACCCCTTGCGCCGGCCCCGCCGCGCTGCTATATTCCTCCCCCTATGAGCGTTCGCATCCGACTGACCCGCACCGGCAAGAAGAACGAGGCCTACTGGCGCATCGCGGTTTTCGACTCCCGCACCCGCCGCGACGGCCGCTACCTCGAGAACCTCGGCGTCTACGATCCCTCCGTCAAGAAGGCCGACGAGAAGGTCAAGCTCAACCTCGAGCGGTACAACCACTGGGTCAAGCAGGGCGCGCTCCCCTCCGACTCGCTGGCCCGCCTCCTCAAGCACACCGGCCAGATCAAGAAGTAGTGATCCACCCGGTTCGCTGGAAGAACGACCGCCTCGAAATCCTCGACCAGCGCCTCCTCCCCTACAAGGAAAAATACCTCGTCTGCCGCACCGTCGACCAGGTCGTCGACGCCATCAAGACCCTCGCCGTCCGCGGCGCCCCCCTCCTCGGCGTGACCGGCGCCTACGCGCTCGCCCTCGCCAAGGACCGCCCCGCCGCCGCGAAGAAGCTGATCGCCTCACGCCCGACCGCCGTCAACCTGCGCTGGGCCGTCGAGCGCACGCTGAAGGCCGCCGACCCGCTGACCGAGGCCAGGCTCATCCACGCGGAGGACGCCGCCATGTGCGAGGCCATCGCCCGGCACGGCGCGCCCCTGCTCAAAGGCCGGCGCGTGCTCACCATCTGCAATACGGGTGCCCTCGCCACAGGCGGGATCGGCACCGCGTTCGGCGTCCTGCTCCGCGCCAGGGCCGACGTCTACGCGCTGGAAACCCGCCCCCTCCGCCAGGGAGCCCGACTGACCATGTGGGAGGCGGAAAAGACGGGCCTCAAGGCCCACGTCATCCCCGACGGCGCCGCGGCGGCCTGCATCCGGGAGAAGAAGATCCAGGGCGCGATCGCCGGAGCCGACCGCATCGCGCGAAACGGCGACGCCGCCAACAAGATCGGGACCTTCAGCGTCGCCCTCGCCTGCCACGCCCTGAAAGTTCCCTTCTATATCGCCGCGCCCAGCTCGACCGTCGACCTGAAGTGCCGGAACGGAGGGGCCATCCCCATCGAGGAACGAGCGGGGACCGAGGTCTCCGACCGCTTCCCCGCCTGGAACCCCGCCTTCGACGTCACCCCCGCCCGCTACATCACCGCCTTCATCACGGAGCGCGGTATACTGAAACCGGGTGAGATCAAGACCCTGTAGGTAGGGGTTGGATGATTTCGGACGTCGCCAAAGACACTCTACTCCGGGCCCGGATGGGCGACCGGGAGGCCTTCCGCGCCGTCCTGGAATCCGTCCAGAAACTCGCCTTCAACATCGCGTACCGCCTGACCTGGAACGCGTCCGACGCCGAGGATGCCACCCAGGAAGTCTTCCTGCGCCTGTTCCGCAACTTCCCCCAATACGACCCGTCCCTGCCCTTCCTGCCCTGGTTCCGTCGACTGGCGACGAACTGCGTGCTGAACTGGAAGGAGAAGCGGCGGCCGACGTCCGAACTACCCGACCAGATCGCCGTCCATGACGCGCCCCCGCCCGACTCCAGCGAGCGGCTGCACCAGGCCATCCGCGAGCTGCCCCAGGAATACCAGTCCTGCGTCACCCTCAAGTACCTCGAGGACCTGGGCGTGAACGAGATCGCCCAGACCCTGCAGGTCCCCGTCGGCACCGTCAAGACCTGGCTCTTCCGCGCGAGGGACCTGCTGGTGCAAAAATTGAAACCGCATGTCGAGACCCTCCTGTAGACGGAGACAATGATGCACAACTGCGACGACATCCGCGAACACCTGGAAAGCTGCGAAGACTGCCGCCTGCACGTGGTGATCGAGGCGCGGCTGCGCACGCAGCCGGTCCTCGAGCCGCCCAGGGGTCTCGTGGCGCGCGCGATGAAGGCGCTGCCCCGCAGGGTCCCCGTGAAGCGCGAATTCTTCCGGCTCGCCGCGGCAGCCGCCATCCTGATGGGCCTCACGGTCGCCGTCTTCGCCGCGAAGCTCGACCAGACCGCGACCGCCCTGTCCATGAAAGCCAAGACCGCCGAAGCGTTCGAGACGACGTCGGCGGTGATCAGTGAATGGAGGATCGATCCATGGAAGCAATGATCGCCCTGGCCGCCGGCCCCAACCCCGAGGAGTTGCAGAAGCTCTTCATGGGCACGGGCTTCCTGGCCTCCGCGTTCGTCGTCGGCGCCGCGGGCATCGTCTCGCTCCTGGGCATCCTCTACATGACGATGGTGGTCGCGCCCAACGCGACGCAGCGGCTGTCCGGCGCCCTGCGCGAGCGCAACATCCTCTCGTTCTTCGCCGGCATCCCGGTCGTCGGCTTCTTCGCGGCGACCGGCGCCGTCACGCACCGCTCCGGCCCGCTCTCCGCCCTCAACGCGGTCGCGTTCGGCGTGCTGCTGATCCTCGCCTTCGCCGCCGCGGCGGAGGACATCGGCCGGCGCCTTTACTGGGCGTGCGGCAAGGAAGGCTCCCGCGCCTCGCACCTCGCCAGCGGCTGGCTGGTCTTCGCCTTCGGCGCCCTCTTCCCCATCCTGGGCTGGTTCGTGATCCTTCCCTGGGTCAGCCTGTCGGGCCTCGGCTCGGTCCTCGTCGGCATCCTCCCCTCGCGACGCCCGGCGGACCCGGCCAAGGACGTCGAATTCACCGACCGCTGACGCGGTCCCGTACATTAGGGAAGTATTCAGCCCTCCCCGGCGATATCATCCCTAACAGGGTGAGCGAGCAGATCGATCCGACGGGGAAATCGCTGGGCATCGCGATCGGCCATCTCGCGCTGCGCAGGGGATTCATCACGCCCGAGCAGCTCCGCGACGCCCTCATCGAACAATCCAAATCCGCGCAGCTGCCTCTCGAATCCGTCCTGATGACCCGCGGCTTGCTCACCCGCATGCAGGTGGAGCTGCTGCACACCCTGCGGGAGACCACGGTCTTTCCGACGGAGCCCACGCCCGCCCAGGACAGCGCACCCTCGCAGCTCGGCAAGTATGCCATCGCCCGCGAAGTGGGTCAGGGCGCGATGGCCAAGGTCTATGAGGCTCTCGACACCGACCTCCAGCGGAAGGTCGCGCTCAAGATCCTCAACGCCAGCCCCAATGCTCATCCGGAGGAGGCGGCCGTCGAGGAGGAACGCTTCCTCCGCGAGGCCCGGATGCTGGCCAGCGTCCCGAAGCATCCGAACATCGTCGGCATCTACGACGCCGGCATCACCGGAGGCCGCCGCTACCTTGCGATGGAGTTCGTCGACGGCATCCCTATGGACCAATGGTGCAAGAAGGGGTCGGTGACCCTGGGGCGCCCGACGTCCCTGCTGCGCGACGTCGCCCTGGCCGTGCACCAGGCCCACCAGAACGGGGTGGTCCACCGGGACCTGAAGCCCGCCAACATCCTGGTCGACTCGGAAGGACGTCCTCACGTGATGGACTTCGGGCTGGCCAAGCTGGTCGGCCAGAACATCCGCGCCTCCTATACGGAGGGGAGCCTGGCCGTCGGAACCCCGGCTTATATGAGCCCCGAGCAGGCGTCCGGGGCGAAGACGGTCGATCGACGGACGGACGTCTACTCGATGGGGGTGATGCTCTACGAGATCCTCACGGGCAAGCTGCCCTTCGTGGGCGCGTCGCCCATGGAGGTCATGATCAAGACGTCCAAGGATCCCGTCGTCCCGCCCTCGAAGATCACGGGCATCCAGATCAATCCGGAGACGTTCAAAACCCTCGAGAGCGTCTGCCTTAAAGCCCTCTCGAAGAATCCCGCGGATCGACACGCAACCGCGGAGCGCTTCGCCGAAGACCTCACCAACTGGCTCCGCGGCCGGCGCTTCCGGGTCGGGCGATCCCGGCACCGCGTTCTCTGGACGGCCGGGACCGTGGCGGCTCTGCTCCTCCTGGGCTTCTACTTCCTGAAGCCCGGATCCGTCCCCGCACAGCCCGCCGCGATGCTGCCGGCTCCGGCCGTGCAGCCCGCTCCTCCTTCCGCGCCGCCCCCGCCCGATCCCTGGAAGACCGCGATCGGCCTCCTCAAGCGCATCGACCTCCCCGTGGACGCCGTCTCGGGCAAGTGGGAGTGGGACGGAGACGTGCTTCTTTCCCGCGAAGGCAAGCCCGCCCGGATCCAGATTCCGTACCATCCTCCCGACGAATACGATCTCCGCATCACGTTCAGCCGCCGCCCGGCGAACTTCTGCGTCAATCTGATCCTGACGCACGACGCGATGCCGTTCACGCTGGTCATGCAGCGCGAGGGGTACTTCGGGTTCGAACGCATCGCCGGCAAGGACTTCAACCGCAACCCTTCGGCCGCGCGCTTCGACACGCCTCTGCAGATCGGCCGCAGCTATACGGTGCTCGTCGAAGTACGCAACGCAGGGGTGAAGACCTACTGCGAGGGACAGGCCCTGAGCCGGATGGACACGTATGAGGACCTCGCCATGAACCCCGACTGGAAGATCCCCGACCCGCTCGCCCTCGGCGTGGGCACCTGGGACGGGGGCGCCGCGATCGAGCGCATCGAGATCCGCGAAGTCGGCGGCAAGGGAGAGTTCCAGCGCCCCGAGCCGCCGAAAAAATGATCCTGCTCCGCCCCCGACGAGCCCTATAATGGGCTCATGCTCAAACTCGCGGCGGCGGCGCTGATGGTCCTGGGCCTCGTCGGCTGCTCCAACCACTGCTCCGACGGCTCCTCCGGCATGGGCGTGGGGATCGGCCCCTTGGCGATGTCGAGCAGCCGCTACAACCCGTGTCACCGCGAATGCGTGGACCCCGTCGATCCCAAGCCCTGCGGCTGCAGCCGCTCCTGCCCGTGCTGGCTCAAACACGAGTAGAGGCATCCGGCATCCGGCATCCGAGGTCGACCGCTGGGCGAACACCCCGCTGCCCTTCCTAATGCCGCTCGGGCGGTGGGTCGTGCGGGATCCTCTGCCTGCCTACTTCAGATTTCCAGCCGTTTGATCGCTTTTAGCCCCAGGGACATGGGGACGAGGCAGGCGATCAGCGAGAGCACGGCGATGCCCGTCATGGAGGCGACGATCGTCCAGCGGAACTGGTCGCCGGAGAGCTGGCGGGACATGAAGTAGTAGAAGCACGGGATCGCCTGCGCGGCGAGCACGGCGAGGACGAAGACCAGGCTGGTCACGAGGTTCAGAGTGCCGCCGAACCCGCTCACGATCTTCGAGGGGTTGTCCTCGGTGAAGTTCGGATAGATGGCCCCCAGCCCGACCGAGAGACCGGAAAGGCCGAGGCAGATGCCGAAGAGCGACACGGCGTGGAGGATGGCCAGCGTGGCCGGCGTCCGGAGCATGACGCTCGACAGCGCGATCAACGCCTCGCTGATCAGCAGCGAGCACATGAACGAGAGCGCCAGCTTGCCGAAGAGGATCTTCTCGCGCTCCATGGGCGCCATCCCGATCACCCAGAACCGCTTCCCCTCGAGCGAAAGCTGCGGGAAGATGAAGCGGCTCGCGAACGTCGCCAGGGTCAGCGACGTCGCCAGCAGGTTCATCTGCGCGATCAGATTCTTCCAGAAGATGTCCCGGTCCTCATAGGCGAACGTCCTCAGGTTGAGGAAGTAGATCGCCAGCAGACCGAAGAAGATCAGGAACTGCGACCACTGGACCGGATCGCGGAAGAAGCTCTTCAGATCCTTCGCCACGATCAGGCGGACGTTGCGGTCGACGAAGAACAGCAGCCCCGACACGAAGCGGTCGATCACGCCCCTCCCGGCGTAGCGGCGCTGCGAACGCAGGCCCTGCGAAACGTGCCAGCCGCGCAGCAGGAGCCCCGCGCTCATCGTGTGGGCGACGCAGACGAGGAAGAAGACGTTGGCGGCGATCAGCCCGAGGAAGAAGAGCGAGTTGCCGTGGCGGTTTTCCGCCAGCTCGAGGATCCCCTTCGACAGCCAGAAGCTCGGAAGCAGGGGATTCCGGCTGAAGCGGGTCGACTCGAAGACCTCGCTGACGAGCTTGAGGTCGACGGCGTTCGTCCCGTGGACGACCATCAGCCGGGAGGCGGCGACCAAGACCGCGAGCAGCCCCACGAAGGCGCCGCCGATGACGAGACCGCGCCGGGTGCGGGGCAGGTACACCGTGACGATCATGGCGATGATGGCGCCGAGGCCGGCGGGAATGAACATGAACGCGCCCAGGAAGACCACCGATCCCGGATAGAACGTCCAGGGGACGTCGACGATCCTCCCGTAGGCCGTCATCAGGGGCGTGCCCAGGAAGAGGAAGGCCCAGGAGCTGAAGCCGAGCGACTCGGCGAACTTATACAGGAAGACGCTCTCCGCGCGCACCGGCGCGGCCAGCAGGAAGCCCGTCTCCTTCGACTTGAAGTAGCTCGAGTACCCGATGATGGCGTTGGAGAACGTCAGCATCATCGTCAGGGCAAAGAAGAAGACGTAGAACATCGCGCCGATGAGGCCCGTGAAGTTGTACTGCTTCGCCGTGCCCTGCAGGAAGTTCATCCCCGAATAGAAGAGCTGGTACAGCGTGATCCAGAACGCGATGGAGAAGACGACGACCACGACGATCTTGAAGCGCGACTGCTCGGCGACCGCCGACGCGCGGTTGCGCAGCTCCGTCCACTTCAGGGCGGCCAGGACGCCGACGTCACTCATGAGACGTCAATCCCAAACCTCAAATCCCAACAGACGGTCCCCCCTGTCTTTCCCCGGACGGGGGGATGGGGGGCGACCACTTTGGGATTGTGGATGTTCCTATTCATAGGGGTTGACGGCGCCCTCGGTGATCTTGAAGAACACGTCCTCGAGCTTGCCCTCGAGCTGGGCCTGGCGGCGCAGGTCGTCCATCTTGCCGAGCGCGACGATCTTGCCCAGCTGCATGATCCCGATGCGGTCCGCGAAGTCCTCCGCCACCGAGAGCACGTGGGTCGACATGAAGATCGAGGTCCCGCCCTGGGCCTGCTCCCGGAAGACCTGCTTGACCAGGCGCGCGGTGTGCGGGTCCAGCCCGACCAGCGGCTCGTCGACAAGGATGACCTTCGGCTTGTGCAGCAAGGTCGCCGCGAGGACGAGGCGCTGCTTCATGCCGTGCGAATACGCCTCCGTCAGCTCCCGGACAAACTCCTTCATGCCGAAGAGCTCCACCAGGCGGTCGATCTCCTTCTGGCGGATGCTGCCGTCGACCTCGTACAGGTCGGCGATGAAGTTCAGGAACTCGAGGCCCGAAAGCTTGTCGTAAAGGAACGGCTGGTCCGGGACGTAGGCGCAGGCCTTCTTGGCGGCGATCGGATCGACCTGGACGTCGACGCCGCCGACCAGGATCCGGCCTCCCGTCGGACGCAGCAGGCCGGCGATCATCTTGATCGTGGTGGTCTTCCCCGCGCCGTTCGGGCCGAGGACCGCGAAGAATTCGCCGGGAGCGATCTCCAGGGAGAGGTTGTCGACGGCGACCTTGCGCCCGTAGTTCTTGGTCACGCCCTGGATGGAGATCATGGGTTCGGCTGCCCTTCTCAATGCGGAGGGTTGATCCCCCATTCGAACGACTTCAGCTGATCGTCCGTGAGGAATTTCCGCTGGTCCATCACGATGCGGCACACGAGCTTGTTGATCTTCATGTGCTGCTCGAGGACGATGCCCTCGTCGTCCACCCAGAGCAGGTACATCCAGTACTCGTCGGCGGGCTGCTTGCGCACTTCGATCTTCCACGCGAGCCGTTCCTCGCCCCGGCTGGGAGGCTTCTCGCGGTCAACCACCGCCGCGTAGAGCTCGGTCAGCTCGACCTGATGATCCTTGTTCATGGAGATCAGGTTGCCCAGGTCGAACATCTTGATCTTCCACTTCTTGCCCTCCTCCAGGCGCCCGCCGCCCTGGTAGGGCAGAAAGTTGTCGGACAGCGTCGCCTCCTTGGGGAACGGCATGAGCATGCCGTCGTTCTTCATGAGAACAAGGTTGTAGGACAGCAGCAGCTTGTCGCCCTGCCGCTCCCCCTTCGCCGTCACCGGCAGACCCTGGAGGTTGCCGCCGATCCGGAAATCGGAGAGGAGGTACTCCTTGTCAAGCCGGAACTCGGAGCTCATGTACGCACGGTCGTCCGGAAGCTGGATGCCGCCGAACGCCTTCATGTGCATGAGCATCCGGGAGCGCATCCGGAAGCCCCCGTTCTCCAGGGGCTCCGACAGCGATTCCGCGTCCCCGATCCGCGTCTCGGCGAAGAAGACCGCACGGCGCTGGTGCTCCGCCTGCTTGCGGTCGCGGAACATCACCCGGTAGGTCGGCGCCTGCTGGTACTCGAAGTAGGGCTGGATCTCATGCTGGAAGAGGAGGTACATCATGACGGCCCAGGTGCAGCCGGAGATCAGCAGCCAGGTGGAACGGCTCATCGCGTGAGGGGATTATACCACGCTTATTCGGAGCGGATGCGGTCCGGGGGAACCCCGAGCCCGCCGCCCACCGCGAGCTTCATCCGGTCGACGAAGCCCGGACCGTCCGGCCGGGTCAAGTTCGGACCGCAGATGAAGGCCCACGACGCGGACAAATCCAGCCATTCCGACGCCGCCTCCCGGATCGTGTCCGCCGTCAGCCGGTCCTGCTTCGACCGCGAGAAAAAATGACGGAAGCGGAACGAGTCCTTATGCCGCGAGGCCAGGTCGCCGAATTCCTTGCGGAACAGGCTGTCGCCTTCGTCCCGGTCCTGGACCAGGAGCAGGTGGCGCTGCGGCCAGTTCCGGGACAGGGCGTGCCGCAGCATTCCACGGTTGGGTGCAACCCCGCCGCCGGCGCAGAGGTGCAGGAATCCCGTGATATCCGCCGGCGGCTCCTCGGGCAGGCCGTACTTCCCGCCCGGACCGACGACGCGGACTTTTCGGCCCCGGTTGAGGCCCGCCATCAGGTATTTCGGCAGCATGGCCGGCGGCCCGTCGATCGGCAGCTTGACGGTGAATTCGAGGAGCGAGGGATCGAGGCCGTCCGACGACAGCGAGAAATATCCAGGGCCCAGGGGCCTCCCCCGCTGCGCCTCCCGCTCCCGGATCTCCGATTCGAGGTCCTCGAACTGGTGCGGATCGATGGTGATATATTGCCCCGGCCGGTACGGAAACGGGGCGCCGGCCAGGTCCAGGCTCACGGTCGCCGCCGAAGGCGACTCCGTGCGCAGGTCCAGGACCGTGGTGAGCACTTCGGCCATGTCCCCCGCAGGATAGCCGGGATCCGTTTTTGCGGCAATCTTTACAGTCCGAAGCTCTATAATTCGCGGGGATTCCATTCCGGAAATGAAAGACAGAGTCGCGCTGATCACCGGCGGCGGCCGCGGCATCGGCGAGGCCATCGCCCGCCGCTTCGCCGCGGAAGGCGCCCGTCTCTTCCTCACCTCCCGCACGCCCAAGGACCTGGAACGCGTCGCCCTCGAGACCGGCGCCAATTTCGACATCTGCGACGTGACGCTGCCGCGCGACATCGGCGCGCTCGTCCGCAAGATCGGCACGGTCGACATCCTGGTCAACAATGCGGGCGTCCTCGAGAGCGCGCCGTTCATCCGCACCGACCTCGAGACCTGGCGGCGCGTGATGGACACGAACGTGACGAGCGCGTTCCTCTTCTGCAAGGCCCTCGTGCCCCAGATGATCGAGCGCGGCTACGGCCGCATCGTGAACATCGCGTCGATCTCCGGCAAACGCGGCGCCCCCTATATCACCGCCTACGCGGCCTCGAAGCACGCGCTGCTCGGCTTCAGCTCCAGCCTCGCCATGGAATTGCAGCCCAAGGGCATCACGGTCAACGCGATCTGCCCGGGATACGTCGATACGCCGATGACGCGGTCCAGCGCCGCGCGCATCGCGAAGGTGACGGGATCGAGCTCGAAGGAAGTGATCAAGAAGCTGCTCGCGTCGGCCGGTCAGGCCAAGCTGCTGCATCCCGGGCACGTGGCGGAGGTGGCGCTGGCGCTCGCGAGGGAGGACTGCAGCCACACCGGCGCGGCCATCGACCTGTGAAGACGGTGCATCCCCTGCACCCCGCGTCGCTCCAGAAGCCTTCCGGCTACACGCACGGCTTCGCCGTGAGCGGCGGTCGGACGCTCTATATTGCGGGACAGACGGCGGCGAGCCTCGGGGAGATCCCGAACGACGACTTCGTCGACCAGTTCGACCGCGCGCTCGCGGCGGTGCTGGAGGTGGTGAAGGAGGCCGGAGGCAAGCCGGCGGACCTGATGACCTTCACCATCTTCGTCAGCAGCGTGGACGAATACATCCGCTCGCTCCAGCCCCTCGGCGAACGCTACCGCAAGCGCATGGGCCGCCACTATCCCTGCATGGCGCTGCTCGAGATCTCCCGCTTCGTCAACCCGCGGGCCAAGGTCGAGATTCAAGCCATCGCCGTGCTCGACGACTGATCCGAGCCATACCGGGCGTTCATGGAAAAGCGCGAACCGCGCTTCAACCGCTGAACAGGCTTCTCCTCCCAGCGTCCCATGCCGCGGAGGGCCAAGCCATGAAGAAGCTGCCGCAAGTCCAGGAAACCGTCTCGCCGAACCTGATCCCGATGATCGACATTATGTTCCTGCTCCTGCTGTTCTTCATGCTCGGAGCAGACATGGGCCATCGGGAACTGGAAGACGTCACGCTGCCCCGCTCCACCCAGGCCACCGAAAACAACGAGGAGGACCGCGTCATCATCAACGCGCATCACCGGGGCGACGCGGCCTGCGCCGCTTTCGGCCGCCGCGAGACCTGCCGGGACAACGCGCACTGGCGCATCGCGATCAAGGGCAGGGATTGCACCGAGCCGCCGGCGCTGGCCACGGAACTGCAGCGGGAGACGGCCGCGTCCCGGCACGTCGACGCCTCGGGCCGCTCGATCTCCGACCGCCGGATCATGATCCGGTCCGACGGAGCGGCCCCCTATGCCCTTGCCCAGCGCGCGATGAAGGTCTGCGCGGAGCAGGGGATCTACAAGATCGAGGTGGGGGCGTCGAAAGTCGTGGCGCGCTAGGCCAGCCGGCGCGCCGCGGCGACGAAGTCGGGCCAGAGGGCCTCTTCGATGCGCGCGATCTCGGACGCCATGCCGTCCGGGAACGGCACCTCGGCAAACTGCGCCCCGTGGCGCTCCTCCTGCGCGAGGATCCGCCGCAGCGCCTTCTTCAGCGACTCGTTGCGCGTCACCTTGAGATACGCCGGATACACGACCAAGACGCGCCGCTCGATCGCCCAGCTCACCGCGGGGTAGCGCAGGCCGTCTGCGCCCGGCAGCGCGGAGATCCGGCGGTCGAGGTTCTGGAAGTAGCCCCAGCCGGCCTCGGCGAAGCGTCCCTCCCGCCACGAGCGGCCGATGATCCCGCCCTCCTCCACCACCGCCTTCAGCAGATAGGCGTGCGACGCCTCCTCCGAGACGTGGCGCAGGACCTCGAGCGACACCGACTCGAACCCGATCGACTTCACGATTTTCCGGCACCCGACGTATTCCAGCTGGCTCAGGAGGTCGATCCACTCGAGCTCCGCGCGCGGCGTGGAGGTGAGCGCGTCGAGCAGGTCGAGCAGGCCCGCATCCTCGGTGAGCGGCGCCGGCGCTGCGTTCCGGGTCTCCATCAGACCGCCGAGTGTACCCCCATTATGGGCCCCGCACAATCTTGACTTCACCCGCATCAAAGGGAATGATGCACCTCTTCATGGCCGAAACGCGCGCGAATCCCCTCGTCCTCGTCGCCGACGACGACAACAATCTGCGGAAGATCCTCTGCATCTTCCTCAAGAACGCGCGCTACGACATCGTCGAGGCCGCCAACGGCCGCGAGGCCCTCAACATGGCCAAGGGGCAGATGCCGGACATCATCCTCATGGACATCATGATGCCGCTGCTGGACGGATTCACGGTGTGCAAGCTGCTGAAGGACGACGCCGAAACGAAGCGCATCCCCGTCCTCATCTGCACCGCGAAGAACCGCAAGGAGGACCTGGTGTCCGCGATCAAGGCGGGCGCCGAGGACTACATCATCAAGCCGTTCACGAAGGAGACCGTGCTCGGCAAGATCGAGAAGGCCCTCGCGGCGCGGATGGACAAGTCGTCCACCAAGCTGATGAGCGCCGTCGAGCGCCGGGACTCGCGCCGCAAGGTGGCCGGCTGGTCGCTCTCGTGGGGCGGCCAGGCGAGCGGCGGCCTCGCGCCGGTCTACAAGACGCGCGTCTACGACATCTCCCAGAAGGGCCTCTCGTTCGAGTTCGTCCGCTGCGACATCTGCACCGGCTACGAGCAGGGCACCGTCCACCCCCTCTGTCTTTTCGCCCGCCACGCCAAGCGCTTCCAGGAGTCGCATGCCCTCGACTTCGTCCTGTCCATCAAGAAGGACATCGTCATCGAAGTCCAGGGCCGCATCGCCCACGTCTATCAGTGGGCCGACAACCCGCGCACCGAGAAGGTCGGGGTCATGTTCACCAGGATCACCCCGGCCGCGCACGCCGTCATCAGCCGGTACCTCGAGGGCAGGCTGGTCTGACCCAAGGGGCCCTCTCTCTTGTATAGTGAAGTCGTGAGAGCCGCCGTCGTCGTCCTCCTCCTCCTAGCCGGCTGCGCTTCCCCGCCCCCCGCGCCGGAAGTCGAGTTCTGGGCGGGCGTCGCCGCCGTCGAGATCACCCCCGTCCGGAACGTCCCTCTCGGCGGCTACGGCGGCCGCAAGGGCGCCCCCATGGCCGGCGTCCATGATCCGATCTTTGCCAAGGCCCTGTGGATGGAGACGCGGACCAGCAAAGTCTGCCTCGTCACCACCGACCTCATCGGCTCGCTGCTGAGCCTGCGCGATCGCATCAAGCCCGAGGACGCCGCGGTCATCCTGACGGCCTCCCACACCCATTCCGGCCCCGGCGGGCTCGTGCAGGGCTTCTGGGAGCTGGCCATGGGCAAATACGACCCGGACTTCTACGAGGAGCTGGCCGGCAAACTCAAGAAGGTCGTCGAGGAGGCCAGGGCGGCGAAGCGGCCCGCGCGACTCGGCCTCGCCCGCAGCGACGCGCCCGGCTACAGCCGCAACCGCCGGGTGAAGGACGGGCCGGTGGACCCCGAGTTGCAGGTGCTGATGGTGGTCGATTCCCTGAACCGGCCGATGGCAATCGTGAGCAACTATACGGCCCACGGGACGATCCTCTCCGAGCGCAACATGCTCGTCAGCGGGGACTGGCAGGGTGCGTTCCAGCGGGACCTGGAGAAGGAGTTCCCATCGGCGCTGGCGCTCTACACCAACGGGGCCGAAGGGAACATCGCGCCCTCCTCCCCCTCGGACGGCGGCGAGTTCGAGCGCACGGAGGCGCTGGGGAAGGCGCTGGCCGGCGTGGCGGCAAATCTCGCCCGCACCATTGAAAAAACCACGGGATTGGTTAAACTGTCTTATGTGGAGAGAGGGGTGGACCTGCCGTCCCCCACCCTTCCGGCCGCCCCGAAGACCAGCGTCGTGGGGCTTCTCGAGATCAACGGCGCCCGGATGTTCTGTTTTCCGGGCGAGCCGTTCGTCGAGCTCGGATTGGAGCTCAAGAAGCGGTTCCCGGGCGCGTGGATCCTCGGGCTGGCCAACGACCACTTGGGGTACTTCCTGACGGAGGAAGGCTACGCCCGCGGCGGCTACGAGCGGATGGTGAGCTTCTACGGGCCGACGATGGGCCCGTGGCTCGTCGCCCGGCTCACGGAGTTAGGAGAGGGGAAACATGCGCAGGATCGCCCTGGTCAATCAGAAGGGCGGAGTGGGCAAGACCACGACCGCCGTCAACCTTAGCGCCGCCATCTCGCGACTCGATCGCCGCGTCCTCCTCATCGACCTCGACCCGCAGTCCAACGCCACCGTCTCCCTCGGCGTCCCCCCCGACCAGCAGAAGGAGAACACCAGCTACGGCCTGCTCAACGGCGCGCCGTTCCAGCCCATCGAGCTGAGCCCCAACTTCCACCTCGTGCCGTCCAACATCGAGCTCGCCGGCGCCGAGATGGAGCTGACCTCCGTCATCGGCCGCGAAATCGTCCTCCGCGACGCCCTCTCCGGCGTCACCGGCTACGACTTCATGATCCTCGACTGCTCGCCGTCGCTCGGGCTCCTCTCCGTTAACGCCCTGACGACCGCGAAGGAAGTCATGGTCCCCCTCCAGTGCGAATTCCTCGCGCTGCACGGCATCTCGCTGCTGATGCGGACCATCGACCTCGTCCGCAAGCGCCTCAATACGGAGCTGTCCATCACCGGCGTGATCCCCTGCATGTACGACGTCCGCAGGGGCCTCGCCCGCGACGTCGTCGTCGAGATCGAGAAGCACTTCGGCAACAAGGTCTTCAAGAGCAAGATCCGCAGCAACGTCCGACTGGCCGAGGCCCCCAGCCACGGCAAATCCATCTTCGATTATGCCCCGGACTCCTACGGCGCCGAGGACTACCTGGCCCTCGCGCGGGAGATCGTCGGCATCGAGTTGATCCCGCGTCCGGCCGAGTCCCTTCCGGTCGTCGAGCGATTCGAGCTGTCCGAACCACCCCCGGAGCTGATCGTCCCACCCCCCGCCGAGCCGATGATGTCCGTCGACGCCGGCGAGCCCGTCCCCTATGCCGTCACCGGGGAGTTCCTGTCGTCGGTCGCGGTCGCCGAACCGCCGGTGAGGGTCAACGCCGGCGAGCCCGGCTCCTATGTCGTCACCCCGGAGCCCCTGGCGTCGGTCGAGGTCGCCGAATCGGTCGTGTCGATCGCCCCGGCCGTCGTCGCCGAGCCGCCCGTGGGGGTCGAAGCCGGCGAGCCCGTCCCCTTTGCCGCCACCCCGGAGCCTCTGGCGTCGGTCGAGGTCGCCGAACCGGTCGTGTCGATCGCCCCCGCCGTCGTCACCGAGCCGCCGGTGGCGGTCGAAGCCCCGGTGGTCGAGGAGCCGGCCCCGATTGCAGAACCGACCCCCGTGATCGACGCCGCCCCCCTGCCCGACCCGATCCCCGCGATCTCCCCCCCGGAGCCTGCCGCGAGGGTCGACCCTGCTCCCGCAACGGCCCCGTCGCCGGAGGAGACCGCTGCCGCGGATCTGGTCTCGGACGGCGTCGTGGAGTACATCGAGCTGATCCCGCTGGAGATTGAGGAACTTCCCTGCATCGAGCCGGAGACGACGGCCTAGCGCAGTTTGCACTTGGCGGCCCGGGCTGCTTCCTCGATACTGTTCCCCTGTGATTCGCCGAGCCTTAGGGGTGGCCCTGGTTCTCATCGTCGGCATCCCCGCCGGCATCCGACCCGGACCCGCCTCCTGCAAGCCGACGCCGCCCATCGAGCTCGAGGCGTCGATCGTCGGAGACCCCTCGCTCCCGTTCGGCATCACGGCCCGTGCCTCCTCGAGGACCGGCGTCCCGGTTGATCTGGAAATCGTCCTGCCCGACGGGGTCGTCGCGGTCGCGGGTCGGACAAGGGCGTTCGGGCCGCGCTGCGAGGCCCGGCTGGACGTCCGCGCCGCGGACCGCACGCGCCGCGAAATCCTGGTGCGCGCCACGTTCACGCAGGGCGGCGCGACCATGACCCGCGTGCTGCCCCTGGTGATCTTCGACGGAACCGCTCCCGCCGCCCCGGGCACCCTGCGGAAGAACTCCCGCGGCGAACCGATCCTGGAATTCTCGCCGTGAGAACCGCCGCGATCTTCCTGCTCCTTTCCTCGGCGGCGGCGGCCCAGGTCACCGTCACGGGCCAGTTCCGCTACGAGGACCGCACCTACGACGGCACGGGCTTCACCGGCACCGCCTTCCGCCCCGTCCGCCAGGCCGAGATCGAGCTGCTCTCGTCGGGGTCCACCCTCGTGATTTCCACCACCGACGAGACGGGATCCTTCTCCTTCGCCAATATCCCCTCGGGACTGAGCCTTCAGGTCCGCGTCTACGCGCGCCGCGTCGGCGGCAGGATCAACGCGACCGTCCGCAACAATGCGGGCGCCAATGCGATCTACGCCGCGATCAGCGGGACGATCGACAGCAGCACCACGTCCAGCTTCGGCACCCTGGACCTGCTCCGGGGCGGCGCCGGACCGGCGTTCAACATCTTCGACTGCGCGGTGAAGAGCTTCCAGCACCTGGCCGCCCTCGAGCCCGGCCTGTCGCTCACCCCGCCGCCCATGAACATCTTCTGGGAACTCAACAGCCCGAACGGCACCTACTTCGACGGCAGCGTCAACGGCATCTTCCTCCTGGGGCTCACATCCGATCCCGACCAGTACGACGACGACATCATTCTCCACGAGATGGGCCACTGGGTCGCGGCCACGTTCTCGAAGGACGACACGCTGGGCGGGGCCCACAGCGTGGTCGACCAGCTGGATCCGCGCACCTCGTGGTCCGAGGGCTGGGCGCATTACTGGTCCGCGACCGTGCGCCGCTTCTTCTCCTCGGAATACTCCAATCCCGAACTCCAGGTCGACAACTTCGGCAGCGGGCGCTCCGTTTTCGACATCGAGCTGCCCAGCTTCCCCACGCTGGCCATCATGGCGACGAACGAGCTGGCCGTCGTCGCGGTGCTCTGGGACATCAGCGACGGAGGCGCCCTGGAGCCTTTCGACACCGTCAGCGGTTTCGAGGCGGAGATCTGGAGGACGCTCAGCGTCCGGATCCCGGCGCGGAGCAACATCACCCTGGAGGACTTCCATGCCGGACTGTCCCTCGAGGCCCCGGCCATCATGCCGGCGGTCACGGGCAGCGAGACCACGGCGGGCATCTTCAAGGACCGCCTCATCCGGTACTACGTCGACGGCAGCGAGCCCAACAATACGCCCGGCGCCCCGGCGCCGTTGCCCCTGGGACCCGTCGGCCTGCTGCAGCGGACGTTCTACGATTCCACCGACGACGATTGGTTCACCCTTTCCGCGACCCCGGGGACGCTGGTCGTCGAGACGCTCAACCTCGGCGACGGCGCCGATACCGGGCTCCAGCTCTATGATGCGACCGGCACGACCCTGCTCGCCAGCAACGACAACCGGGCCGCCGGCGACCGCACCTCACGCATCACCCTCTCCCTCCTCGTGAATACGACGTTCCTCGTCCACGTCGTTCGCGTCGGCAGCGTCGTCGAGTACGGGTACTATGACCTCCGCGCCCAGATCCTCCTGAACGGGCCCCCGGCCATCCTGTCCGTCTCCGCCAGCGCGCTTTCCGGCATCGCGCCGCTGCGCGTCACCTTTTCCGCCTCCGTCTCCGATCCCGACGGCGGGTCGCTGGAGTATCTCTGGGACTTCGACGGCGACAGCCTGGTCGACTGGTCGTCGCTTCAGGGTCCCGACGTCACGATGACCTACGACGAGGCGGGTACCTATGCGGCGACGCTGAAGGTCGTCGACTCCGGCGAGTCGACGGTCGGCTCCGCGCCGCTCACGATCACCGTATGGGCGGCGGATTCCCCGAGCATCATCCCCACGGTTTCGGTCGGATCCGGGGCCGCCCCGCTCACGGTCACGTTCGACGCGACCCTGAGCGGCCTCGTGTCCACATCCTACCTGTGGGATTTCGACGGGGACGGAATCGCCGACTCGGCCTCGGTGACGGGGCCCGGCGCGACGTTCACCTTCCGCCGGCCGGGGACCTACTCCCCGCGATTGATCGTGCGGGACCGCTTCGGTCGGGCGTATCGCGTTCCCGCTCCGCCGGTGACGGTTACCGCGACGTCGCCTCCCTCGGTCTCCTCGTTCGCCGTCTCCGGAGGCTACCTCCCTTATGCCGCGACCTTTTCGATGACGCATTCAAGCCTGGGCGGGTCGGGATCGATCGCGATCGACCTCGACGGCGACGGCCGCTTCGACTTCGTCCGCGCGCCGACATCGACGGGATCCTCGTCGTTTCTCCGGGAACTCCAGCGTGCGGGCACCTTCGGGGCGAGGGTCCGCGTCATCGACAGCGCCGGCGTCGCGGCGGAGACGACCGCGACCTATACGGCGCGCAGCCTCGGCGCTGCGGGCTGGATGGTGGATCCGCGGGATACGGACC
>DASQOM010000182.1:0-40239 GCA_035644495.1 Planctomycetota bacterium | reverse complement strand
CCGCTGCGCATCATTTCCTGGCAGACGACCGCCCAGCAAATGATGCGCAGCGGGGACTACTTCCACCCCTACCTGTTCGACGAGGAGTACTTCGACAAGCCGCTGCTGTCGTACTGGTTGATGATCGGCTGCGCGAGGATCTTCGGCGTCCTGAACGAGTTCACCCTCCGCCTCCCGGGGGTGCTCGCCGGGCTGCTCGCGATCTTCTGCACGGTCCGGATCGGGACCCGGCGCTTCAACCCCACGGTCGGCTTGACCGCGGGCTGGCTGCTGGCGACCTCGTTCTTCTTCATCTACTGGTCCCGACAGGCCTGCTCCGACATGCTGAGCCTGGCGGCCGTCATCGGCGCGGCCGCCTGGTATACGGAGCGGCGGGACCGGCCGGGCTTCGTCACCAGCGCCATGCTCTTCCTGATCCTCGCCGTCGGGGGTCTGATGAAGGGCCTCATCGCGCCGGTGCTCGCCGTCCTGGTGATCCTGCCGGACTTCCTGCAGGAGGGGCGCTGGCGGCGTCATCTTCGCCCCTCCCTCGCCCTGGCCTGGATTCCGGCGGCGCTCGTCTACCTCGCGCCCTTTCTGGCGGCCAACTCCACCTCCGGCGGCGGGTACGAATCGAACGGTCTCGTCCTGGTCTTCAAGGAGAACATCCTCCGTTACTTCAAGCCCTTCGACCACACGGCGCCGTTTTATGTCTACGCGGAGTACATGCCCCTCTACGCGGTTCCCTGGTCGCTGATGCTTCCCTTCGTCCTCTGGCGGGCGGTCCGCCGCTGGCGCGACCTGAGCCGCGACTCCCGCTGGGTCCTTCTGGCGGGCCTGATCATCTTCCTCTTCCTCAGCCTGAGCGGCGGCCGGCGGAACTATTACATCCTCCCCATCCTTCCCTTCGTGATGCTCGCCGCCGCCGACTGGATCCACCACGCCCCCGGGCTCCGGCGTCGACGGGTCGCGACGTGGACCGCGGCCTTCTGCGCCGCCGGAATCCTGGTCTGGTTCGGCGTGGCGCTGCCGATCGCGAACCGGCATGGGGACACCCGGCTGCTGGGCGAGGAAGTGCGCGAGGCCGCCGAGCATTATGCGCCGTGGCCGGAATGGAAAGTCGTGCTTTACGACACGAAGCCCCAGATGGGCTACTACCTGAATCCCAGCGTCCGCGCCCGGCGGCTCCTGACGCCGGAGGAGCTCGACGCGGCCCTGAAGGAATACCCCCGGACGATCGTCGTCACCTACGCGAAGCGGGTCGACGTCGTCGCCGCGCGGATGGACAATGCCGAGGTGTTGAAGGAAAAGTCGATCCTGCCGGGGTCGTTCGGAAAACCGAAGGGGGCGCCGGAGGCGCAGGTCGTCTTCATCCCGAGAGTAAAGTTCGCCGTCACGCCACGACGTTGACGAGCTTCCCGGGAACCACGATCACCTTCTTCGGGGTCACTCCGGCCAGCTCCGGCAGCGCGAGCGCCAGCGCCTTCAACTGATCCTGGGTCGAGTCGGCCGGCGCCGTGAACTTCGCCTTGAGCTTGCCGTTCACCTGCACCGGGATCTCGATCGTGTCCGACTTCGCGGCGGCCGCGTCGAAGACGGGCCAGGACGACTTGAAGACGCTGCCCTTCCCGCCCAGCATCTCGTGGAACTCCTCGCCCAGGAACGGCGCCATCGGCGCGAGTACCTTGGCCAGGATCAGCAGGACCTCGTGGATCGCCCCCTTCTCGTCGTCGGTCTTCGGGTCGAGCTTGAGGGCGTCGGCCGCGTTGAGCAGCTTATAGACTTCGGCGATCGCGGTGTTGAAGTCGAGCGGCTGCTCGGCGGCGGCCGTCATGCGCTTGAGCAGCAGATGGGCCTGCTGCCGGAGCGGCTTGTACGCGGCCCCCTTCGGCGCCGACCCGGCGACCCTGGGGACCCGCTCTTCGAAGAAATCCCAGAGACGGATGACCAGGCGCTGCGCGCTGGCCAGGCCGTCCTGCTTCCATTTGATGTCGATGTCCGACGGGGCGAACGCGAACATCGCGAGGCGGCACACGTCGACGCCCCACTCGTCCATGATCTCCGAGGGCGAAATGGCGTTTCCCCTGGACTTCGACATGATCGCGCCTGTCTCGTCGCAGACCATGCCTTGGTGATAGAGGCGGAGGACGGGCTCGTCGGTCGGCACCCATCCCGTGTCGAAGAGCACCTTTGCGATGAAGCGGAAGTACAGCAGGTGCATGTTCGTGTGTTCGGCGCCGCCGATATAGAGGTCCACCGGCAGCCACTTGCGGGCTTCGTCCCTGCTCCAGGGCTCGTTCGTGTTCTTCGGGTCGACGTAGCGGTACAGGTACCAGCTGGAGCACATGAAGGTGTCCATGGTATCAGGGTCGCGCTGCGCGGGTCCGCCGCACTGGGGACACGTGGTGTTCATGAACTCCGGATGGTCGGCGAGCGGCGAGCGCCCCTTCGGCTGGAAGTTCTCGACGCGCGGCAGGTGCACGGGCAGGTCCTGGTCGGGCACCGCCTGGGGTCCGTCCTTGGGGCAATGGATGATCGGGATCGGGCAGCCCCAGTAACGCTGGCGCGAGATCAGCCAGTCCTTGAGCTTGTAGTGGATCGTGGGACGGCCCGCCCCCTTCTTCTCGATGAACTCGATGACTTTCGGAATCCCTTCGGGAGACGGCGTCCCCGTCAGATCCCCCGAGTGGACCATCTTCCCCGACGCGGTCCAGGCGTCCGTCAGCGGTTCATGGCCGCCCGAGATGACCGCCTTCACGGGCAGTCCGTACTTCTTCGCGAAGGCAAAGTCGCGGGTGTCGTGGGCGGGGACGCCCATCACGACCCCCGTGCCGTAGTGGGCCAGCACATAGTCCGCGACCCAGAGCGGGACCTGGTCGCCGTTGAGCGGGTTCGTGACGTACTGGCCCGAGAAGACGCCGTCCTTCTCGCCCTCCATCGTGCGATCGCGCTCCGACTTCTGGCTCGCCCGGCGGATGTATTCCTTCACCTCGGGTGCCGTGAAGCCCGCGGCAAGGGGATGCTCGGGCGCAATCACGACGAAGCTGACGCCCCACGTCGTGTCGGGGCGCGTCGTGAAGACCGTCAGCTTCTTCCCCTCCAGGTCGAAGTCGATCTCGCAGCCGACGCTCTTGCCGATCCAGTTGCGCTGCCCGGTCTTCGTGGGCTCGGGCCACCCGGTGAGTTTGTCGATGTCGTTGTTCAGCCGCTCCGCCATCGCGGAGTACTTGAAGAACCAGGTGTTCTCGATCGGCTTCTTGATGACCTCGCTGTGGCAGCGCCAGCACTTCCCATCATGCACCTGCTCATTGGCGAGGATGCCGTCGTTGGCGCACCAGTTCACCATGCTGGGCGCGCGATAGGCCCAGCCGTTCTTGAAGAGCAGCAGGAAGAGCCACTGGGTCCACTTGTAATAGTCGGGGTCGAAGGTGCGCACCTCGCGGTCCCAGTCGTACGAGATGCCCATGCGCTGCAGCGTCTTCTTGCCGGTCTCGACGTTCTTCAGGGTCCAGTCGAGCGGCTGCAGCTTGTTCTTGATGGCGGCGTTCTCGGCGGGCAGCCCGAAGGCGTCCCAGCCGAAGGGGTGCAGGACGTCCTCGCCCTTCATCATCCGGTAGCGCGCGACCGCGTCGCCGATCCCGTAGTTCCGGAAGTGCCCCATATGGATGTCGCCCGACGGATAGGCGAACATCTCAAGAACGTAGTATTTTTTCCGGGGCGAGTCGGGGGTGTGATAGAGCTGCGCCTGCGACCAGCGCTCCTGCCATTTGGCCTCGAGGGCCTTCGGATCGTATTTCATTGGAGCGGGGATTCTATCCGCAGACCCCACCAGCTGCAATATCCCGCTGGCCCGGGAATTGCTTGGGAGCCGGCATGAAAAACGCAGGCATCCTTCTTCTCCTGGCCGGCTGCGCCGGCGCCGGCAGCGCCCGGTACAGCGATGCCGACCACCGGAAAACCGTCGCCGCCGACCTGGAAACCACCTTCTATCTCTCCCTGCCGGAGACGAACAGGGACAAGGCCGTGTTCTCTCCCGACGTCCTCAGCCTCGGGAAGGACGGGGTCGACGAGGTCCAGCACCGGCGCATCCTCGAGTTCACCGCGAAGGGTCTGGGCGAGACGGAGATCCAGGTCGGGTCCGGATTCTCGATGCGCGTTCAGGTGACGTCGGCATCGGACCGGCCCGGGATGCACCTCCATCAGCACTAAGGCGTGTCGGATTTGCAGCCAGCAGCTGCCGAGTTTGTAAGCAGGGTTCGGGAATTTGATGAACGGGCGAAGGGCTCTCGGGATCGCGATCGCCCATTTTCCGCAATTAACCTTGCGTTCCCTCCGTCCTCACTTAAAATAATCCGAGGGTTGAGCCCCTGGTATGCCTGAACCGCACGAGAATCTCCACTTCGGAGCGATCGCCATCAAGCTGGGGTTCACCACCCTGGAGAAGGTCGACGAATGCCTCCGTCTTCAGGAGAAGATGAAGGAGCTCGGCGTCGCCCCCAAGAAGCTCGGCGAGATCATGCTCGCGAAGGGCTACGTCACCGAAGGCCAGGTGAAGGAGATCTTCAAGTACCAGGGCATGAAGGGCGGCCACACCTCGATCCACGGCTACAAGATCCTGACCAAGATCGGCCAGGGCGCGATGGGCTCCATCTACAAGGCCCTCCAGATCTCGATGGACCGCATCGTCGCCATCAAGTGCCTGGCGCCGAAGTACTCGCAGAACGACAAGTTCCGGGAGCGGTTCCTGCGCGAGGCCCGCGCCGTCGCCCGCCTCAACCACCCGAACATCATCCAGGGCATCGACGTCGGCGACTCCAACGGCGTGCACTACTTCGCGATGGAGTACATCGACGGCCCCACGGTCGGCGAGCTCCTGAAGCGCGGCGGCGCCCTCGACGAGAAGCGCGCGCTCAACATCGTGACGCAGATCTCCCGCGCCCTGCAGCACGCCTTCAACCACGGCATCATCCACCGCGACATCAAGCCCGACAACATCATGCTGACCCGCGAGGGCGTCGCGAAACTCTGCGACCTGGGCCTCGCGAAGCTGCCGACCAAGGAAGACAGCGACGCGTCGGGCACGCGGCCGGGCGCCTCGATGGGGACGCCCTACTACATCGCCCCCGAGCAAGCGCGCGGCGAGCAGAACGTCGACACGCGCGCCGACATCTACTCGCTGGGATCGAGCTTCTACCATATGGTCGCCGGCGAGGTGCCCTTCGTCGGGCAGAGCGCCGCCGACGTGATCTCGAAACATCTCACCGAGCCCGTCACGCCGCCCCGCGTCAAGAATCCATTAGTGAGCGGGGCCGTCGACTGGGTCATCGTGAAGATGATGCAGAAGGCCCGCGAGGACCGGTATCAGACGCCGACCGAGCTCGTCCGCGACCTCGAGGCCATCGCCCAGGGCGGCGCGCCCGAAGGCTACGTGCAGGAGGAGGAGGCCAAGTCCTCCGCCCTTCCGAAGCTCCGCCGCGGCCGGCTGCTGCGGCGCACGGGCCGCTTCCGCCGGAGGTAATTCCGCCGAACGTCCGTCATTTTTCGGATTCCAAAATCTGCAAAGGGAGGAAAAGACCGTGAAAAAAGCCGCGAAGAAAAAGAAAGTGTCGCCGATCCCCAAGGGTTATCCCGTGCTGGGGATTCACCTGAGCATCAAGGGCGCGTCCGAGGCGATCGACTTCTACAAGCGCGCCTTCGGCGCCAAGGAACGGATGCGGATCAACGGACCCGGCGGCTCCATCGGACACGCCGAGCTGATGATCGACGGTGGCCTGCTGATGCTGGCCGACGAATTCCCCGGCAGCGGCGTCAGCTCGCCTGCGACGCTGAACGCGACGACGTCGACCCTCATGCTCTACGTGAAGGACGTGGACGCCGCCCACGCGAAGGCCCTCGAGTCCGGCGCGACGGCGGTCTTCCCCCCGGCGGACAAGTTCTACGGCGACCGCACGTCCGCCATCAAGGACCCCTTCGGCCACGTCTGGAGCCTCGCGACGCACATCGAGGATGTCTCCCCCAAGGAGATGATGAAGCGGTCGCAGAGGGAGATGGCCAAGATGATGGAGGCGAAGCCGGCGCAGGTGTAAGGCCGCTTTCGAATTCCCGGGGAACCAGGGCCCTCTGCGGTGTAGGGGCTTCGGATGGACGCCTCGATTGCCCTGGTTCCTGGGAACTACGAGCGCCACTGAAGGCGTCACCTCGACCGCCTGGTCCTTGACGCCTCCAGCCTGGTGCCTGGAAACGGGCTGGCCCGGATCCCGATTCCGGAGGTCTCCGGGTTTTCTCCCGTCGCAAACGACGGCGAGCAGCGGAGGATCGCCTACCCCGGGGGGTCTTTCGATGCGCGGCTCTGGCTCGATCCCAAGACGGGGCTTCCAGTCCGACGGACCCGGGAATCCAAGACCTTGGGGTCGTTCACGGAATCGTACGAGGAGCGGATCCTGAAGCCGGAACTTCCGGACGAGTTGTTCAAGTTCCCGGAAGGAAAGCAGCGCCGCCTCTCAGTCCTTCCATTCCGCGGGCTGGAAGGACTCGAGCGAGAGCGTCTTGCCGGTCAGCGTCCCGTTGACCTGGAAGCGGTTCTTGCCGCCGAGCTTCTTCTTCAGCTCGGCCAGTTTGTCGCCGGTGACGGAGAGTGTGCAGCCGCTGCCCTTCGCCACGAGCGTCGCTTTGTCGCCCGTGCAGCTCACCGTCCCCAGAATCGTGAGATGGCAGCCGCGGTAGCCCATGTCCTTGGGCAGGCCGCCCACGGCAGGGACCGGGGATTTGTCGGCGATGAGGACGACCGCGGCGGTCTCGGCGAACGTGACCGCGACGAAGCCGGGCAGACGCTTGACCGCCGCCTCGGCCTCCCGCTTGCACTCGTCGCAGTGCATTCGCTGGAAAGCGAGCGTGAGGGTGTAGGTATCCTCACCCTTCACGCCCCCCATCAGCCCCAGAACCAACAGGAGGATGATCACCCGGAACCCTCCGACCGTCGACGCTTCTGCGGCGCAGGATCGTCGACACTACCCCGCCCCTTACTGGATCTTCAGCAGGATCGGCTTCGAGACGTCGTGGTCGCCCTTCTCGCTCTTGTCGTAGGTCGCCACCGCGAAGCTCAGGCTCTGGCCCGCGACGAACGTCGTGTCGTCCTTGTGGCCCGTGTTGAGCTTGCGCTTGAACTCGACCGTCCACTTTCCGTTCGCCCACTCGCCCTTCGCCTCGACGTCGGCCGCCGAGCCCGTGGGCTTCTGGGTGGGATACTGGGGCAGGACATCCTTCACCTTCTTCTCGGGAATCTCGATCTTCGTGTAGCAGGGCGTGCCCTCGTCGATCGGATGCGAGAAGTAGATCTGGCCCTGGTCGCGGGTCGTCAGGCGGCGCGCCTTGAGCGGCGGCGTGGGCGCCGTCTTCGAATAGACGTGCGTCCGGTCCAGCGCGTAGCCCGTGGGGTTCGTGCGCGCCGCACCCCACTCCCAGACGTCCCATTTCGACTCGATGCCCGCCTTCATGTCGCTGTCGAACTTGCCTTCCAGCTCGAAACCCAGGACGCAGGCATCCTCGACCTTGTCGTCCTGCGCCTCGTACGCCGTGTCCTTCCAGATCAGCGGCGAATGCTCGTCGTTCTTGTCGGGGTCCGCCCATTCCAGGAGGATGCAGATCGAAGTGCCGTCGTGGACCGCCTTGATCGAGATCGTCTTCTTGGGCGTCTCTTCGTCGGGCTGGTCGATCTTGACGACGACCGGCTTGGCGGCCTTCCATGCCTCGTCGTCGGCCTTGCCGTCGATCGTGGGAAGCTTGGCGACCTTGCCGCAGACGAGCTCGTCGGCGGCGGGCGGGACGTTGAGCAGCGCGACGACGGCCACGGCCATGAAGCTCTTGAGCATGGAAGCGTCTCCTCCGATCCGGAAGTACCTCTGTTATACGACACAGCCCCGACGGGCGCTTTGGAAACAGGCGGGAAAATCGGGTCCTGAAGCGGGACGGGCCTTCAAGGTCCCGCGGAATGCCGGCCGGCTACCCGGTCTTCTCCGCGGCCTCTTCCTCCGTCTTGCAGGGGATGCAGAGGCGGGCGTACGGGATCGCCTCCAGACGGCCCTCGGGGATCGGCTTCTCGCAGTACTCGCAGAGGCCGTAGGTTCCGTCCTGGATGCGCGCCAGCGCCTCGTCGATCTCCCGGATCTCCTCGTTCGCCGATCCCGCGACGGTCGCGTTCACGTCGTGCTCGGAGCTGTCGGTGCCCATGTCGGCGAGGTGCAGCGGGACGCCGGCGAGGTCGCCGCCGGTGGACGCGCGCTCCTCGTCGAGCCCTTCGATGTCCTGGAGCAGCGTGCGGCGGCGCTCGCGGAGGAGCGCTTCGTATTTGGCGATGTTCTGCGCGATCGACGGTGTCATGCGGGTTCTCTGCGGATCACAGCCTCCCAAGTGTTTCCATTCTGCCTTCGACGCGGACGAATCCCAGCGAAAAAGCCGCCGCGCGCGAAAAAAACTTCCGGAAGGACCATGGCGCCCCCCATGGGATTCGAACCCATGTCCCGGCCTTGAGAGGGCCGTGTCCTAGGCCTCTAGACGAGGGGGGCCGATGGAAAGGACCCGGAGCTTAGTGGCGGGATTAAATAAAATCAAGCAGTATCAACGTATAGTATATTGACCCGATGAGAATCGCCCTCCTCGCCCTCGTTCTCGCGCTCGCGCAGGAGAAGGACGACACCGACGCGCGGCTCAAGGAGTTCGCCGACACCATGAAGTCGGCGAAGTCCGACGCCGAGCGCATCAAGTCCATCGACACGCTCGCGGCCACCCGCTCCCTCAAGGCCGCGATGAAACTCGCCAGCGTGGTGGGCAGCCCCTACCCCGAGCCGGTCCGCATCGCCGCCGCCGACGCGGTCGGCCGCATCGGCGACGTCAAGGCCGGCGCCGTCCTGCTCGCCTACGTCAACACCCTCGGCAACCTTCTCCAGAGCGAGGTCCCCAGCAAGAAGGAGGAGCAGAAGGTCGCCGAGGCCGGCGTCCGGGCGATCGGCACCCTCCGCGACCGGTCCGCCACGGCGCGCCTCACCGGCATGCTGATCAGCGCCAACATCCCCCTGATGGGCGAGGCGGTCCGCGCCCTCGCCAAGATCCGCGACCCGCAGTGCATGGACGGCCTGCTCAAGCTGCATTATGCCGCCAACGCGCCCGAAGGCGTCGGCGCCACCAACGTCCGCAAGCCGCTCGCCACCGACACGCTCTGGGCCCTGCGCCGCATCACGGGGCAGCGCCTGACCACCCCCGACGAGTGGAACAAGTGGTACCGCAGCGTCGGCGGCCGCTTCCCCGTCCCGCCCGAGGAATCCCTCGGCGGCCTCCCGCCCGAGGTGCACTGCTTCGCCGTCTACGGCGGCAAGGGCGAGATCGCGACCCTCCGCAAGTACGACCTCGTCCTGCTGCATCCGGAAAACTACGCCAAGGAAGAACTGGCCAATCTGTTCCGGCCGATCGCCATGAGCGGCGAGCCGAAAGCCGCCATGGACAAGGGCTTCGCCGGCTTCGTGTGCGAGCCCGACCAGGCCGCGGAGCTCCGCAAGAAGTTCCCCCGCGCTCTCATCGTGTCCCGCGGCGGCGCGAAGACCGCGTCCGCCTCGGCCAACGCGATCCTCGTCGACGACCTGGACCTCAAGAAACCCGACGACAAGGCGATCGAGGAGCTGAAGGAGGCGTTCTCCCGGAACGACGCCGCCACGCTCGCGCTCTTCGTCTCGGACAAGAAGGAGGACCACGCCGCCGCGGCCGCGCTCGACAAGAAGTACGCCTTCCTGTTCTCGTACGTGTCCTCCGACAAGGACTATTCCGCCGTCGCCGCGCCGGGCGCACCCTAGCCCACCGGAATCGCGGCAATAAGGTAAAATCAGGACAAGCTCGATGATGCACCTGCTGCTCGCCGTTCACGACAAGTCGCCGGTCAAAGGCTTCCTCGGCGCGCTGCACCCCGGCATCGTCCACTTCCCCATCGCGCTGCTCGCGATCGGGGCCCTGCTCGAGATCCTGCAGGTGTTCCGGAAGAAGAGGGAGCCCGCGCCCGGCTCCGCCGCCCTCGCCTACCTGGCGGCGGCCGCCGCCGTCCCCGCCGCCTTCTTCGGCTTCATGTGGGCCGACTACGAAGGCGCCGAGGGAAACCTCATCGATCTCCACAAGTGGCTCGGAGTGGCGTCGACGGTCTTCGCCCTCGCCGCGGCGGCCTGCGCGTACAAGTCGAAGACCTCGTCGACCGCCCTCGGCGGGCTCCGCATCTCCTTGATCGTCGGTTCCGCCCTGGTCCTCGCCACCGGCTATATGGGCGGTGAGCTCGTCTTCGGAGAGGGCCATCTCCTCAGGTTTTTCTCGGAGAAGCAGCCGCTCCAGAAGCCCCAGGACAAACCCGACGGAAAACCCGTCGAGACCCCGGTTTCCGACAAGGTCGATTTCGTCAAAGAGATCGCCCCGATCATCAAGAACATGTGCTTCAAGTGCCACGGCGGCGAGAAGGTGAAGGGCAAGTTCAAGCTCAACACGAAGGCGACGGCGATGGAGGGCGGCGAGAGCGGCAAGGCGATCAATCCAGGCAAGCCGACGCTCAGCAAGTTCTACACGTCGCTGATGGATCCCGACGAGAACGTCCTCATGCCGCCGCCCAAGGAGAAGGCGCGCCCTTCCAAGGAGCAGATCGAGCGCGTGCGCAAGTGGATCGAGCAGGGCGCGGACTGGCCGGACGGCGTCGAGTTCAGGAAGTAGACCACTTCCGCGCGGCCCGATAGATGCTCCACAGCGTCGCGCTCGCCAGTCCGATCAGGAGGAACGCCCCCCAGAACGACACCCGGTTCCGGTAGGCCTCCCCGCTGCCGTCGGTGCAGACCAGGAAGACGATCTCATCCAGCACCATGGCGGTTCCCACGCCGAGCAGCACCCGCGACAGCGTCCGCACCGGGCGGTACCGGCTTCCGAAGGCGATCATGAACGCCGATGGGATCAGCAACAGCGCGCCCGAGAACAGGTGATGGACGAGGTAGCCCCCGACGAAGACATGGGTCTCGGGACTGCTGTGGTGAAGGATCGTCCGCTGGATCGCAAACGTGAGCAGCATCGGCACGAGAATCAGGAGCAGCGTCCTCTGCGGCCCCTCCTGCTCCACGCTTGTTTCCTGATGACGCATGTCGCCTCCTATTTCCCGGCCTCCGGCAGCCGGAACTGCTCGTCGGAGATCAGGGCGTTCAGATCGAATTCCTCGTACTGTTCGGTCCAGGTCCAGGGTCTGCTGCGCTCCTCGTCCAACTCCCGCATCGGGAACAGCACGCCCCTGAAGGAACGGCGGAGCGGCCGTCCCGTTTTCGGGTCGTACCACAGGCGGACGTCGAGGGTGTTGACGGTTTCCCGATCGGACATCCGATACGTGAGGACGGCGGATTCTCCATCCGGATCCTGGGCCTTGACGTCGACCAGATCGTAGACCGCGCCCGGGTCCCGGGTCATGAACCCGTCGGAGCGGAACCACCAGTAGGACAGGCCCGAACGGACGAAGGCGCTGACGAGCTTTCTGTCCAGGCCGGACGGCGCCGACCTCAGATTCCACGACACCATCTCCCGCCGGGTCGCCAGATCCTCTCCGTTCGAGACGAGGATCCTCTCGCCCTGCACTTTCGAAGTTGTTCTTTGCAGCGAGGTGAAGACCTTCCGACCGGTTTTTCCGAGCAGTTCCCCCTTCCCCGTCACGACGTCTTTGTCGCCAGGACCCTCCAGCCGGACCGTCATCCCGATCCTGAAGCCGGGAGTAGCCTGGATCCGTCGTTCGAGATCCACCAGGAAATCCCGGGCTTCCCGGTCCCGGATCGGCTGCAGGAGTCCCCTGGCGCGCCCTTTGATTTCGGGATCCTCGGAGGAGGACGCCCGCAGCAGGGCGGGGATGGCTTTGGCGCCGAGCGATTGGAGCGCCGCGGTCGCCCGATCGCGCTCCCCGATATCGTCGGAGCCGAGCCGGCGGACCAATTGGTCGGGGTCCGCATCCTGCAACAGCAGCAGCGCCGCGAGGATCACGCTCATGACACCCCCGTCCTTATAGACGCCGACGGGGAACCGATCGCTTCAGGAGTTGATCGCAGGGACGGGTTGTGCGGCGGCTTAGCGCTGGTAGATCGGCAGGAAGTGGAACTTCACCGCCAGGCTCAGGACCGCGAGGCTCGTCGCGTAGACCTTGCCGGAGCCGCGCTCCTGGCCGCTCTGGCCCTGCCACGAGCCGTCGGGGCCCTGCTTGTTGAGCAGGGTGTCCTCGACCAGCTTGCGCGCGTAGGTGGCGTACTCGCCGCCGCGCTGGAACATGCCCTGGGCGAAGTAGTACGTGCCGTAGAAGTACCACTCGCCGCCGTACTCGACCTTCTTGTCCTTCAGCCAGTCGGCCGAGCCCTTCACTTCGGGGGAATCGTAGGCGCCGCAGACCTGCAGCGAGAGCAGGCCCGCCGCCGCCATCGCGTACTCGGGCTGCCGGCCCGGCTCGTACCCGCAGGCGCTCTTCAGGTTCTCGGGCTTGCCGTCGGCGCCGCGCTTCGACTGGTAGCAGCGCTTGATGTACTCGACCGCGTTGTCGATCAACTCCTTGGGGACGTCCAGCCCGGCGTTGCGGGCGCTGCGCAGCGCCATCACCTGCCAGACCGTGACGGACAGGTCGGAGTCGGTGGAATCCGGACCGTAGCGCCACCCGCCCTTGTTGCGGGCGTCCTTGTTCATCATCTGGGAGTTCTTGATCATCTCCACCGCCAGGCGGCAGCGGTCGCGGATGACCTGGTCCATCTGCGCGTCGACGCCCATCCCGAGCATCTCGGACAGCATCAGCGTCGTGATGCCGTGACCGTACATGCGCGAGCCGTCGCGCGCGCCGAGGTAGCCCTTGATGTCCTGCCGGTCCGGGCGCAGCACGTAGGACAGCGCCTTCTTCATCGCGATGCCCTGCTTCGTGTCGTCCGCCGGCTGGTGGCCGACGGCGGCCATCGCCATGATCGCCATCGACGTCATCGCGGTCAGGTTGTGGTTGACGTTGAGCTCGTGGATCGCGCCGTCCTTGTCCTGGAGCGAAACCAGGAAGTCGATCGCGCGGCCGATGGCGGCGTCGACCTTGTCGCCGGCGGGCTTCTCCTGGCCGGCCGGGGGCGCGTCGTCGGACGCGGCCGTGCGCGGCAGGGCCAGGAGGGCCGCGAAGAGGACGGCCCCGAGGATGGTCTTCATCGGACTACTTCTTCTCCCTCGCCTTTTCCGCGACGACCTGGAAATAGGTCTCGACCATATGGCGGTACTCGCCGCCGATCGGCTCGCGCTGGGCCTGCATCAGGTCGCGCGCGAGGCGCGGCGGGAGCTTGCCCCAGTCGCCGGGCTTGAGGAGCGCGTTGGACAGGGCGGCTTCGCCCTGCGGGCCGGCCTGGACCGAGGCGCCCTTGCCCTGGCCGGGCGTGTTGGACATCGGGTTCTGGCCGGGCATCTGGCCCTGGCCCGGGGTGCGGCCCTGGCGCATCGCGGCCGCCTGCGCCTGCGCGGCGGCGGCCATCGCCTGGGCGGCGTCGCCCTGGCCCTGCTCGGGCTGACCCTGACCCTGGCCCTGTTCCGGCTTGCCCTGGCCCTGACCCTGCTCGGGTTTGCCCTGGCCGTTGAGCGCATTCAGCGCCTGGGCGAGGAACTCCGCGGCCGCGTCGGCGAGCGGACTGCCCTCCGCGCCGGCAGCCGGGCTTTCGGGTTGCTGACCCTGCTGGCCGCGGGCATCCGCCAGCGCCTTGGCCTGGGCTTCGATCGCGGCCTGCGCGGCCTGGTCGGCCTTCGCGGCCTCCGGCGCGTTCCCCTGCTGCGCGGCCTTCGCGGCCTGCGCGACCTGGTTCTGGTTGGCGTCCTGGACGCCCTGGGCGACCTGGCCCAGCTGCTGCGCCTGCATGGCTTCGCCGAGCGACTGCTCGTTGCGCGCGGCCTGCTGGATGTCCGCCTGCGCGCCCTGGAGCTCCTGGGCGACCTGGGCCTGCTGGGCCTGAGCCTGCTGCGCATTGGCCTGCGCGGCCTGCTGGAACTGCTGCGCCAGCGCCTGCGCCTGCTTCGCCAGGTCCTGGGCGTCGCCGGCTTCCTTGCCGGCATCCTGCGCGGCCTGCTGGGCCGCGGCCTGCGCCTTCTGGGCCTGCTGGGCCTCGCCGGCCTCCGCCTGCGCCTTCTGCGCCGCCGCCTGGGCTTCAGCCTTCTCGGCACCCGCCTTCTGCGCGGCCTGCTCGGCCTTCTGCTGGGCCGCCTGCGCCTGCTTCTGGGCCTGCTGGGCCTTCTGCTGCGCGCCCGGGTCCTGCGGGGCCTGCTGGGCCTGGCGCTGCGCCTCCTGGGCGGCCTGCTGCGCCTGCGCGGCCTGCTGCTGCGCCTGGTCGGCCTGGGCCTGCGCCTGCTGCGCCTCGGCCATCTCGGCCTTCGCTTTCTGCTGTGCCGCCTGGGCCTGCGCGTTCTCCTTGTTGGCGTCGGTCTGCGCCTTCGCCGCCTGCGCCTGCGCTTCCTTCTGCGCGTTCCTCAGGTCCTGCGCCGCCTTGTTGAAGTCCTGGGCCGCTTTGTTCAGGTCCTGCGCGGCCTGCTGCGCATTGTCGAAGTTCTGGGGGATGTCCGCGGCGCCCTGGTTGAGGTCCTTCTTCGCCTCCTCGGCCTGCTGCTGCGCCTTCGGGGCGTTGGCCTGCGCGGCCTCCTGGCTGACCTTGGCGACGTCTTCGCGCGCCATGCGCCGGGCCTCCTCGGCGAGCGCCTTGGCCTTGTCGGCGAGGCCCTTCTCCTGGTCCGTCTTCGCCGCCTGCTGCTGCGCGGCCTGCTGCTCCTGCTGCGCCGCCTGGTTGAGTGCCTGCTCGGCGCGATCCAGCGCGTTCTGCGTGAGGCGGTTCAGCTCGCGCTGCATCGCCTCGTTTTCCTTCAGCTGGTTCTCGAGGGCGGCCTTGAGCGACTCGGGCGACTGCTGGGCCAGTTCGGCCAGGCGCTCCATCTGCGCGTACTGCTGGTCGAGCTGCTGCTTGAGGCCGAGGGCCTCCTCCGCCTTCCGGAGCTCGGGGCGCGTCTCCTCGGGCTTGGCGTTCGCCAGGTTCTTGTAGTGCTCCGCCAGCGTGTGCAGCGCGTCCTTCAGCTTGCCCTGCTGCTCCGCGGCCTGGTCGAGGGCGTGCTCCTGGGCCTTGGGCTGGGGCGTCGCCGCCGCCTGGTTCAGCAGGTCCTCCGCCTTGGGCGGCGACTGCCGAAGCATCGCGACCGCGTCGTCCGCGTCGCGCGCCCGCTCGCGGCCCTTCTCGGTGAAGAGGTCCTGCGTGTTCGCGTCGCGGCGCAGTTCCGCCACGACTTCCTCGATCTGCTTGTCGATGGCCTGCTGGTTCTCCAGGAGCTTGGCCGCCTCGGTCTTCGTCTGCGCGGCCTCCGTCTGCGGCGCCTTGTCGGCCTGCGCCGCCGTGTTCTTCTGGATCTCCTTCGCCGCCTCGGACAGCTTCTCGAGCCGCTCGGCCAGCGAGGGCACCAGCTTCTGCAGCGCCTTCCGCGCCTCGTCCATCAGCGGCTGGAACTCGGACAGCGCCCGGCCCAGATCCGCGCTCAGGCGCTCCAGGTTCTGCGCCACCGCCTGGGGGTTGCGGTTCGGATGATGGCGCTCGGCCATCTCGCGGCGCACCGCGTCGCCCGCGGGCCCGCGCCAGTTGCGCGACAGCGCCGTCGCCTGCTCCGCCGCGAGGCCGGCCGCCTTCAGCTCGTCGGGCAGCGCGCCCATCCGCACGTCCATCCACTGCCAGTCCTTCGGATGCCGCGTGGTGCGGTTGCCGGACGACGCCGTCCAGCGCTCGCCCTCCGACAGCTCCCGCAGGCTCGTCGAGAGCTCCGCGAGGGCGTGGCCGGTCTCGAGGGTGCGGTACGCCTTCTCCACGACCGCCAGCGTCTCCAGCGTCTTCGCCGCCTTCGGCGTGGCGAGGTGGTCGTCCAGGACCGACTGCATCGCGCGTCCGCCGAGCGAGCTGTCGGCCACGAAGAACGGATCGGAGTCCTTGCGCACTTCCTCGATGCCCGCGCGGGCCTCGAGCTGGGCGCGGGCGGCCTTCCAACGCGCCGTCGCGCGTTCGGACTGCTCTTTCTCCTTCAGGCGGGCGGCCTCGGACTTGTCGTCCTTCGCCTGGAGGTCGGCGACTCCCTTGATGCCGCGCGACGTCTCCTGGATGTCCGCGAACGACGGCTCGGATTTCTTGTCGAGCGTGCCGCGCGCCTGCTCGGCGCGGCGGGCGAGATCCTGCTCCACGCCGTGGAGGGTGTTGAGCGCCGCCTGCACCTGGCCGTTCATCGCCTGGGAGGGGCCGTTCAACTTCTCGTCCATCGACTTCCCGAGCGCGTCCTTGAGATTCGTCCGCGCCTGGGCCAGCGACTTCTTGAGCTGGGCGACCCGTTCGTTGAGGCCCGCCGGGGACCGCGTGGCCAGCACCTGGAGCACGCCTTCGACGGTCTCGATCTGCGCCGCGGCCACGCCCTGGCGTCGGGCCAGGCGCTCGTAGGCCTTGGGGTCCTTGATCGTCAGCGCGCCGGCCAGCTGCCGGTGGATCGCCTGTTGGTCCCGCGCCAGGTCCTTGACGTCGTTGAGGGACGCGATCGCCTCTTCGCAGGCGAGCAGGTCCTTATAGGCCTCCTCCAGCGCGTTCGCGCGGTCGAGCGCCTTCGCCGCCAGCTCCCGCGCGGCGGGAAGCGAGCCCTTCTCCAGCTCCGCCCGCGCGGCCTGGACCGTGTCCTCCTTGAGCCGCTTGACGAGCCGCGCGGCCAGGATCAGGTCGCCGCCCTCGCGGCCCGTGCGGGACACGCGCAACGCGTCCTTCGCCCGGGTCTCGACGCCGTCCGCGACCATCAGCACCTTTTCGACCTCGCCGATCGCGGCGACGACGGCCTGCTTGCGCTGCAGCTCCTCCGCGGCGGCGGCCAGGCCGGCCGCCTCGGCGACGCGCTTGTCCAGCGCCCGCACCGCGTCCCGGAACGCGATCAGCTCCGAGTAGAACCCTTCCTTCGCCGCCAGCGGCACGAGGCGCTGCGGATCGAAGCCACGCGCGCTGATCGTCAGGTGCACCGGCGCCGACTCCGCCCGGTTGCCCTTGAGGTCGACGGCGACCAGCTTGAGCGCGACCTGGTCGCCCGGCTGGACGCGCAGGTCATAGACGTCCCACATCTTCCCGATCTTGTAGTCCGTGCCGGTCACGTCGGGGAAGGCGGTCTCCTTCCAGTCGCCGGCGTTCACCTTGACGGCCTGCAGGACCTTCGCCAGGCCGATGTCGTCCTTCGCGCTGCCCTTCACCGCGACGACCTCGTCGGGCGGCACCAGGAGATCCGTCGTGGGCTCCTCGAGCACGATGCGCGGGACGAGGTCCGCGACGCAGCGGATCTCGTACTGCGGGCTGAACTTGTTGGTGAAGCCGGTCGCTTGGGACACCAGGTGGACGCGGTAGGTGCCCGACGCCGTCAGCGGCACCTGCGCGCGCAGCACCCGGGGCGTCTCCGTCTCCTTGAGCGCGATCTCCGACGGCTTCCCGCCGGACTCGAGCTTGAGCGTGGCGGTCTTCACATCCTGGTTGACCTTGATGAAGAGCTCGGCGACGGAGCCTTCCAGCTCCACCAGGTCGCCCGTCTCCTCCTCGGCCACGCGGTTGGGCCTATGGGCGTACTCGGGGTAGACGTAGTTCTTCCGGAACGAGATCGCCTCGGGGCGCGGGACGGTCGTCAGCGTGTACTTGCGGGTCATCGCGTCGCCCGCGCGGATGCGGTACTGCATCGGGTCGCGACCGACGGCGAGGCTGCTCTCGAACTGGCGGCCGTTCACGAGGGCCATCTCGACGCGCTCGGTCTTCTTCCCGTTCGGGAAGGACTCGAGGTAGACGTGCTTGGTCTCGGGACCTTCGGTCTCGACGCGGACCGTCACGATGTCGCCCTGGGGCACGGACGTCTCCGCGGGATTCGGCAGGAGGATCCGGACCTTCACGCGCGAGACGCGTTCGATGTTCGCGAACGGATCGAGCGCCCGCAGCAGCAGCCGGTCGTAGCTCAGTCCGGGAACGCAGAGCAGGGAGACGACGGCGGCGATGACGCCCGTCGAGACCCAGACCCACGCGGAGATCTTGTGGAACGAGAGGAGCTCGGAGACGCTGACGCTCTGCATGCGCCGGGCGACGTTGCCCTGGAGGATCTCGCGGAACTCCTCCGACTCCCACTGCTGCTGCCCGTGCGGATCGCCGAGCTCGACGGCCGAGATCAGATCCTCGCGCAGGTCGGGCCGGACGGCTTCGATCAGCCGGGCCAGCTCGCGCGGGTCGAGGGAGCGCCAGACCAGGCGCGCGCACGTAAACCACGCGCCGATGAAGGCCGCCACGTAGGCCAGGCCCGAGAACGCGTAGCGCGCCTCGTCGGGCATGTAGAAGAAGCGGTCGACGATCGCGAGGAGCGTCATCGTGGCGAGCAGGATCGTCACGACCGCGCAGATCCCGCGGATCAGGATGAAGCGCCGCCGGCGGCGCGCGAACGCCGCGATCTTGCTTTGGGTGAGGGGATCCAGGGTTCCTCTCATCGGCCTTCTCCTGTCTAGTTGCCTGACCGGGTCTCTTCCGTGATAACCCTTCCCCGCCAGGATGTTACGCTGTTTCGTTTTCCGGCAGCCGCTAGAGCATGCCGGTGTACTTGCGCAGGATCCACTCGACGGTCAGCAGCGCCACCATCGGGGCGAACCACCACCAGCTCTGCCAGAGGGCGGTGTCGCTTTCGAAGACGCGCTCCCGGCTCAACGGTTCCAGGCGGCTCGCGAGCTCGCGGGCCTCCTCTTCGCGGAAGAACTCGCCGCCCGACTGGGCGGCCACCTGCCGCAGGAGGTCCTCGTTGGCGTTCAGCACCGCCAGCTCGCCCGCTTCGCGCGGCTGGACCTTGAATTCCGTCTTGAGCGCGCCGTCGGGCTCCGCCGTCCCCTCGGCCCGGACGCGCACTTCATAGGAGCCGCCCGCCAGGGCCGCAACCTGGCCCTGGAAGAGTCCGGCCGCGTTCTCGTCGCCGGCCAGCTTCACGGTGGCGACCTTCTTACCGTCCTTGTAGATCAGCGCCTCGGCGCCCGTAGTGACGACCGGGCGGCCGTCGGCGTCGCGCAGCCGGGCGCGGATGTCGACGCTCTCGTCGGGTCCGTAGACCAGCTTGCCGACGTTCAGCGACACGCGGCTGTCGCGCACCGTGAAGGGCGGCTCCATGATCTCGCGGACCATCTGGTTCCAGTAGCGCTGGTGGTACAGGTCGGCGACCTCATAGCGCCAGCGCCAGGACTCGTCGAAGCCGGAATAGAGGACCTTCCCCGCGCCGAAGCGCCGGTAGACCAGGGCCGGGACCTTGCGCTCGCCCATCAGGGCCTCGACCAGCACCTCGGAGGTCGGCAGCGCGCGGACGGGAGCCACCCAGTGCGGCGGCTGCAGCGACGACCACGACTCGGCGTTCTTCTCCGCCTCCGTCGAGATCTGCAGCCAGGCCTTGCGCGCTCCCGCGTCGGTCAGCTTCATCCCCGTGGGGCGGCCGGTCTCGGCCGCCTTCCAGTCGACCGGGAACAGCGCCTCCAGCGGCGTCCCGACGAAGTTCGAGATGTGGCCGCGGCGGCCGTCGATGACCAGCAGGCCGCCGCCGCGCTTGGCGACGAAGTCGCGGATCCACTCCTGCTCCTCCAGCTTCGTGAGGAACTGGCGCGGCACTTCGCCGAAGACGATCAGGTCGTAGGAGAACAGCGTTTCCTTGTCTCCCGGGAACTGCCCGAGATTCTTGCCGCGGGTCCAGCCCTCGTTGCCGCGGTCGGCGATGAGCGCGTTCACCTCCCACTGGTCGTCGCGGTCGAAGAGGTTGCGCAGGTAGCGGACCTCCCAGCGCGGGCGGCCGTCGAGGATCAGCACTTTCCGCCGCTGCATGATGGCGTGCATGCTGAAATCGGCTTCGTTGTTGCTCTTCTCCTTCTCGCCGTCCACCGCCGACACGCTGGCGTGGAAGGTGAGGGGCTGGTTCAGGACCTCGATCCCCTTCTCGCGGCCCGCCGCGACCTTCTCGATCAGCGTCTGGACGGGGAAGTCGAAGGGCACCGAGCGCAGGTGCGTCTGCTCGGTCGACAGCCGCTTCTCCCAGACCAGCTGGCCCCCGCACTCGATCTTGACGGTGAAGGGGCGGCCGGGCGGCATGTCGTCCTTGAGCACGACCTCGCCTTTGACGCGGTCCTTGTAGAAGACCGACTGGGGCGTCTTGACGTTGAGGATGGCCAGGTCGTCCGGAAGCGCCGTCGAGCCGACGCACACCGTATAGACGGGGATCTGCCGGTTGCCCAGCATCTTCGCGGCCGCGAGCGGTGAGCCGCCCTCGTTGTGCTGGCCGTCGGAGATGAGCACCGCCGCGATGCGCTCCGCCTCCTTGTCCGTGATGCGGTTGCGCAGCCCGTCGGCGAGGTTCGTGGTCGGGGCGGACGGGTCCAGCGCGAGCGAGCGCGGCGCCTGCACCGTGGCCTCGGAGGTCTCCGACCCCGAGCTCCAGAGCGGCTGGGCCGTCTTGCCGTTCAGGGCCAGCAGCTCGACGTGGTGCTTTTCCGACAGGCGCTCGAGCAGCGTCTTGGCGCCGCTGGTCAGCATCGCCTCCACCCGCTTCCAGCGCGGCAGCGCGTCGAACTTCTGGACCGCCGCGACGATGGCGGGGTCCGACGGCGCCGCGACGCGCGCGGCGTAGTTCGCAAAGGCGTCGCGGAGCTCCCGCTCCCAGTTGGAAGCGGTCGTCAGCAGGCCCTGCAGCGCCAGGAGCGACTTGCCCGGGTCACCGTCGCGCGGCTTCGAGGCCAGCGTCTGCGCCGGCGCCAGCAGCTCCTCGCGGAAGCGCCCGACCAGCGTCTCCATGGCCCGCGCCGGCGACTCCGCCGAGGTCGCCGGGGAAGAGAGGCGGGCGCCGGGAATGGGCCGCTCCATCTTGCCGTCCGGCAGCTGCCAGCCGACCGAGACGGAGTCCTCGCCGCTGCCTTCCTTGTGGAGCGCTTCTATATAGTACTTCTTCCCCGCCTCCAGCCGGATCGGGGCGGACTTCTGCTCCGGGGTCACGTCCCACTGCCGCGAGCCCGAGAAGTTGGGCACCTTCGCGACCAGCTGCCGGTGCGACGGATCCGCGTCGCTGCTCAGCCACAGCTCGCACTGATCGTCGCCGCTGATCCAGAACGTATACGACCCCGTCGCGTTCGGATGGATGAAACCGCGCATCCGGGTGCCGTAGTTGTCGCCCCAGTTCACCGGGGCTTCGAAGGACTCGGGATTGGAAACGCCGTCGGGCTTCGACGGAAAGTTCGGATGGCGCGTCAGTTCGGCGACCGTGGTCCCCGGCACGCCCGTCCAGTATTCGCGGAGGATGACTCCCTTGCGCTCCAGTGCGATGCCGCCGATGTCGGCCTTGACGCCCGACAGCAGCCGAAAGGCCTCCTCGGCCTCCTGCGCGAACGCGCGGGCCGACTCGCGCCAGCGGGCCGGGTCGCCGTTTTCGCCGCCCGCCGCCCGGCGCGCGCGCGCGAGGGCGTCGGCCGAGTCCGCGAGCTGAGTGTCCAGCGCCTCGGGCGGCAGCCAGCCCAGCCGGCGCGCCGTCAGCAGCTTCCGCGACACCTCCATCGGCTCGTCGGTGAGCTTCATGCTCTGGGAGGCGTCGACGAAGACCAGCACGCGGCCGCGCTCGCCCACCACCTTGCGATGATGCAGCACGGGGCCGGTCAGCATCAGCACCGCCAGGACGACGACCGCCACGCGGACCACCGGCAGCAGCCAGCGCAGGCGCGTCAGGTTCGTGCGCGTCTCGCGCCGATACAGCCACCAGGCCAGGCCCGCGAGGACCAGCGCCACGGCGCCGCCGACCCAGGGATTCCAGTCTCCCATGAAGCGGAGATTCATCTAGCTTTTTCTCCGGACGAACACCTGTTCGAGGATCATTTCGACAAAGATGAGGCCGATGACGGCGACCAGCAGGGCCTGCCAGATCTCCTGGCCGAAGCGGCGCTGCTGGTCGAGCGCCCGGTACTCGGCGAAGGTCTTGACCAGCGAGGCGCCCATCGCCTTGGAGACGTTCTGGATGTCGGTCTCCGGCAGCTGCGAGAGGTCCGACTCCTCGCGATCGACGTTGACCACGAAGTGGATCCGGTTGTTGTTCGGCGCATCGAGGACGTAGAGGCCCGGGCGCCGCGTCTCGTCGAACTCCGCCAGGGCGCGCGTCCCCTTCACCTGGATCGCGACTTCGCGCGCCTTGCCCTCGGGATCGGTGAGGATCGCCTTCTTGCCCGCGTCGGACGCCGGGAGGAAGGCCACCAGCGGCTTGCCGACGTCGACGTTCCGCGGCGGATACACCTTGGACGCGAGGTAGGTCACCAGCTGCTGCATGAGCGGGAGGTAGAAGGGCCGCGCCGGCAGGTTGGTCCACTCGGCGTCGCAGGGCACGGCGCATTCGATCACGCGGCCCTCGCCGAACTTCTTCTCGACCAGGAAGGGATCGCCCGTGTCGAGGCGTGCCAGCACCGTGATCCCCGACTCGCCCGGCTTGCCGGTCTCCTCGCGCATCTTGTACCAGAGCCGGATGTCCGCCTCGGCGAGGTTGCCGTTGCGCGGGTCGTTGAACATGTCCAGCGCCGGGTGCTCATAGTGCTGCGAGACGATCGACGCCCGGGTCCCCGAGTTGGTGGATCCCGAGAGCGAGGCGACCGGCAGCGGGAGCAGCCCCTTCCCGCCCGCGAGGAAGGCCGTGTTGTACCAGGCGCTGTTGATCCGGTTCCCCGGGAACACCAGGAGCCCGCCACCCTCGCGGACGAACCCCTCCAGCGCCTTCAGCTGCGCCTCGTTGAGCTGCGAGACGTTTGCCAGCAGCGCCACGCGCGACTCCGCCAGCATCTTCGCGTCCATTTCGCGGGCGTCGACGGTCCGCGTCGTCACGAGGTCCGCCAGCTCGACCTTCCCGACGCCATAGGGATGCAGCGCGATCTCGACGAAGTCGGTCTCGCCCATGAGCGGCTCGGGGTTGAGATCGCCGCTCACCAGCAGCACCGGCAGCCGGTCCCAGACCGGGATGGACGCCATCAGGGCGTTGTCCGCGATCAGCGCGTCGGCTTCGGCCACGACCTCGATGACGTGCGACCCGGAGGTGTCGAAGGTGTGCGTGAAGAGGACCTGCCCCTTCTCGCGCGGTCCGAGCGAGGCCTGGGAGACCGAGCGCTCCTTGCCGTCGACCCTGAAGACCACGCGCATGTCCTGGTACTGGCCCTCGCCGTGATTCTGCAGGCTCGCGCGGACGCGCAGCTGCTGCCCCACGCCGAGGATCTGCCGGTTGAGCTCGATTTTCTCCACGGAGACGTTGTCGGTGACTTCCGTCCCGACGTGGAAGAAGGTCAGGCGCGGCGGCGTCTTCCCCTCGGCCAGCTGGCCGGCGATCCGCGACCGCTCGGAGGCGGGGAGGCCGGCCGACTCCGACCAGGTCACCTTCTGGAAGTCCGTCAGGACGACGATCTCGCGGTTGAGATGATTGAACCTCGGCTGCACGGCCCGCGCCACCTTGAAGGCCTCCGGCACCGAGGAGGCGCCGTAGCCCGACCGGATCCGGCCCAGCTCGCCGCGGACGCGGTCGAGATCGAACGTCGGGTCGTCGAGCAGCGTCGAGGCGCCGCCGGCCATCTGGACGATGGCGACGTCGGAGCCCGGGACGAGGTTGTCGACGATCTCGCGGGCCGCCTCGCGGGCTTTCTGGAAGTTCGAGTTGGCCGGTCCGCCGGCTTCCATCGAGTAGCTGTTGTCCAGGATGATGACCGTCGAGATCTTCTTGTTCTCGAGCAGCGGCGAGAGCCCGGTGAGGACGGGGCGCGCCATGCAGAGGGCGAGGGCGACCGGGATCGAGCAGCGGATGAGGAGCAGGATGAGCTGCTCCAGCTTCAGGCGCTTGGTGTTCTTGCGCAGCACCGCCTCGAGCAGGTGCATCGCGCCCCAGGGCACGATCTTGAATTTGCTGCGATGGAAGAGGTGGATGATGATCGGAATGGCCACCGCCGCCATGCCCGCGATCAGCGCCGCGTTGAGGAAGGTCATGGCCTACCTTCTCATCCTCAACGTGAGATATTGGGCGAGCGCCTCGGCATAAGGCTGATCGGTGATCATCGGCACCAGGTCGATGCGGTGCCGGTGGCAGCCCTGCTTGAGCTCGGCGCGGAACTTCTCGAGGTTCTCGAGGTAGGCCGCGCGCAGGTGGTTCGGATCCACCAGGTACTTCTTGCCGTCGACCTCCAGGCAGTCGAAGCGCGTCCACTGGCGGAAGTCGAACTCCAGCTCCGTGCGGTCCCAGATCTGGAAGATGACGATCTCGTGCCGCGCGTGCCGCATATGGGCGAGCGCGGTGAGGAGCTTCGTGACGTCGCCGAAGCAGTCGGACAGGATGATGACCAGGCCGCGGCGGTGCAGGCGCGGGACCAGGTCGTGGAAGACGTCGGCCAGCTCGGTCTCCCCGCCGGACTTCGTCGCCTCGAGTTCGTTGACGAGGACCTTGAGGTGGCTCGTCTGCGCCCGGGGCGGGATGTAGCGGCGGACTTTCGTGTCGAACGTGACGAGGCCGACGCTGTCCTGCTGGCCGAGCATGAGGTACGCGAGGCAGGCCGCGAGGCGCTGCGCGTAGACGAGCTTCGAGCGGCCCTGCGGATTGCCGTAGTTCATCGAGCCGCTCGCGTCGAGCAGCATCGTGGCGCGGAGGTTCGTCTCCTCCTCGTACTCGCGGATATAGAAGCGGTCGGTCTTGCCGAAAATGCGCCAGTCGAGGTGCCGGATCTCGTCGCCGGGCACGTACTGGCGGTGCTGCTTGAACTCGACGCTGAAGCCCTTGTGGGGCGAGCGGTGCAGGCCCGTGCAGAAGCCTTCCACCACGAGCCGCGCCAGGATCTGCAGATTCGAGATCTTGTGCAGGTCGGCCGGGGTCAGGAATTCCGAGAGCTGTGCCATCTGAGCGCTGCTATCCTCGCTGTCCCTGATCCCGCCTTAGAGGATCTTCTTCGCGTCGCCCCGCGGCGTGGCGTCCAGGATCTTCTGGATGATCTCGTCCACCGTGACGCCTTCGGCCTCGGCGTTGAAGGTCGGCACGATGCGGTGCCGGAGCACCGGAACCGCCAGCGCGACGGCGTCGTCGAGCGTGACGTGGAAGCGCCCCTGCAGGACCGCGCGGACCTTGCCGCCCAGGATCCACTGCTGGCAGGCGCGCGGACCGGCGCCCCAGCCGATCAACTCCTTCACGAACGCAGGCACGCCCGGGTCCTTCGGCCGCGTCTTGCGGACGACGTCGAGCACGAAGTCCATCACGTGATCGGGCACGAGCACCTTGCGGACGGTGTCCTGGCAGGCCATGATCTCGGCGCCCGAGATCACGCCCTCCATCTTCGCGGAATGGGCGCCCGTCGTACGCGCCACGATCTCGCGCTCCTCCTCGCGCTTCGGATAGTCGACCTTGACGAGGAACATGAAGCGGTCCTTCTGCGCTTCGGGCAGCGGATACGTGCCTTCCTGTTCGATCGGGTTCTGCGTCGCGAGGACGAAGAAGGGCTCCTCGAGGGTATAGGTCTTGCCGCCGACGGTGACCGAGTGCTCCTGCATGGCCTCGAGGAGTGCGGCCTGCGTCTTCGGCGGGGTGCGGTTGATTTCGTCCGCCAGGATCATCTGCGCGAAGATCGGGCCCTTCTGGAAGTTGAGGACGCGGCGGCCCGTCTGCGGATCTTCCTGGATGATGTCGGTGCCCGTGATGTCGGCGGGCATCAAATCGGGCGTGAACTGGATGCGGCGGAACGACAGGCTCATCACCTGCGACAGGCCGCGGACCATCAGGGTCTTCGCGAGGCCCGGCACGCCTTCCAGGAGACAATGGCCCTTCGCGAGCACCGCGATCAGAAGCTGCTCGATGACGTCGTCCTGGCCGACGATCAGCTTCGAGAGCTCGCCCTTGATCTTCTTATAGGACGCGACGAGCGATTCCGCGCGCTTGACGTCCTCGGGAGCCGGCTTCGGGATCTCGGCGCCGCGCGGCGCGGCAGACTGGACCTGCTGGGGGGGATTGGCCATGGAATCGTCCTCCGTGCTTTGTTAGCGGGATTCGTCCTTGAGAACCTTCACCTTGAACGAGGAGAAGGTGCATGCGCTCCGGGCGGTCTGCAGACCGACCTGCGTCATCGGGCCATCGAGGTCGGAGACGCTTTCGATCATCCAGCCGTCCGGCTCGCGGTCGCCCTGCCAGATCTTGCCGCGCAGGACCGTGTCGGACCCGCGCTTGCGCTCGATCGACAGCTTCAGTCGGTAGGTGCCTTCGCGCCCGTGCTCGAAGGGGATCGCGGACACGCCGGGGAACTCGAAGACCGAGGTCCCCTCGGGCCCCTGCGCGGAGCGGAGCACCACCGTGCGGTCGCGGAACATCGCCTCGAGGCCGAAGCCCCAGGAGCCGCGGTCGATCGCCGTGTCGGGCGTCGCCGCGTCCACGTCGACCACCACCTCGAGCACCAGGCTGTCCTTGTCCTCGCTCTCCGCGCGGCACAGCAGCGTGGAGGCGCCGCCCTCGGCAAGGCGCGACACGCGGCCCTGTTTCACCGTGCGGCCTTCGACGGCCCATTCCCCGTCGCCGGACGTGACGCCGGCGTTCAGGTCGATGTCGAGGTAGCGCACGCCGCCGGGCAGCGGCGCGGGATCCAGCGGCTTGCCGGGCGCGGCCACGGCGTAGAAGCCGGAGCGGACCTGGATGGTCTTCCGGTCCTCCATGCGGGTGAAGTTGACGGCGCCCTCCTCGACCTGGAGGCGCGTGGCCTCGGTCTCCGCCGCCAGCGTGAAGCGCGTGCCGAGCACCGCGACCTCGGCCTGCGGCGTGCGGAGCAGCATGGCCTTGCCGGCGGGCTGCTTGGCGACGTCGGCCACCAGCGCGCCGCGCTCCAGCGTGACGAGCTTGCGGGTCCGGTCCTTCTGATCGGTCAGGCGGCGGACGACGGTGTCGCTCCCGATCTCGAGACGGGTGTGGTCGGGATAATCGAGCACCACCGAGCTGCGGCTCTCGGTGAGGATGGCCTGTCCCTCGAGGATCGCGCGGCCGGGCTTCGCCGGCGTGCGGTCCGCGGGCGACTGGCTGAAGACATAGACCTCGCCCTGCACGCGGCGGAGGACGGCCACCACTCCGGGGCCGTCGGGCGACGGCAACGTGCGGTCCAGGCCCTTGGCCACGAGTTCGACATCCTTGCCGGCGACGGCGTAGAAGTCGGCGGCGACGTCGATCGTCTTATGGTCCCTCCGGCTCGTGAACGACGCCTTGCCGCGACGCACCTCGAGTCGTGCGAAGTCGGCGGCGCTGACGAGCCGCACGTCACCCTCGCGGAAGCGCAGCTCGGAGTGCGGCGTCACGGCCGTGAAGGGCTCGACCTGGAGGGGCGCCGCGATCTCGCAGTCGCCCTTGAGGAGTTCGATGCGCTTGGCGGCGCCGCCCTGCACGAAATGGAAGACGGCGGGGCCCTTGATCTTCAGGCGCGTGGGATCGTCGGCGAATCCGATGCGGGTCTCGCCCGGCTCGTCGAGGGTCAGGCGGTCGCCGGAGACGAGCTCCATATCGACGCGGATCGGGAGCACCCGGCCCTCGCGGGTCAGGCGGGCTCCGGGTCCGACGGACAGCAGGAAGGCGTGCGCATCCGCGGCCGACGACTTGACTCCGGCCGGGTAGAGCGCGATGCCCAGGGCGATGAGCCCGGCCGCGGCGATCGAGCCCGCGACCGCCCAGGGGACCACGCGGCGGCGCGGGGTGCGGACCGGCGCGGGCGCGACGGGAGGACGGAAGGCCTCGGCAACCTCGGGAACCGGGGGCGGGGCGACCGGCGCCTTGGCCGCCTCTTCCTCGCGGCGCTTCAGGTCCGCTTCCTTCCGGACGTGCGCGAGCAGGTCGTTCTTGAAGGAGTCGATGGGATCGGCCCGCAGCACGGAAAGCACGGAGACTGTGACCTGCTGGTCGGCGGTGTCGTCGCCGAGCAGGACCTTGAGGGCCTGCTCGATGTTCTGCTGGTCGGAGAGTTCTCGGACCAGGTCGGGATTGGCCTTCAGCTCGGCCTCGAGCCGGGCCATGCCGGCCTCGTCGAGGTCGCCGGTCAGGAAGGCGTCCATCAGCTCTTTGTCCGTCATGCCTTCTCCGTCGCCATCTTGTCCTGGACGCAATCCTTCAGCTGGCGGCGAAGCCGGCACAGCGTCGTCCGGACCCAGGCCGCGCTCTGGTCGACGCGGTCGGCGATCTCCTCGGTCGAGAAGGAGAGGTGGTAGCGCATCTGGATGAGCTGCTTGAGGCGCGGGGGAACGCGCTCGAGGCACTTCTCCAGGCCGTCGAGCTCCTTGGCGGAATGCTCGATCGTGCGGCCCGGGGCGACCTCGAAGACGCGCTTCTCGGCGTACTTGAGCTGGTTGGCCTGCTCGCGGCTGAAGCGCTGGATCTCGGCGCGGAGCAGGTTCCAGGCGATCGACTTCAGCCAAGCGAAGAACGAGGTCCCGCGCTGGAACTCCTGGATATGGTTGTAGGCGAACACGTAGGTCTCGTGCGCGATCTCGTCGATGAGGTGCGGCACGGGCGCGTTGAGCGCGATCACCGCGCGCAACCGGCGCACGTGGACGTCCATGAGGCTGCCGAAGGCCTCGAGGTTTCCCTCCTGCACCTTCTGGATCAGCGATTGTTCGTCCATCATCATCCGTCCCTTTCGTTCGCCCTCACTCATATCGCAGCCTCGAAAAGGTGTTACAGAATTGAATTCTTCCGCAGTCGGCAGTCCGGAAAAACGATCCCCACCTCCCGGGAGAGGAAGGATCTGCGGACTCCGATCCGTCGACTCCGGATTCCCGAGCTCTCTATTAAAGCACGCGCTCCGGCTCTCCGGGGATCCGCCGCCGAAACAAATTTCGGGACTGTTCTTGTATTTTATGATTCATAAGTTATAATTTGTCCGGAGTCGCCCCGCCGCCGGGGCATTCGCAGAGAGAGGGGGAAGAGATGTCCGACGCCGCGTCCACGCCGTTTCTGAAACTCGCCAGCGGTCCGCTCGCCGGCAAGGTGGTCGAAATCGCCGCCACCCTGAGGATGGGCCGCCATCCCTTCAACGAGGTGTCCCTCGGCGATCCCGGCGTCTCCCGCTACCACTGCTGGATCCTCGTCCGTGACGGCATCGCGTCCGTCGAGGACCTCGCCAGCGCCAACGGGACCTTCGTCAACGGGGAGCGCGTCCGGCTCCGCCGGCCCCTGAAGCCCGGCGACCTGCTGCGCGTCGGATCGACCGAGATGGTCTTCAGCCTGGCGGGCTGACCGACCAGTCCCGCAGGTCCACCCTCACCGCCCGCAGCCGCCCCAGGCTGTCCCCCGGATTCACGATCACCGTCGCGCCGATGCGGTCCACGCCGGGCGATTCGTGGACGTGACCGTGCAGCGTCATCGGCGGCTGCCGTCTTTCGATAAACGCCCGGATCGCGCGACTGCCGACCGGGGTCCCGTCGTAAAGCCGGTCCAGCGCCGTCCCCCAGGGCGGCGAATGCGTGACGTACACCGTCTTCGCGGGGTCGGACTGCGCCGCGAGCCTTTCGAGATCCCCCTCGATGGTGCCCTTCGCGCGCACGGCCTCCATCGACGCGGACGCAGGAGCCCCGGAGGCGCTGAACAGGACGCGCTGCGGATTCGACCGGGGCGCCCAGCCCTCGCTGTCGTAGCGGTCGTGATCCTTCATCCCGAAGGGCGTGACCGGGACGTGGGCACAGCCGGCAATCCAGGTTCCGTCGAGGAACGGCACGGCGCGGCCGTGAATCGCGGTGCCCTTCCCCTCCAGCAGCGGCAGCGCCGCGGCCCAGTCGTCGTTCCCCGGGATCCAATAGCAGGGACGCGACGCGAAGAGGGCTCCCAGGTAATCCCGCACGAACACGCGCTGCGCCTTCAGACGCTGCTCGAGGGTCCCCTTCGTGTGCGGGAGCAGGTCGCCTCCGAGGACGACGGCCTGGGCCTCCAGGGCGAACAGGCGGTCGTAGGAGTCGCGGTTGCCGTGGAGGTCGGTGGCGTAGACGAACGTGGACACGGTCCTATACTATAGGAATGTCCGGCCCCACGCACGAGGAGCGGAATGCCCTCATCCTCCGGCGCACGCTAAGCGCCCTCTGCTGGATCTACGCCTTCTGGAGCGGCCTCTTTGGCGTGCTGGCCCTGGGCCTGGCCCATCACACCGAGGGTCCCTATGACGCCCGCCTGATCCTGGCCCATGCGGGCCTCCTCGTCCTGGCCGGGGCCCTCACCTGGAAGCCCCGCCGGGGAGCGCCCGCCGCCGTGCTCCTCGCCTGCGCCGGATCGCTCGTCTTCATCGCCCTCGACCTGCAGCGACGCCAGTGGGAGACCGCCTTCATGGACGGTCTGTTCATCCCCCTCGCCCTCCTCCTGCTCATCAAATCCCGGCGTCCTTCTTGACACCGTCAAGGCACCGGAAGTACCATTGTGTCCACACGTCGGGGAACGGAGATGCGCCGCGGGTGGAAGAAAGTAGTTCTGGGTGGTCTTTTGGCTCTGACGGTCTATTTGACCGCCGAGTCGTTCCTCCCTGCCTGCTCCCAGCCCACCGCCCAGGCCAGCCTGGCGCTCATCCATGCCTATCAGGCGACCGGCTCGAAGATGATGGAAAGCGGGGGCGTGCACTGCCGCTACACGCCGACCTGCTCCCACTACGCCGAGGACGCGATCGGATATTACGGGACCGTGAGCGGCATCGTCCGCGCCACGGGCCGGATCTGGCGCTGCTCCCCCTGGGGCGGCACCGGCTACGATCCCGCCGTCGAGGAGCATCCCGCCGCCTATTTCGCCCCCGAGCAGCAGCCGCAGCAGATGTCGGACGAGGAAAAGCGCTTGCGCCAGGAAGCGGAGCGGCAGGCGAAGGAGGCCGCCAAGGCCATCACGGCCGGCTGCATCTCCGGCAGCGCGGGATGCGCCATCATCATCGTCACGGGCCTGGTCTACCTGGCGGTGAAGATCTTCGTCATGATCTGGGCGTTCAAGGACGCGACCGCGCGCGGCGACGCGAACGCCGTGATCTGGCCGATCCTCATCTTCTTCACGAGCATCATCGGATTCGTGGTCTATATGGCGATCCGGCCCAAGGGCGACATGAGCCCCTGCCCCAGTTGTCACAAGGCACGGCTGTCGACGCTGACGAAGTGCCCGCATTGCTCGGTCGATTCCAATGCGCCCCCGAAGACCGCTTAACGTTCGACAATAGATAGGGAGGAGAATCATGGCAGATGCACCGGCGGCCCCGGCAGCCCCTGCGCCCAGCGGCGGCGGCGTGAAGGGCAAAGTGGAAAACCCGACGACGGTCCTGATCCTGGGCTTCGTCACCTGCGGACTCTATCCGCTGTACTGGATGTGGCTGCGCACCAAGGAAGTGAACGACTATCTGGGCGAGCAGCGCATCAACCCGATGTTCGTGTTCCCGGGCTGCATCTGCTTCCCGGTGGTGCTCTACGCGATGTTCCTGATGCTGAAGTCCCTCCCGGACATGCAGAAGAAGGCGGGCCTCGAGGCGAAGGACGAACTGGTCCTTCACCTGGTCCTCTTCCTCTTCATCAGCCCGGTCGGGATGTACATGTTCCAGCAGAAGCTGAATGAGATCTGGCAAAAATAGGTCCCTGCGAATCATTCTTTGGGGAAGCTCGCTGCCGGCCCTACTGGCAGCGAGCTTTCTTTATTTTCCCCACGCGTTCGGCGGCCCCATCCTCTGCCCGATGCTCCTGCTGCTGGGCATGCCCTGCCCCGGCTGCGGCATCACCCGTGCGCTCGGCCTCGTCACCCACGGCCGTTTCCGCGACGCCTTCGACTACCACCCGCTCTGGCCCCTCCTCCTCGCGTATTTCACGTTCCTCTGGATCTACCAGATCGTCGAGAGCGTCCGCGGCGAACCGCCGAAGCTCCCCACCTACCGCATCGCCGGCGCCGCCATCGTCGTCCTCCTCGGCTTCTGGGCCGTCCGCCTCGCCTGGTTCTTCGCCCATGGCGGCCTCGCCGTCATGGCCCACGACAACGGCATCGCCCGGCTTCTCCGGCTCTTCCCCTGATCTGGATTGACAACGTATATCCATATCGGTATTCTTGACCCTCCCGACGGTGGGACCGATCTCAATGCAGGAGCCTGACATGGACGACTACGAGTTCGCGACCCGGGCCATCCACGCCGGACAGCCCACCGACGAGCAGACCGGCGCGGTCACCTTCCCGATCTACCAGACGTCGACCTACGGCCAGGAGCTGCCCGGCGTCAACAAGGGCTACGTCTACGCCCGCACCGGAAACCCCGGCCGCACCGCCCTCGAGGAGTGTCTCGCCTCCCTCGAGGACGCCAAGTTCTGCTACACCGCCTCCAGCGGCATGGCCGCCATCAACAACATCCTCTGCCTCCTCCAGGCCGGCGACCACGTCGTCACCTGCCAGGACCTCTACGGCGGCGCCTACCGCATGTTCACCAAGCTCTATGCCAAGTTCGGCGTGAAGTTCTCCTTCGTCGACGCCACCGACCTCAAGGCCATCGAGGCGGCCTTCACTCCCCAGACGAAGATGCTCTGGCTCGAGACGCCGTCCAACCCGCTCCTGCGCATCATCGACCTCGCGGCCGCGTCGAAGATCGGTAAGGCCCATCAGGCGATCGTCGTCGTCGACAACACCTTCGCCTCGCCCTATCTCCAGGCGCCCCTCAAGCTCGGGGCGGACATCGTCATGCACTCGACCACGAAGTATCTGAACGGGCACTCGGACGTGCTGGGCGGCGCGTCGATCACGAACGACCCGGCCCTGGCCGAGCAGCTCAAGTTCTTCCAGAACGCGGTGGGCGCCGTCCCGGCGCCGATGGACTGCTTCCTCAACCTCCGGGGCATCAAGACGCTGCCCATCCGCATGGACCGGCACTGCGCCAACGCACGGCAGATCGCCGAGTACTTCGCGAAGCACCCGAAGATCGCCAAGGTGTACTTCCCCGGCCTGTCGACGCATCCGGGCCACGACATCGCCAAGCGCCAGATGCGCGACTTCGGCGCGATGGTCTCCATCGAGCTCAAGGCCGACATCGAGGAGACGAAGAAGTTCACGTCGAACGTCGAACTGTGGACGCTCGCCGAGAGCCTGGGCGGCGTGAAGTCGCTGCTGTGTCAGCCCGCGACGATGACGCACGCGTCGGTCGACGCGGCGATGCGCCGCCAGGTCGGCATCCAGGACGGCCTGATCCGCCTTTCGGTGGGCCTCGAAGATCCCAAGGATCTGATCAAGGACCTCGAGCAGGCGCTGGACAAGGTCCGCAGCGCCGTCGCGGTGGCGTAAGAAGGCATGAGCGCGGAAGCCTGTCCCGCCTGCCGGTCGACCCGGCTCGAGGACGCCGTGATCATGGGCGCCGGCCTGCAGCCCGCCCGGGCCGGACGCCTGACGAAAGCCCTCTCCGCCGCCGAGCTGAAGGCGCGCGTCTGCCTCGACTGCGGCGCCGTCGACCGCCTCCGCGCCGACGTCAAGACCCTGAAGAAGATGCTCGGCGACAAGTCCTGAGGTTCCCCGCGCTTCCATGCCGACCTTCCGCTGCCAGGCCGAGATCGCGGCGACGCGGGAACAGGTCTTCGCGATCACCCAGGACGACGGCCGCGTGTGGTATCAGGCGAAGAACGGCCTGACCATGACCGTCCGCTACGTCACGCACGAGCCGCCCGAGCGGGTGGCGATGACGATGCTCGAGGGGCCCTGGATCTTCCGCCGCTTCTCGGGGTCCTGGGTCTTCCAGTCGCTCGCGGAGTCGCGGACGCAGGTGACCTTCAGCTATCATTTCGAGCTGAAGGCCCCGCTCGCGATCGGGAACGGCCTCATGAGGCGGCGGCTCGAGCGCGCCATGAACCAGCGACTGGCCGGCCTGAAGGCGTACGCCGAATCCGCGGGGAGCCGTCCCTGACGATCACCAGAGGCGCTTCAGATGGAAGAGGAGCAGGGCGAGCTGGAACAGGAATTCCACGCCGAAGAAGGTCCGCGTGATCCAGGCGGCCGCCGGCGACGCGGACGACGCCTGCCCGGCGGCGGCTCCCATCGCCAGGCCCGCCCCCCGCGCCACTCCGCGGCCGAGCGCATCGTCCAGCGACTTCTCGATACCCAGGACGACGAGGATCCCGAGCCCCACCGCCGCCGTCGCTCCGGCGATCGGCCAGTGCCACCCCGCGGACGTGAACCCGGCCGCCACCGCCGCCGCCTGGGCCAGCAGACCGGCGCCGAGCACGGCCTTCATCGAGGCATCGTTCATGCGGGAGGTCCGCGCTGGGAGTCAGGAGGCTGCGCGGAGATCCTCACCGTCCACAGTTTTTCGGGCGCGCCGGAAAGGACCAGCCCCGCGCGGAACGGCGGATAGCCCACGCAATACCCGCGGAAGCCCACGGCGTTCCACCCCTTGCGCAGATGGACGCGCCTCGTCTCCGCCGCTTTGCCGTCCTTCTCCTTCATCTCCCCCGCGAACACGGACTCCCCGTTGAGCGTATACCGCAGCGTCGTCTGCGGATGGCCCTGGAGGACGAAGTCGAGGTCGACGTCCTCGGGCACGTGGATCCAGGAGGCTTCGCGCCGACGCCCTTCAGCATGAAGTGTTGGGTGAAGCTGCCCAGGAACGGACCGCCCTCGCCGAAGGCCAGGCTGTATCCGATCACCAGCCACAGGAGGGAGACCAGGCACATCAGGAACATGCTGTGCATGAATGTCGACAGGACGTTCTTCGTGCGGACGAGTCCGCCGTAGAAGAGAGCCAGGCCCGGGCCCGTCATCATGAGCACGAGCGCGCTTGACGCCAGGAGCCACGCGTTGTCGCCCTGATTCGTCGAGACGTTGTTCTTATGCGTCGAATCCGGGACTCCGGAATTGGTCACGGCTTCCAGGTCGGCCACCCGCTCCGCGAACGTCGGCTCCTTCGGCTCCGCCTGAGACGGGGCGGCCGGCGTCGCTTGCGCACCGACATAGACAAGCGGCGTCATCAGGAAAACGGCGAACAGGATCAGCGGGAACAGGGATCCGACTCGCGCGCGAACTCCCCCAGCCATGCTTGCCTCCCCTCAGTCCCCCCGCGGCCCTCGAAATTGACTTTGCGCTGGATTCGGCAGAAGGGAATCACGGAATCACTTCCTCGGTCGCTCAGGGGGATAGATCCTTCAGGGTCCAGGTGCGAAGGCCGTGCTCGACCGCCTCCCGCTGCTCTTGGGACAAGCAGGTCAGGACGCCCGACAGGACGCGGGCGTGGAGGGCCGCGTCGAGCCGCCGCCTGGCCTCCAGTTCCGACAGGCTGATCGCCAGGATTTCGGCGGCCGCGACCATCATCTCCCCGGGCGTCTTCACGTCCTCGAGGGCCGCGCGGTCGATCTCGCCCTCGCGGACCATCTCGTTCCACAACCGCCGCTCAGCGACCTTGAAGAACTCCTGTTTCATGGTGATCTCCGATTGCCGGGGCGCAGGGCGCCCCGGGTGAACTCCAAGATCCGGCCCGTCGACGCGGGAGGATCAGACGGGAGGCGCGCGGAGGCCGTGGGGGGCGGCGGGCAGGCGGACGCTGCGGCAGACCGGGACGGCCGGCTCGACGCAGCGGATCCGGCCGGGGGATACGTCGGGCAGCGAAGAGGAGTCCATCGCGAGCGACGCCCGACGCTGCGGTTCGAAGGGGGAGCGCTTGGGCCCCGCGGCGACGAATTCTCCGGGCGACTTGCGCGCGACCAGCTCCTTCCCGAGATCCCGGTGGCGGTCGGCGTCGGAGCCGTCGGGAGCAGTCCGGGTCAGGGACGCCCCGGCCGCGTCCGGCCAGAGCTCCCCGACGGAGAGCAGCGGATGGAGGACGGAGACGCCGAAGACCAGGAGCAGCGCAAGGGCCGACCGGCGTCGCATGAGGCTATTTTTTCTCTTCCTTCTTCTTCCGGAAGCTGAGCGCAAAGACGAGCGCGCCGACGGCCAGCGAGGCGATCGCGGCGATGCGCTCGTGCTCTCCGAACACGCCCATGATCATGGAACGGCGCCCGATCATCGGGAAAATGAAGGAGGTTGCGCCCAGGAGAAGCAGCGTGAACCCGGCGGTTCTCATGGGGTGAATCTACCCGGGGGCCCCGGGTTTTTCCAGCGCCCTTTTCACCAGCGCCAGCTCCCGCGGCGCCAGCGGCAGCCCGAGGGCCTGCTCCCGCGCCGCGGAGGACATCTTCTTCCAGCTCTTCCGGAGGATGTCGACCATCTTGTCCGGCTCGGTCTTCCCGGAGAACTCCGGAAACTCGAACTGAAGGAAGACGAGGCAGGCCGCGTCCTCGAGGGTCTGTCCTTCCGCGTCGGTCGCGAGATTCTTGCGCACCAGGATCTGCCGGGCCTTGGCTTGGGACTCCTCGCCGTATCCGGCGTCTTTCAGGATCCCGGCAAGCGTCTCGGCATGGAACTTCTTCAGATCCTCGCGCCATCGAAGATATCCGTTCCGGCCGTCCGGATAGCTCGAACGCGGCACCGTCCAGCGCCGGATGTGCTGCGCGCGGGAGGCGAGGAGGAGCTCCTCGGAGGCGTCGGGCGCGAGCTTCCGCACCCAGTCGACCATGCGGCGCCCGTAGTCGACTTCGCGGCCCTGCGGATCCTCGGCGTTGGCCCGGTCGATCGCGGCGCAGGCGGCGTCGAAGGATGGCATTGCCTACCCCAGTCGGGCGAGCAGCGTCGTCACGTCGGGCACCGGCTCGCGGGAGTTCACCTGGACGGTGAGGCGCGCCCGCGGATCGTCCGAGACGCGGCGCACCTCGACGTTCGAGGGATACACCTTCGCGAGCGCGGCGGCCAGGTCGGAGCGGAGCGCCTGGAAGGCCTCGTCCGTATTGGGGGCGTTCAGGCGGTCGTTGGAGAGGAAGAGCGCCTCGCCGGCCCGGAACTTGAGCCGGCCCTGGAACTCGGGCTCGGTCTCGAGCTTGACGCAGGCGCCCAGCGCGGCCCGGAACGCCGACGCGATGCGATCCGAGAGTCGACCCTGCGAGGGGGCCTTCCGGTTGTAGAGCAGCCCCAGCGGACCTTCCATCGTGTCGACGAAGTAGTCCGCCTCGTGGGCGACGAGCACCACGCCGGGCCCGCCGGGCAGGTGCCCGTAGTCGGCGACGTCGATGAGCATCCCTTCGACCGCGTGCTTCTGGATCCAGCGGTGGAAGACGGGGATGAACTCGCCCGGCTTCACGGACCCGGGTTCCGCGGCGAAGTACTTGACGACGATCTTGTACAGGTCCAAGGTCGTCCCCCTTACAGCTTCAGGCGGCAGCTGTGCGCCGCCTCGATGAAGAGCTGGGCCTCCTCGACGAGCCGGTGCACCGAGTCGGCCGTCGGGGTCGCGATCGGATGCTCGACCGCGTGGAAGAAGTACTGTGCGAATTTGCCGCCTGCGAACGGATCCCAGAAGAGCTTCGGCTCGACGAACTTGTCGCGGAACTCGCGGATCACGTCGGGAAGCTTCTCCGTGCCCGGCGACTTCGTCAGGACGAGTTCCTTCGCGGCGGTCGCCATCGAATGGACCGCCTGGTCGGCCGCCTTCCGGTAGTCGCCCGCGTCGAGCGTCAGCTGGGCCTCGAAGGCCTCGCGCTCGGCGGCGGCCAGGCCGAAGTCGATCGGCGACACGACCTCGCCCGCGCATTCGCCGATGCCCATGTCGCCGTTCGAATACTCCCGCGGATCGCGCCAGTCGCTGTAGAACGACGGGTCCGATTCGTGGGCCGGAATCGTGGTCAGATCCTCGAGCATCGAGCGGACCTTCGCTTTGCCGATGCGCTGGATCCAGCTCTTGAAGCTCTCGTCCTTCTGGCGCTCCTTGAGGAAGGCCGTCGTCATCCGGTCGACCACCTCGGGGATGTTCTTCGACGGGACCGCGATCACCGCCAGGCCGTACGCGCCTGCGTTGTTCTCCCACTGGCCGCCGACCAGCACCTGGAAGTGCGGGACGGCATAGGCGCCCTTCTTCCGGCTCACGCCGTAGAAGCCCAGGTCGGAGATATGGTGCTGGCCGCAGGAGTTGAAGCAGCCGCTGACCTTGATGTGCAGGCCTCGGACCGCCTCGTCCATCGTATGGAAGCGCGCGGCGAGCCGCGTCCGCAGCTCGCCGGCCAGTCCGCGCGAGGACGAGATGCCCAGCTTGCAGGTGTCGGTTCCCGGGCACGCGGCGATGTCGACGATCGACCCCGCGCCCGGCTCCCCCAGGCCCATCGCCCGGAGGTCGCTGTACAGCGCCGGGAGATCGGCCTCGCTCACCCAGCGGAAGATCAGGTTCTGCTCGACCGTCAGCCGGATCGTCCCTTCGGTATGCTTTCGCGCGACGTCGGCCAGAAGCCGGGCCTGGCGCGACGAGAAGTCGCCCAGCGGAAGCGACACGGTCGCGACCGCGTACCCCGCCTGCCGCTGCTTGTAGACGTTCGTCCGCGCCCACTCGGCGAAACCCTCCGGCTTCTCCTGGCCGTTCAGCGCCTGGGCCGGCTTGAGGCCCTTCTCGTCGGTGACGCGGAGGTCCTTCAGGTACGCCGTCCACGCCGGCTCCGGCGTCAGCAGCTTCCGCTCCTCGAGCACGAGCTTCCGGAACTCCTGCAGGCCGAGCTTGTTGACCAGGAATTTGAGGCGCGCCGTATTGCGGTTCTTCTTCTCGCCGAGGCGCGCGAAGACGCGGCAGATCGCCTGCGTCATCGGCAGCAGCTCCTCTTCGGGGAGGAACTCGTTGAAGAGCTTCGCCTGGCTCGGGACGGACCCCAGTCCGCCGCCGACGTAGAACTCGAAGCCGCGCCGGCCGTCGACGACCTTCGCGACCGCGCCGACGTCGTGCAGCAACGCCAAGCCGCAGGCCTCCCCGGCGCAGCCGGAGAAGGCGATCTTGAACTTGCGGCCGAAATTCTGCGTGTCCTTGTGGCCGAGGAGGAACTTGGACGTGGCCCGCGCGTACGCGGTCACGTCGAAGGTCTCGGTGCGGCAGACGCCCGCGATCGGGCAGCCCGTGACATTCCGGACAGTGTTGCCGCACGCCTCGCGCGTGGTCACGCCCACGGCCGCCAGCCGGCGGAAGAGGGACGGGGTGTCCTCGATATGGACGTAGTGCAGCTGGATGTCCTGCCGCGTGGTGACGTGCAGGATGCCGTCGGAATACTCCTCCGCCAGCTCCGCCAGGGTCTCGAGCTGCGCGGGGTTCAGGCCGCCATAAGGGATCTTGATCCGCTGCATGCCCGGGGCGTCCCAGAGCGTGGTCGGGCCCTTGGTGAGCTCCGCGGACGGATAGGTCAGGGCCTGGGTCTTCAGGCCGTCGCTGCGCTGCCCGTTGTCGTAGCGCTGGCCGTAGGCGCCCCGCCGGAGCCGGGTCTCGGCGAAGACTTTCTCGTCGATCTTGCCCTGCTTGCGGAGGGCGATCTCGTTCTCGAAGATCTCGATCTCACGGGCCAGGTCGGCGGGGATCCGGTCGCCGAGCCTCTCCTTCCAGGTCTGGGTCATGAAACGCCTTCCTCCTCGGGGGTCGGGGCCGTGAATGCTACCAAAAGAGCTCCGGCAGGGCAACCGGGGGCCCGGACCGTCTGGATGATTGCGGGACGTCGACCCTTAAACGCGATGGCGCCCGGGGACCATCGGCTATACTGTGACGAAGACGATGCCGGAAAAAGAGGGTCCTGACTTCGGAAAACTGGCCGTCACCCTCGGATTCCTCGCTCCGGAGGACCTCGGGAAGGTGATCCGCCTCCAGGCCGACCTCAAGAAGATCGGCATCTCGCGGCGCCTGGGCGAGCTCTGCCTCGAGAAAAAGATCCTCACCCGCGAGCAGGTCCTCCTCGTGCTCCGCGCCCAGGGCAAGCGCATCATGACCTGCCACTCGTGCAAGAAGAGCTACAACGTCCATCACTTCATGCCCACCGAGACCTATACCTGCAAGCACTGCGCCGCGGAGCTGTCCCTGCCAACGAAGCCCGTGACGCCGTCCGTCTCCGATTCGATCACCGTCGCGACGACGACCCTGCGGAAGAAGGACCCGAAGCCCCGGCAGAAGCCCAGCGTGGCGCCCGAGCTGGTCCATCTCCTCTCCGGCTACGAGATCGTGAAGCGCCTCGGCCAGGGGGGCATGGGTACCGTCTACAAGGCGCGCGACCTCATCGGAGGCCGCTGGGTCGCCGTCAAGCTGCTCGCCCCCTTCCTCGCCACCGACGAGGAGTACGTGAAGCGCTTCTTCCAGGAGGCGCGGAACCTCCAGAAGCTCCA
>DASQOM010000181.1:0-35902 GCA_035644495.1 Planctomycetota bacterium | reverse complement strand
GGCCCCAGTGCTGGCCGCCCAGCTGGGTCATGATGTCTTTCGTGGCGAGGGTGATGCGGCGGGGTCCGTTGGCCTCCGCCTCGATGCGGAGCGACTGGCGGCCGCTGTGTGCGGCGTCGGCCGCCACGCCGACCTTGCCGTTTTTCTGAAAGCCCTTGGGAGCCTGGCCCGGGCCGACGTTCTCGAAATCCTCGTAGAGGATGAAGCGTCCCTTGCCGACGGGCGGGTCGTCGTCGGGCGGCTTGGGGTCCTGGCCCGCGGCGCTGCCCGGCGGGCAGGCCAGCGCAAGGACGAGAAGGGCGCGCGCGAGGGATTCGACGGTCGCTTTCATCAGATCCCGCTCCTTGGTCCTGAATGGCAGGCCCCGACATTATTATCCGTTCGCGGGCCGGATGCAACGGGTCGCGCGCCGGAATTCTAGACCCCGACCTTGGACTGGAGCAGGCGATGTTCGATCTCCCCGGGGGGCACCGCGGGGCTGTAGAGAAAGCCCTGGACCCGCTCGCAGCCCGCCTCGTGGAGGATGTCCCGCTGCTCGGGGGTCTCGACGCCCTCCGCGACGACCTTGATGTCGAGGCTGCGGGCGAGTCCGAGGATGCCCATGGCGATGGCGCGGTCGCGCGGGGAGCTGGGCAGGTCCTTGATGAAGCTGCGGTCGATCTTGAGCACGTCGAAGGAAAAGCTCCGGAGGTAGCTCAGGCTGGAGTAGCCGCTCCCGAAGTCGTCCATCGCGACCTTGACGCCCTCGCGGCGCAGGAGGTCGAGGTCGTCGATCGCGTCGCGGCTGCTGCCGATGGCGGCGCTTTCGGTGATCTCGATCTGAAGGAGCGACGGGGAGAGGGCGGAGGCCTGGTGCATCCGGAGCACGCGGGGGCCGAAGCCGGAGCGCTGGAGTCCGGAGACGTTGACCGCCATCCACAGCTCGGGTAGCCCGCGCCGGCGCCAGTCGGCGGCCTGGCGGCAGGCTTCGCCGAGGATCCAGTCGCCGAGGGGGACGATGAGGCCGGTCTCCTCCGCGAGCTCGATGAATTCGCCGGCCGAGACGATGCCGCGGACCGGATGGTTCCAGCGGAGCAGGGCCTCGACGCCCGCCGTGCGGCCGGACGAGAGCTCCAGCTGCGGCTGGTAGTGGAGAAGAAACTCGCCCTTGTCGTGGGCCTGGCGGAGCTCGGCCTCGAGCGCATGGCGGTGCATCACCGCCGCGTGCTGGCTGGGCTGGAAGAACTGGAAGCTGTTCCGCATCTCCTTCGCCTGGTAGAGGGCGTTGTCCGCGTGCTGCACCAGCGTCTCCGCGTCCGCGCCGTCCCCCGGGAACACGCTGATCCCGATGCAGCCGGTGATGCGCAGCGTCCGCTCGCGCACCTCGACGGGTTCCGACAGCGAGCGCAGGATCTTCTCCGTCACCACTGAGGCGTCCCCGGGCTTCGTCAGCTCCGTCAGGATGATTGTGAACTCGTCGCCGCCGAGGCGCGCGACGGTGTCGGAGGTCCGCACGCAGCCGTCGAGGCGCCGGGCCACTTTGACGAGCAGGGAGTCTCCGGCGCCGTGGCCGAGCGTGTCGTTGACCGTCTTGAAGTTGTCGAGGTCGATGAAAAGGACGGCGAGGCTGGCGCGGTCGCGCTCGGCCTTCGAGACCGCGTGGCGGAGACGGTCCTGGAAAAGCTGGCGGTTGGGGAGCCCGGTGAGCATGTCGTGATGGGCGATATGGTACAGGTGCGCCTGCTTGCGCCGCGCGAGCTCGGCCATGAGGTCGTGGGCCCGGCCCATGCCCGCGTAGCGCCCCTGGTTCGTGATGATGAAGCCGTCGTAGAGGGACTTCTCGCCGTCTTCCACCAGGATGCGGCTCAGGTCGTCGAGGGACATGCCGGCGTCGACCACGAGCGGGGACGCCTCCATGATCGAGGAGATGGGGTGGCGTCCGTAGAGCTCGCGAAAGTAGAGCTTGGAATACTGCTCGATGAGAATCTGGCGGTTGATGAGGCCGACCGGCTTCAGGCCGTCGACGACAGGCAACGAGTGGATGCGCGTGTCCTTGGCAAAGAGCGCGTAGAGGTCGTTGCAGACCATCTTGGGGGGGGATGCAGGGGGTCTCGCGGAGCAGCAGCGAGACCGTGTGCGAGGCGGGAGGGACGTCGGGGCTGGGGGGCGCGGCATCGGCGTCCTGGGGATCGGCCATGAGGCTCTCCGGGCCGGGTCAAAAGTGAACGGCTGACGGCTCCCGAAGGCTATTCCGGAGTTGTAAAGCGCACGCAGCAGTTGTGTACAGGGATCATGAAGACGCGGCGCCCTTCGGCGGGGGCAGGGGGCCGGTCTTCCGGGGACGGGCCATCATCGTGATCCCCACCCAGCGGCCGAACGATCGCGCCAGGACGGCCGATCCGTCCAGCCGGATCTTGCCCGAGGAGACCGCCTGCGCGGCCGTCACGTCGCCCCGCCACAGGCGGGCCATCGTCGCGGTGTCCCCGTCCACGGTCAGGTCCACGTCGTAGCCGGGGCTCTGCAGGCAGATTTCGACGTCGCCGTCCGTTGCGACCAGCCACCAGTTGCGCCGTCGGGGCGAGGCGTCCGGGAAACGGAAGAGGATCACTGACCGGCCCCTGGGGAGCGCGCTCACGTCCATCCAGCGCCGCAGTTCCCAGAGCAGGTAGGCCGGGTCCACTTCTCCCGGACGCAGGCGCAGCTTCGCAAACCGCCTGCCCCAGGTGGCGAAGTCCATGACGATCGGACCCAGCGCCTGGCCGGCGTGGGTCAGCTGATACTCGATCTTCGAGTCCTTCGACAGCCGCCGCACGATCACCTCCGCCCGCTCCAGTTCGCGCAGACGCCGCGTCAGCATCGTCGGCGACATCTGGGGCACGCCCCGGTGAATGTCCGCGAAGCGGCGGCTTCCCATGATCAGCTCGCGCACGACGAGCGGGGTCCACTTCTCCGCAAGCAACTCGCAAGTGAGCGCGACCGGGCAGAACTGGCCGTAGGTTCCCTTGGCCTTCATGCCGGGGATTATAGAACTTCCCGCGTCCCGAAGTCGCTACACAATTGGTAGTAGTTTGACCCTGCGACGTCGGCGATACTCTCCCCTGTGCGGCGGACCGTCGTCCGCCCAAGTGGTTCGAGTGAACAGGAGGACCCCATGACCCCCCTCAGCCTGGCGATGCTGGCGATGATGACCCTGACGCAGGACAAGGCCGAATACTCCTTCAAGGGCGAAGCCTTCGAAGGCTGCGAATGCTCGGCCGTCTGCCCCTGTGTGTGGACGAAGGACACGACGTTCGGGGACTGCCGCGGCACCGTTGCGTTCGTGGTCTCGGAAGGGACGTACGGGAAGACCGACCTGAAGGGCGTGACCTGGGCGGTGTCGCTGGTCCATACCGACGTGAACATGCTCAAGGCCTTCGGCAAGTGGGAGGGCGTGCTGTATCTCTCCGACAAGTCGACGCCGGAGCAGCAGAAGGCGGTCGGCGAGTTTGCGAAGGCCCGCTGGGGCGCGGCGTTCTCCAAGATCGAGGCGAAGGTCGTCCCCATGGAGGTCAAGCTGGAGAGCGATCACAAGGAGCTGACGATTGCCAAAGTGACGACGCTGAAGGTGACGGGGATGAAGACGCCCGCAGGGAAGGTGCCGTCGATCGAAAACCCGCCGTTTTCTCTCTATCCGAAGCTGTATTGCGCGAAGTCCGACGTGAACGTCTACGAGGACGGGACGAAATGGGACTTCACGGGGCACAACGCCTTCTACGGCCCCTTCGACTACACGAGCAAGAAGGAATAAAACGGACGGTCTGTCTTATTCCGAGGCGGCTCCCCGGATCAACCGAGGTTCGGGGGGCCGCCGGGCTCGGGGTCGTGGCTCGGGCGGATCGGGGCATCCATGGCCGTCATGAAGGCCTCAGTGTAGCCGGACGACTCCCAGAAGGTCACGGTGCGCGGGTAGGCCACCAGGATCTTGCAGATGCCCTTGAGGAGCGTGCTGACCGAATCCTGCAGCAGGACGAGATCCTCAAGCACCACCAGGGGGTCGCGATCGGCGTCGCGGGCGGCGTCCAGTCCGCGGGCGAGCTCTTCGAGGACCGCCGGGGCGGACTTTCCGGCGCAGACGACGCGGACCTGCATCTCGGTATTTCCCGCAGCCTGCGGCGCGCCGGCTTCGGGTTTGTTCTTACGGTCGGTTTCACTCATGCTCATTATCCCCATTGCTTTATACGACGGGGATCTTTCATTATTACATGCGAAATGGGTTTACACGCGCCGACGCGAGAGTGCTCCCTCGCAGCGACTTGGAACGGAGAGCACACGGTTCGGGACTCTCAGAGCTTCCCGGCAGGCTCCCGCCGGGATTGATGTGCCCGGTCGACCGGGAAAGTGACGCGCAATCCCCGATCAGCGGCTGCAGGTGGCGATCCACTCGCCGGCAGAATCATCCGCGACGATTCAGAGATCCGGCGGATACCTAGGGCTCATGCGCAGCGGCGTCGTTTTTCCCAAAAAAAAACGCGAGAGTCGGAACTCTTTCCTTCGTGGAGTCTTCCGAAGAAGCTTTGTCGGCTTCTTCATCCTTCTCTTCAGAAGGTCGAGCCCGGCTCTCGCTACCTGTCTGAGCCCGGGAGTCCCGTCGAGTGACGCCCGGAATTCCGAAAACCGCCGCGCGTCTCCTTACCTCTTGGGTCAGGAATCGAGGGGCGCGAATGATCCGATCGACGGACTTCTGGTTCGGAAACGGGCTCTATGCCGCCTGGTATGCGGTTTTCTACTCCGGAGTCGCGGCCGGCTATCTGCCGTACGTGCCCCAAGTCGCCCATCGACTGGGACAATCCATGGAAGTGCCCGCAGCGCTCTCCGTCTTCGTGATCGTCCTGATGTGCTGGGGAGGCCCGCTCATCGCCTTCTCCATCGTCCACGCCTTCGTCTTCCCCGTCGCCGGCGGGGACTCCTTCGTGCTGCGGCTGAGCATGGCCCTGGGCATCGTCGCCTGCGGCGTGATCGCGGTCATCGCCGCGGCCTGGCTGGCAGGCGCTTACCCGACCTTCGGCACGCTGGCCTGCCCTGCAATCCTTGCGGTGCTGTTCTTCGCGAACCTGGCGGCGTTGTGGATGGCGCGGCACGCGGCGTCGGTCGCCGCCCTGACCCTGTGAAGAAAATTCGCGGTGCCCGCCTCGGAGCCCGAAGAACTGAGCGGGTCTACGTCTTGGGGCGGTCCATCATCGTCCAGTTCACGCTGCCGCCGATGTTCGGATTGAAGAACGGGTCGTTCGAGTGCCGGTATGTGCCCGACCCGTCCGTCCAGTGGTACTGGTAGTTGTAGTCCTGCTGCGACGTTCCATGGTACGGATCGTTGACGGTCTCCACTCCGCGAAGATATTCGTCGAAGCCGTCGTTCGGCGAGCGGGCGGAGGCGGCGTGGCTGGATTGCGCAGCGGCCTGCCGCTGCTGCTCGAAGCCCGCCAGCATCGCGTCGTTGTTGGCGCTGATCTGCCTGCTGAGTTGGGCGGCGGCCTGGATCTGCGAATAACCCGCGGCAATATGCTGTTCGAACTGCGCCTGCAGCCGGCGCAGCACCTGGGCGCCCAGCTGCTCCCAAAGAGGATTGACGCGGACCGAGCGCGCGATGCGGTTGTTGCAATCCTCCCGGGTCCGGAGCGTGCCCTTCGCGCCGCGAAAAGAGTACAGCGTCGTGAAGCCCCAGTTGGTCTGCATCATCATCCCCTGCGGCCCGTAATAGGGGACGTTCTGCACGACCTTCAGGCCGAACACCGACTCCTCAATCCGGCCCCCGGGCTCGTCGTACTCGATGGTGGCGCGGATGCCCTCGGGCGGCGGATTTCCGGGTCCGGCCGCGACGCCCTGGACGAGTTGGGGCGCGGGCTCCATCGACACGATCTGGAGATTGCGGCATTTGCCGCGATATTTCGGCAGGATCCAGCGCTTGAAGGCTTCCGCCGCGGACAGGAGCGGCATGCATGTCTGTCCCATCTGGTTCACACCCGGCTGGCACATCCCGTAGTTCGGCTCCAGCCAGTAGAACGCCTCCGAGGGCAGGAACTCGACCGCGTCGGGGCCGGCCGGCGCGGCGACGCGGCCCCAGGTCAGGACGGGGAAGCTGACGTTCTGGAAGTTCCACCCCACGCTGCTCTGGGCCTGCCAGCCGGCGGGGTGCTCGAAGACGGCGGCGACGACATTGCCGTGCTGCCGGTCGATCACCTGGTGGAGGGTGAAGCGTTCGCCCTGCGGGGAGGCGAAGGGAGGCGGTAGCGGGCCCATCCCGGGAGTATAGCGGCCGGCTCCCGGGCAGAACAAGCCGTACGACTAGCCCCCCTTCGGCTGCAGCCGCTCCTCGAGGCGGAGCAGGCGTTCCCGGGCTTCGCCGCGCGCGGCTTCCATCTTCCGGCAGGCCTCGTGCACCGTCGAGTGGTCCCGGCCGCCGAAGTGGTCTCCGATCTGCGCGAAGGGCCGCCCCAGAAGCTTCCGTGCCAGATAGAAGCAGGCCTGCCGCGCCTCCGCCGCTTCGCGCGAGCGGTCCAGGGAGTAGATCTCCGTCACCGTCACGCCGAAGTCGTCCGCCGCCGCGCGCACGATATCCTCGAAGCGAAGCCCGAGGCTCCAGCGGTTCAGGAACTCCGACACGGCCGAGCGCGCCGACGCAAGCGTGAACGGGGTCCGCGCGAGCACCTGATCCAGGCACTCGAGCTGGTCGGCATGGCTGGAGCGCACGTGCTCGGCGACGTAGTCGAGGACCGCGTCGGGCACGTCCATCGGCGCGGCCGCGCGGAGCACCGCCTTCCCGGTCGGCACGTCGGGGCGGTCGATGGTGACCTCGACGTCCGCGCGCAGCCGCGCCCGGAGCGCCTTATGGAGGCGGTCCAGGTGGCGCGGGTGCTTCTCACAGGTCAGCGCCGCCCGGGCGCCGCGTCCGGCGAGGGCGCCGAGCACGTCCGCGAGCGCGGCTTGGGCGTCGTCGCGGCTGCTCAGCAGATGGAGGTCGTCGAACAGGAAGACCGGCGCGCTGCGGCACTTCTTGAGGAAGGCCTCGCGCCGGTCGCGGAGATGCGCCTCGCGGGAATGCCGCCGGAACTGCTCGCCGGTGAAGAAGAGCGCGCCCGCGTCGGGCCGCCTCGACAGCTCCGCGTGGATGGCGCGCAGCAGGTGCGTGCGGCCCATGCCCGAGGGGGCGTGGATCAGCAGGATCCGCGGGGCGCCGGCTCCGCCGCGCACGAAGCCGCGGGCCGCGGCGAGCGCCGTGCGGCTTCCGGGACCGGCGACAAAGGTCGCGAACGACGGCGACCGCGGCGGCGGGGGCGCGTCCGCCGCGCCGGGGAACGAATCGCCCTCGACCGTGAAGAGCACGCGCACGTTGCGGTTCGTGGCGCGCTGGGCGGCCGCCGTGACGGCGTCCCTCAGCATCGACTCGACCTTGTCCTTGGCGTGGGTCGAGGCGAAATGGATGGTGAACAGCTCCTCGTCCAGGGTGGCGGGGCGGGCGTGGCGGATCCAGAGGGAATAGCGGTCGGGTCCGAGGTCGCGGAACAGCTCGTGGTTGAGCCGCCGCCAGACTGCATCGAGCGCCCACGCCATGCGCAGAACCCCTCTCCGGGGAGAGTGTGGGATTCGCGGGGAAGGGGGCCCACTCTCTCCGATGTCGAAGGGAGTATAGCGCGAGGCCGGATCGCGGGCGAGCTACTTCGAGAACTTGCCGACGATGATCGCCGAGTTGTGGCCGCCGAAGCCCAGCGAGTTGGACATTGCGTACTGGACGTTCATCGCGCGCTTGGAGCCCGGGACGTAGTCGAGGTCGCACTCGGGGTCCGGCGTCTCGTAGTTGGCCGTGGGATGGACGACGCCGTCCTTGATCGACATCACGGCGGCGACGAGCTCGACGGCCGCCGCGGCGCCCAGCAGATGGCCGATCATCGACTTGGTCGAGCTGATCGGGATCTTCTTCGCCGCGTCGCCGAAGGTGCGCTTGATCGCGGCGGTCTCGATCTTGTCGTTCATCGGCGTCGAGGTGCCGTGGGCGTTGATGTATGAAATCTGGTCGGGCTTCAGGCCTGCGTCCTTCAGCGCCGCATTCATGGCGTACGCGCCGCCGGTGCCGTCGGGGTCGGGCGCGGTGATGTGGTACGCGTCGTCGCTGTTGCCGATGCCGAGGACCTCGGCATAGATCTTCGCGCCGCGGGCCTGGGCGTGCTCCAGGCTCTCGAAGGTGAGGATCGCGGCGCCCTCGCCGAGGACGAAGCCGTCGCGGTTCTTGTCGAAGGGGCGTGACGCCAGCTCGGGCGCGTCGTTGCGGGTCGAGAGGGCGCCCATGTTGGAGAAGCCGGCGATCGCAAGGTAGGTCATCGCCGCTTCGCTGCCGCCGGTGAGCATGACGTCGGCGTCGCCGTGCTGGATCGTGCGGAGGGCCGTGCCCATCGCATGGTTGGCGGAGGCGCACGCGGAGGCGACGCCCCAGTTGGGGCCGCCGAGGCCGTGGGCGATGGCGATCTGCCCCGCGGCCGCGTTGAGCATCATCTTGGGCACGAAGAAGGGGCTGATGCGGCCCGGCCCCTTCTCGATGTACTTCCTGTTCTGCTCCTGCATCTCGGTGAGGCCGCCGATGCCGCTGGCGATGATCGCGCCGCAGCGGTAGCGGTCTTCCCGGGCGAAGTCGAGGCCGGAGTCCTGGACGGCTCCCTTGGCCGCCGCGACGGCATACTGGGAGAACAGGTCCATCCGCTTGGCTTCCTTCGGGTCCATGTACTGGCCCGGGTCGAAGTCCTTCACTTCGGCCGCGAAGGTGACGGAGTGGCCCGTGGTGTCGAAGCGCGTGATTCTGCCCGCTCCGCTCTTGCCGGAAAGCAGGGCGCTCCAATAGGCGTCGAGCGTGTTGCCGACCGGGGTGAGGACGCCGATGCCGGTGATGACGACCCTATTTCTTGTCGCTGGCATTCTTCTCGATATAGCTGATGGCGTCGCCCACGGTCTGGATCTTCTCGGCAGCGTCGTCGGGGATGGAGAGGTCGAAGGCGTCTTCGATTTCCATGACCAGCTCGACGGTGTCCAGGGAGTCGGCGCCGAGGTCGTTCACGAACGAGGAGGTCTTGGAGATCTTCTCCTTGGCAACGCCGAGTTGCTTGGAAACGATCTCGACCACCTTGGTCTCGATTTCAGCCGCAGACGCCATAGGTCCTCCGTCAATGGGAAACTTACCGGGGCCCCGGTAATGGGGCGCGATTATATGGAGCCTATATCGTCATTTCAAGGATTAACTCTTGAGGAAGCCGGATCATCCCGGATTTCCGGGCCGGTCCTGATTCAGTTCGAGCAGCACGCCGAAGGTCTCCTTCGGCCGAAGGAAGGTCACCCACTTGCCGCCGGCCCCGATCTTGGGCTCGTCCCAGAGGGGCGCATATCCCTTCGCCTTCAGCTCCCGGATCGCCTCCCGGATGTCCTCGACTTCGAGGCAGACGTGATGGATCCCCTCCCCGCGCGAGGCGAGGAACTTCGAGATCACCGGCTCCCCCTCGAGCGGCTCCAGCAGCTCCAGGACGGACTCGCCAGTCTTCACCTTGATGACTTTGAGCTTCATGTCCTCCAGGGTCTCGCGCGCCACGACCGGAAGACCCAGGACGTCGGCGTAGAACTTCGCCGCCGCGTCCGCGGACCGGCACGCCATCCCCAGATGCTCGATCTTCCGGATCTTCATGGATAGCGCCGGACCGTCTCTTCGAAGGCGTCGAAGATCGTCTCCACGTCCTTCCTCGGCGTCTTCATCTGTCCCACGATCGGGATCCATTTGCCCATGACGCCGACGAACACGATCGTGCGCCCGGAGCGGCACTGGTGAATCGAGGGGCCGGGCGTCTTGTACTTCACGTCGAAGGCGCGGCCGTCCGCGATCTTCGGCAGCAGGCCGGCCTTCGGAAGGCGGACGACCTGCACCGACGTGTTCTGCACGAGGTAGTTCCGCAGCGTCGTTCCGGCAAACTCCGGCCCTTCGAACAGGGGGCGCGCGTCGCCCGCCAGCAGGTGGCTCTGGGGCTCTGTCGAGGTCGTGCGGGACTCCGCCTTCAGTCCCTCGCTGATGAAGGCATCGAGCCAGGGGTCCTCGGGCTCCGGCAGCTTCCGCTCCGCGGCGCAGAGCAGCCCGTAGAGCAGGGCGGCCACCGCCGCGCCGCAGGCCAGGGGCGCCAGCAGCGGCTTCATGCGTGCTTTCCGTCGTCGTGGCGGCCGTAACGCTCCACGAGCGCGTTGCAGATCTCGCCCAGCGTGACCTCGGCCTTGACGCAGTCCAGGACCGCCGGGAACAGGTTCTCCTCCTTCGCCGCGGAAGCGCGCAGCGCGGACAGGGCCTTGTCCACGGGCGCCTTCGTCCTCGCCGCCTTGCGCTTCTCGAAGGCGTCGCGCCGGGCGATCTGGCTTTTCTCGTCCACCCGGAGCACCTTGAGCTCGTGGCCGTTCTCCGGCTCCTCGTACTTGTTCACGCCGACGACGACGCGCTTGCCGTCCTCGATTTCCCGCTGCACGGCGCGCGCGCTCTTCTCGATCTCCGTGCGTTCGTAGTCGAGGGCCGACGCGGCGCCGCCCAGGCGGTCGATCGCGTCGATATGCCCCTTCGCCTCCGCCTCGAGGCGGTCCGTCTCCTGCTCGATCTGGACGGAGCCGCCGAAGGGGTCGACTACGTCGCAGATGCCCGTCTCGTGCGCGAGGATCTGCTGGGTGCGCAGGGCCACGCGCGCGGCCTCCTCGCTCGGGAGCGCGAGCGCCTCGTCCATCGCGTTCGTGTGCAGCGACTGCGTGCCGCCGAGCAGCGCGGCCATCGCCTGCAGCGTGACGCGCACCACGTTGTTGTGCGGCTGCTGGGCGGTGAGGGTCGAGCCCGCGGTCTGCGTGTGGAAGCGCAGCTGCTGGGCGCGCGGGTCCTTCGCCTTGAAGCGGTCCCGCATGAGGACGGCCCAGAGCCGGCGCGCGGCGCGGAACTTGGCGATCTCCTCGACGAAGTCGTTGTGCGCGTTGAAGAAGAAGCTGATCCGGCGCCCCAGCACGTCGGGGTCCAGCCCGCGCTTCAGCGCCGCCTCCATATAGGCGATCCCGTTGGCGAGCGTGAAGCCGAGCTCCTGCGACGCCGTCGCGCCCGCCTCGCGGATGTGATAGCCGGACACGCTGATGAAGTTCCACTGCGGCAGGTGGCGGCTCGCGTGCTCGATGATGTCGACCGCGACCTTGAGCGACGGCTTCGGCGGGAAGAGGTAGCAGCCGCGCGCGACGAACTCCTTGAGGATGTCGTTCTGCACGGTGCCGCCCAGTCTGGCCGGGTCGATCCCGTGCTTCTCGGCCGTCGCGACGTGCAGCGCCAGGAGGACGATGGCCGTCGCGTTGATCGTCATCGAGACGGTGACCTTGTCGAGCGGGATGTCGGCGAAGAGGGCCTCCTGGTCGGCCAGGGAGGCGATGGAGACCCCGGACTTGCCGACCTCGCCGCGGGCGAGGGGGTGGTCGGGGTCGTAGCCCATCTGCGTGGGGAGATCGAACGCGACGGAAAGTCCCGTCTGGCCCCGCTCGAGGAGGAAGCGGTAGCGGCGGTTGGTCTCCTCGGCGGTCGAGTAGCCGGCGTACTGGCGGAACGTCCAGGGACGGTCCGCGTACATGCGCGGATAGATCCCGCGGGTGAACGGGAATTGACCGGGCGCCGAGTCATCCATTGGGGGGGATTATAGCAGAGTGGCGGGGAGGTTAGAACTTGATCAGTTCGCGGAACTTCGCCTGCCACTCGGGATTGTGCCAGACCGCCGCCGCGATGCCGCCCAGGACGAGAATGACGAGGATCGTCTTCCACGGGACGGCCAAGGCCTTCTTCGGCGGCTTCGTGGTGCCCTGGGGGATCGCGAGCTGCTCCCGCTTCTTGAACTGGGTTCCCTGGCCGCAATAGACGCACTTGGCGCCGGCCGCGAGGGCGCGTCCGCAGGAGGGGCAGGCCGTCGGCATGAGACTATTTTATCCCACCACGAACAGAGATTGGCCCTTTTCCACCGCCTGGCCGGGCTGGACCTCGATCGATTTGAGCGTGCCGTCCCGCGGCGCGGAGATCTCGTTCTCGAGCTTCATGGCGTCCAGGCAGAGCACGGGCTGGTCCTTCTTGACCACGTCGCCCGCCTTGAGGAGCACCTTCGTGATCAGCCCGGGGATGGGCGCCTTGACCTCCGCCGTCTGGCTGGCGGCGGGGCCTTCGCCCACGACCTTCGCCAGGCTCTCCGTCTTCGGGTCGCGCACCACGACCTCGTACTCGATGCCCTCGATGTGCAGGTTATAGACGCCGTCGCTTCGGTCCCAGCCGAAGTCCAGCCGGCGGTCGCCGATGAACGCGGTCCGGATCGACCACTTGGCCTCGTCGAGCGCAAGCACGATCTGCTTTCCGTTGCAGGTGATGAGCAGCTTGTCGCGTTCGGGCTGGATGTCCAGCTCGAAGTCGTGGCCGTTGGAGTGGGCGAAGAATTTCACAGATCGTCCCTGAAGGCCATCTTCCAGGGGGAGATCGGGCGAGGGCTGGCGTATTTCGGCGTCATCTGCTCGCGGCGCAGGAACTCGAGGGCCCCGGCCAGGATCGCCGCCTCCTCGTGGTGCTCCTCCTTCACGTCCTTGAAGTCGAACTCCTGGTCCACGAAGTGCGTGTGGATCTTCCCGGCGCGGAACTTGCGATTCTGGAAGAGCTGGATCTGGAAGGGGATCGTCGTCTGGACGCCGACCACCTTGAACTCGCGCAGGGAGCGCAGCATGCGGTCGACCGCCGTCGGCCGGTCCTCGGCCCAGACGATCAGCTTCGCCACCAGCGAGTCGTAGAACACCGTCACCTGCGAGCGGATGCGCAGGTCGCTGTCGACGCGGACGAAGGGCCCGGCGGGGAAGCGGACGGCGGCGACTTCGCCCGTCGCGGGGGCGAAGCCGCTGAACGGGTCCTCCGCGCAGATGCGCGTCTCGATCGCGTGGCCGCGTTGGCGGACCTCGTCCTGCTTGAGCGGAAGCCGGTCGCCGACCGCCACGGCGATCTGCATCTGGACCAGGTCGAGGCCGGTGATCATCTCGGTGACGGGATGCTCGACCTGGAGCCGCGAGTTCACCTCGAGGAAATAGAACGATCCTTTTTCGTCGAGCAGGAACTCGCAGGTGCCGGCGTTCTCGTAGCCGACGCTCTTCACGATCTTCTTCGCGGTCTCTCCCATCTTCTCGCGGAGGCGGTCGTCGACGGCGACCGAGGGGCTCTCCTCGACGAGCTTCTGGTGGCGGCGCTGGACCGAGCACTCGCGCTCCCCGAGGTGGATGACGTTGCCCTGGCGGTCGCCGAAGACCTGGATTTCGACGTGCCGGGGCTTGGAGATGTACTTCTCGACGAACACGGTGCTGTTGCCGAAGGCGTGGCCGGCTTCGCTGGAGGCCTCGCGCAGGGCCTTGGCGGCGTCCTTCTCCTCGCGGACGACGCGGAGGCCCTTGCCGCCGCCGCCGCCCGCGGCCTTGAGCAGGAGCGGATATCCGTGCTGCTTGCCGAAGTCGATCACCTGCTTCTCGTCGACCTGGCCCGAGATGCCCGGGACCACCGGCAGCCCGAGCTTCTGGGCGGTCTGGCGGGCGGCGATCTTGTTGCCGACCGCGCGCATGGTTGCGGCCGACGGCCCGATGAACTTGATTTTCGCCTGCTTGCAGGCGTGGGAGAAGTCGGCGTTTTCCGAGAGGAACCCGTAGCCGGGGTGGATGGCCTGGGCGCCCGAGCGGCGGGCGACGTCGAGGATCGTGTCGATCTTCAGGTAGCTCTCGCGGGCGGGCGCCGGGCCGATGCAATAGGCCTCGTCCGCGTAGGAGAGGTAGTTGGACCAGCGGTCGGCCTCGCTGTAGACGGCGACGGTGCGGATGCCGAGTTCGCGGCAGGCCCGGATGACACGGAGGGCAATCTCCCCCCGATTGGCGATGAGGACCTTCTTGAACACTGGGGGACTGATTTCACCACAAAGGGGCCCGGAACACAAAGAAATGACGCGCCCACAAACAAGACTGGCTTGTTTGTGGGATCAGAGGCCGACGGGGACCACCGGCAGGTTGACGCCATCGCGGGGACGGCGGCCTTCGAGGACGTCGACGATATTGCGGGCGGCCACCATCTCGATTTCGCGGCGGGTGGCGTCCACCGCCGAGCCCAGGTGCGGGGTGAAGACGGTCCGCTCGCCGTACTGGAGCAGGGCCTCGGGGATCCCCCGGGGTCGGTCGGGGCGGGAGAGATCCTCCATCTCGAAGACGTCCGACGCATACCCGCCCAGGGCACCCCGGGACAGCGCATCGGCCACCGCCTCCTCGTCCACGACGGATCCCCGCCCGACGTTCACCAGCACGGACCAGGGCCTGAGGGTCGCGAGCGCGGCCCGGTCGAACTTGTGGAAGGTCTGCTGGGTGAGCGGCGCGGCCAGGATCAGGGCGTCGGAGGATTCCAGCAGCTCCTCGAACGACGCATGACGGGCCCCCAGCTCCCGCTCGCGCTCCGGATCGAGCCGGCGGGGGTCTGAATAGCGCAGCTCGACGTCAAAGCCCCGGAGCCGCCGGGCGATCGCCTGGCCGAGCAGACCCATGCCGAGGATCCCCACGGACTTCTCCTGGAGCGTCCCGCCGTACAGGATGGGGCGCCAGCCGGAGAACGCCGCGCTGCGCACGACGGCGTCGCCCGGGACGATCTTCCGGATCAGCGACAGGAGCAGCCCCACCGCGAGCTCAGCCGTCGGCCCCGTCAGGAGATCCGGCACGATGCTGACCCAGATCCCGCGGCGGGAGCAGGTCTCCAGGTCCACGTTGTCCGCGCCCTTGAACGCTCCGGCGACGATCTTCAGACGGGGGCAGCAGCCCAGCAGGGTCTCGTCGACGCGGTCCGGCATGAACGCCATCAGGGCCTCGGCCAGCCGGGCGCGCTCGAGGAGCTCCTGCCGTAGCAGCGAGGTGCGGTTGGGGTTCGGAATGACCTCCCCGTGGCTGCCCAGGTACTCGAGAACCTCGTCGTGCACCCAGTGCGTCAGGACGATGCGGGGCGGTCCGCTGCGCGCCATTACTGCATCCCCCGGCGCAGCCGCGCTCCGAGCAGGTCCAGCAGCGTGACGCAGACCAGGATGACGATCACCAGCGCGGTCAGCTGGTGGTATTCCATCAGGGACAGGGCGGCCTGGATCTCGAGGCCGATGCCGCCGCAGCCGACCATGCCCATGACGAGGGAGGCACGGAAGTTGTGCTCCCAGCGGTAGACGGAGACGTCGGCCATCTGGGGAAGCACCTGGGGGAGCACGCCGTGCCACAGCACCTGGAGCCGGTTGCCGCCGCAGGTCCGGACCGCCTCGATCGGGGCGGGGTCGGAGTGCTCGATCGACTCGGCGAAGAATTTCCCGATCATGCCGACCGAATGGAAGCCGAGCGCGAGGACGCCGGGGAGGATCGGCGGAAGGGCGACCCCGACCGCGACGAGGAAGACGATGCCCATCACGAGTTCGGGCGCGGCGCGCAGGACGTTGAGGACCGCGCGGGCGGCCGCGTAGACGGCAGGATGCGGGGTCGTATTGCGCGCCGCCAGGAACCCGAGGAAAAACGAGAGGAGGACGCCGAGCGAGGTGCCCCCGATGCTCATGAGCACGGTGTCGAAGAGCGGCGGGCCCCAGGGCACCGCGGCCCTGAACCCGGCCTTCCCGGACCACCAGGCGCGGAAGCCGTCCGCGCTCAGCCGGAAATCCGGGGGCAGCCCCTCGGTGATCGCGATGCGGACGATCACCGGCACGCCGTGACGGAACCGCGCGAGGTCGAAGAGCCCGGCATACGCCAGGCTGCCGACCACGAGGATCAGCAGCCCGGCCGAGATCGCGATCGCGCGCCACTGCCTGCGCCGCCGATCCTCGAGGACCTGCGGCAGGATCAGGGCAAGTTGGGCCTGGGTCATGGAGCGCTCCTATTTCTCGAGGGTCGCCAGGTCCTTGTTGAGGACTTTGGCCGCCTCGCGGATCACGTTATAGTCGGCGTCCCTGATCTCCGCGAACCCGTCGGCCTTGAGGGGCTTCAGGATGGCGGGGTTCTTCAGCTCGAAGAACGCCTTCCGGATCTTGTCCTTGAGCGCCGGGTCGAGATCCTTCTGCATCGCCCACGGATAGTCGGGGATCTCCCCGGACTCGTGCAGGATCCTGATCTTGGTCTTGTCGATCTTCCCCGATTCCATCAACCCTTCGAGGATCGGCTTGCTCATCCCGCCGGCATCGACCGAGCGGCTCAGGACGTTCACCGCGACCACGTCGTGCTTGCCCAGGAACGATTCCTGGTAGTCGCCCTCCTTGATCCCCGCCTTGGCGAGTTCGCATTTCGGGATGAGATGGCTCGACGTCGACGCGATGTCGCCGTAGGCCATCTTCTTTCCCTTGAGGTCCTCGAGCTTCGTGAGGCCGGAGTCGACGTGCGTGATGATCACCGAGCGGTAGGTCTTCAGGCCGCCCTTCGTCTTGCACGCGAAGCATTCCGCTTCGGCCTTCTTGTCGATCGCGATGCAATACGACAGCGGTCCGAAGTAGCAGAGGTCGACGTTCTTCGCGCGGAAGGCCTCGATCATCGCCGTGTAGTTCGTGAAGACGTGGATCTCGACCTTCTTCCCGAGCTGCTGCTCGAGGTATTTCTTCAGCCCGTCGTTGTCCTGGACGATCTTCGACGCGTTTTCGTCCGGAAGCACGGTGACCTTCAGGAGCTCCGGATCGCGCGGCTTCACCGCGGCCGCGGGCGCGCCTCCCGAGGGGCTCGCGGCGTCACAGGCGGCCAGCGCGATCAGGCCGAGCAGGAGGATCCAGGTTCTCATGTCTTGTTCTCCTTAAGTCCGTGATGAAGCTCCCCCGGAGCGCCGTAGATTCGATCGAAGTCGTCGTCCCCCATCGCCTCGGGACCGCCGTCGAACACGATCCGCCCGCCGTTCATCCCCACGAGGCGCTCGCCGAATTCGCGGGCATAGTCGAGCTGGTGGAGGCTGAGGACGGCGGTCAGTCCGTCCTCGCGGCAGATCGCGCGGATCCGCTCCAGCAGGGGCGCCGCGGTCGCGGGGTCCAGGCTGGCCACGGGTTCGTCCGCCAGGATCAGGCGGGGCTGCTGGGCGAGCGCCCGGGCGATCCCGACGCGCTGCTTCTCGCCGCCGCTGAGCCCGTCCGCGCGTCGGCCGGCCAGGTCGGCCATTCCGACGCGGTCGAGGCACTCCATCGCCAGGCGCACGTCGTGCTCCGGCAGCGGAAAGAAGCTCCGCAGCGTCGAGTGATAGCCCAGCCGGCCCGTCAGGACGTTCTGGAGCGTGCTGCGCCGTCCGTGCAGGTGATGGTGCTGGAAGACCATCCCCGTGGCGCGGCGGTGGAGCTCCGCGGCCCGTGCGTCCGCGAGATCGCCGAAGTCGGCCGTGACGACGCTGCCGCGACTCGGGACCTGGAGACGGTTCAGGCAGCGCAGGAGCGTGGATTTGCCCGCGCCCGAACGGCCCAGGAGCACGGTCAGCTCTCCCTTCTGAACCGGGAGGGTCACCGACTTCAGCGCCTGGACGACGCCGCCGAAGGTGACCGTCAGGTCTCGCGCCTCGATCAGGACGTTGCGCGTCGGGGTCGTCATAAGGTCGTCAAGGTCCGGACGAACACTCGCGCCGGCGAGTTCTCCGGGGGTCCCTCGGGCATCACGATCAGGATCGGCTTGGCGAGATCGACGCCTTCGATCGGGCGCACGTCGAGGGATCCCGCGCGGCGTTCGTCCTCGACGGAGCTCTCCAGCACCAGGGAGATGCCGAGACCGGCCATGACGGCCTGCTTGACCGCCTCGGTGCTGCCCAGGTTCCGGTCGACCCGGATGCGTCCGGCGTCGGCGCCGAAGGCCTCCTTCAGCAGGGTGCCCGTCCCGGTGCCCGTCTCGCCGCCCAGGAGGGGCTCCTGGAACAGCGCGGACTGGGGAAGCGCGGAAGGTCGGAGAGCCGATGCCCCGGGGGCAGGATGGCCACCAGCCGCTCGCGGCGCCAGAGACGCGCCTCGAAGCCGGGAGTCTCCGGCCACCACTCGACGATGCCCAGGTCGACCTCTCCGGCACGGACCCACTCGTGGACGGCGGGATTGGCGGCGATGCGAAGGGGGACGGCCGGGGGGCGGCCGTCACGGTCGGCGTAGGCCCGAAGGTAGCGCTGAAGCATATAGATGCCGACGTTGCTGCTGGCGCCGATGGTCGGAACCTCGGAGTGCAGCAGGTCCTCCGCGTGGCCGGCGCTCCGGAGCAGGCTGCGGGCCAGGGGCAGGAATCGCTCGCCGTGCCGGGTCAGCACCACCTGGCTGGACGTGCGGGTGAGCAGGCGCGCCTTCAGGTGCTCCTCGAGCTTGCGGAGCTGCTGCGACACGGTCGGTTGCGCCAGGCTCAGGACGGCGCCCGCTTTCTGGAAGCCCCCCGCGTCGACGATCGCCACGAAGGTCCGGACGTGTTCCAGGTTCATCATGAGATTGCAATTCCCAATGACGCGAAGGGCGGGATTCTATAAGGGAATCGTTAGGGTGAAACGAAGGCCCGGTAAGGCGGGGATAAATGCGGCCGAACGCGGTCGGACGATGTCAGAGCGGGATGTTGCCGTGCTTGCGGGGCGGGTTCTTGTCGCGCTTGGTCTTCAGCAGCTCCAGCGCCTTGATGAGACGTCGCCGCGTGTCGGCGGGCTCGATCACGTCGTCGATGTAGCCCTTCTGAGCCGCGATATAGGGGTTCGCGAACTTGGCGCGGTATTCCGCGATCAGCCGCGCCCGAGTCGCCTTCGGGTCCTTCGCCTTCTCGATCTCGTCCTTGAAGACGATGTTGACCGCCCCCTCGGGGCCCATCACCGCGATCTCCGCCGTCGGCCAGGCGAAGTTCATGTCGCCGCGGATGTGCTTCGAATTCATGACGTCGTAGGCGCCGCCGTAGGCCTTGCGGGTGATGACCGTGATCTTCGGGACCGTCGCCTCGCAGTAGGCGTAGAGGAGTTTCGCCCCGCTGCGGATGATGCCGCCGTGCTCCTGGGCGACGCCCGGGAGAAAGCCGGGGACGTCCTCAAAGGTGACGATCGGGATGTTGAACGAGTCGCAGCAGCGGATGAAGCGCGCGGCCTTGGTCGAGCTGTCGATGTCCAGGCAGCCCGACAGCTGGGCGGGCTGTTGGGCGACGATGCCGACCGAGCGGCCGTTCAGCCTCGCGAAGCCGACGAGGATGTTCTTCGCGTAGTCGCGGTGCACCTCGAAGAAGACGCCGTTGTCGACAACCGTCGAGAGCACTTCCTTCATGTCGTACGGTTTTTGCGCGTTGTCGGGGACGATCGTGTTGAGCTTGCGGTCGCGCCGGGTCGGGTCGTCGCCCGTCGGCACCGCGGGGGCCTCCTCGAGGTTGTTCTGGGGGAGGTAGGAGAGCAGCTGGCGGATCTGCTGGAGGCAGTCGGCCTCGTTCTTCGCGGCGAAGTGCGCGACGCCGCTCTTTTCGTTGTGGACGGCCGCGCCGCCCAGCTCCTCGAACGTCACCTGCTCGCGCGTGACCTCCTTGATCACGTTCGGCCCGGTCACGAACATGTAGCTGATGCCCTGGACCATGAAAACGAAGTCCGTGATCGCGGGGGAGTAGACGGCCCCGCCGGCGCAGGGACCGAGGATGGCGGAGATCTGCGGGATGACGCCGCTCGCAAGGGTGTTGCGGAGGAAGATGTCCGCGTAACCCCCGAGGGACTCGACGCCCTCCTGGATGCGCGCGCCGCCGGAGTCGTTGAGGCCGACGATCGGGATGCCGAGCTTGAGACACAGATCCTGGATCTTGCAGATCTTCCGCGCGTGGGCCAGGCCGAGGGATCCGCCCAGCACCGTGAAGTCCTGGGAGAAGACGCCGACCGGGCGGCCGTCGATGCGGCCGAAGCCGGTGACGACGCCGTCGCCGGGGAAGCGCTTCGACGCCATCCCGAAGTGGGTGGCGCTGTGCTCGACGAACTGGTCGATCTCGTCGAATGAGCCCTCGTCGAGGAGGACGGCGAGGCGCTCGCGGGCGGTCATCTTGCCGGCCGCGTGCTGGCGGGCGACCTTTTCGGGCCCGCCGCCCTCCAGGGCCTTCTTGCGAAGGCGGTCGAGGTGGGCCTGTCGGTCGTCGGACATGCGCGACATGATAGCGGGAAGGGGAGGGGGCACCAAGGAATTGAGCGCTACTTCTCCGTGGCCTTCCAGGCTTCCAGCGCCCGCGACGCGACCTCGCGCACCTCGAGGGCGATCCATTCCCGGGACTGGCCGTCGGGGACCGAGGTCCTGCCGGTGTCGGTCAGGAGGCCCTCGACGTCCTTGATGTATTCGCGCGCGTCGATCTGAAGCAGCGCCTGGATGGCGCGGCCGCGGACCATGGCCTCGGGGTCTTTCAGGAGCGCGGCAAGATCGGGCACGAAGGCCGGGCGGTCGGGCGCGACGGCCTCCTTGGGGGGATGCGCGTGGAGCAGGCCCAGCGCGGCGGCGGCGCTTCCGCGGACCGATGCCTCGGGATCCTTGAGCAGGCCGGCCAGCAGCGGGGTACGGTCGATTGCGCGGGCGCGGCCGAGCTCCCACGCGGCGATGGTTCGGAGACGTGCGTCGGAGCCGCCCGCCAGCTCGGAGAGCAGGGCGACCGCTTCGGGGGTCGCCAGGCCGCCCAGGGCGGCCAGCGCCTTCGCCTTCTGCTCGTCGGTTCCGGACTTCAGGGTCGCCTTATGCGCTTCGAGCGGCGACGGGCTGCCGGCAAGCGAAGGGTCCAGCTCCTGGGCCCGCGCGAGGTCCTGGGCGGCGCCCGTCTCGTCCTTCGCCTTCTTCCGCTGCGCGCCCCGCTCGGCGTACAGCGGCGCGAGGTTCGGCGCCAGCTGGATCGCCTCCGTATAGTCCGCGATCGCGCGGTCGGCGTCGTCCTTGCCGGCGTGCGCCCTCGCCCGCGCCTGGCAGGCCCAGAGGTAGCCGGCGTTGAAGCGCAGCGCCTCGGAGCTGTCGCGGATCGCGCCTTCCCAGTCCTTGCGGTCGAGCCCGATCTCCGCCCGTTCGGTCAGCACCCACGCGATCCCCGGCTTCAGCGCGAGCGCCCTGCTGTAGTCGTCGTAGGCCGCGTCGTTTTTTCCGAGCTTGTGCAGGCATCGGCCGCGGCTGGACAGGAGCGTCACGTTGTCGGGGGTCCGCCGGAGCGCGGCCGTATAGTCCTCGGCGGCGCCGCTCCAGTTTTCGAGGCTCTCGCGCAGATCTCCGCGATCCGAATGGTACTCCAGCAGGACGGGGTCCAGCGCCAGGGCGGCGTCCAGGTCCTTCAGGCCGTCCGCCCGCTGCCCCTTCTGGACGCGGAGGCGGCCGCGCTGGGCGAGGGCCCAGCCGAACGCGGAGAACTGGCGGTTCAGGGACGTGCAGGTCTCGATGGCGGCATCGATGCCGCCGATCCGGCCGTTCACGTCGACCAGCCGGGGAGCGGCGGTCTCCGGCGCCTGGCCCAGGTCCATGGCCCTGGAGAAGTCGGCCGAGGCCGCCTTCAGGTCGCCCAGGTCGCGCTTGATGTCGCCGCGGGTCTGGTAGTAGGAGGCGGTCTTCGGGGCGAGGGCCATCGCACGCTCGATGTCGATCAGGGCGGCCGCGTCATCGCCCTTGCGGTGGCGCAACTCGGCGCGCCGGGACCAGGTCACCGGGAACGTGTAGTCCTTCTCGAGCGCGCGCGAATAGTCGGCGATGGCCTCGTCCAGTTGCGACTTCTTCACGCGAAAGTCCTCGCGGGCGAGATACAGCGTCGCGTCGCGGGGTTCGAGGGCGATCGCCTTCGCGTAATCCTCCATCGCGGGGAGATAGTCGTCCTTGAGCTGGTAGACCGCGGCCCGCGAGCGGTAGAACTCGACGGCGTCGGGGTCGAGCTCGAGGGCCTTGCTGTAGTCGGCGACGGCGCCGGCGAGATCGCCCTTCGCGGTGAGCACGATGGCGCGGTTGTAGTAGTGCGCCTTCTCCTTCGGCTCAAGGCGGATGGCGACGTTGAGGTCCTTGAGCGACGCCGCCCAGTCCTTCTTCGCCGCGAGGAAGCGGGCGCGTTCGATGTAGGCGACGACGTACTTCGGGTTCAGGCGCAGGGCCTGGAAGAAGTCCGCTTCGGCGCGGTCGGTGTCGCCCTTCCGGCCGAACGCGATGCCCCGGTAGGCGAAGGCGGCGGCGTTCTCGGGGTTGAGCTTCAGGTTCTGGCTGAGGTCCGCGATCGCCGGGTCGAACTTGCCGGCCTGGAGCCGGGAGATCCCCCGGTTGTACCAGGCCGAGGCGTCCGTGGACTCCTGGGCGATGGCCACGTCGAAATCGGCGGCGGCGGCGTTCCAGTCGGAGCGGGCCATATGGACGAGGCCGCGCTCGCGCCGGGTCCAGGGGTCCTGCGGGGCCATGTTGATGGCGTGATCGAGATCGGAGAGGGCTTTGTCGAGGCTGCCCTTGGTGCGGTACGAGCGTCCGCGGCGGGCATAGCCGGCGGCGAGCGTCGGGTCGATGAGAAGGGCGCGCGAGTAGCAGTCGATGGACCCGTCCATGTCGCCGACGTTGAAGCGGGCGTCGCCCTCGTGGAGCAGGGGGGAGTCCTTGGGCCGGTCCTGGGCGTGGGCGGTCGCGGCCGACAGCAGGAGGGCTGCCGCGATGGCGGAGAATCTCATTCCCGGTCCTTTCTTACCCAGTTCTTCACCCCTCCGGCGGGAATTCTAACACATAGAGTATGGATTCGGGGGGCCGGGCGATGAAAATTTTTCCTGAACGAGGGGGGGAGTGAGGGGAGCGACGCCCTACATCGCCATGCCGCCGTCGACGCCGAGGACCTGGCCCGTGATGTAGGAGCCGAGATCGCTCGCGAGGAAGAGCACGGCGCCCGCGATCTCCTTCGCCTCGCCCACCCGCCGCAGCGGCAGGTTCGCGGTGACGGCTTCGATCACCTTCGGGTCCACCTTCGCCGCCATGTCGGTGGCGATGAACCCGGGCGCGACCGCATTGACGCAGACCCCGCGCGACCCCAGCTCGCGCGCCGCGGTCTTCGTCAGCGAGATCAGCCCGCCTTTCGACGCGCTGTAGTTCGCCTGGCCGGCGTTGCCCAGCACGCCCGAGACGCTCGAGATGTTGATGACCCGGCCGGCCTTGGACCGCATCAGGAAGCGGCCCGCCGCCTTGATGAAGAGGAAAGGCCCTTTCAGGTTGGTGTCGAGCACCGTGTCCCAGTCCTCCTCCTTGAGGCGGAGGAGCAGATTGTCGCGGGTGACGCCCGCGTTGTTGACTAGGATGTCGAGGCCGCCCAGCGTCGCCGCGGCCTTCTCGACCGTCGCCTCGATCTCGGCGGGTTTGGAGACGTCGCACTTGATCGCGATCGCGCCGTTGCCGATCTCGGCGACGAGCGAGTTCAGCAGTTCCTCGTTGGTGGCCACGCAGGCCACCTTGGCGCCTGCGCCGGCCAGGGATTTCGCGATCTCGCGCCCGATGCCGCGGCTCGCCCCGGTGACCAGCGCCGCCCGTCCCGCCAGGTCGATCTTCATGACGCGGCCCCTTCGATCGAGACCGTCTCGGCCTTCTCGTCGATCTTGCGCACCAGGCCCGCGAGCACCCTGCCCGGGCCGAACTCGAAGTACTTCGTGGCGCCGATCGCGCGGATCGAATCCTCCCAGAGCACCGAGCTGCAGATCTGCGTCGTGAGCGCCGAACGGATCGCCTCGGGATCCGTGAGCGGCTTCGCGCTGACGTTCGCATAGACGGGGATCCGCGGCGTCGAGATCGTCACCGCCGCGAGCTCCTTCTGCATCTTCTCCTGCGCGGGTTTCATGACGACGGAGTGGTACGCGCCCGCGACCTTGAGGGGGATCGCCCGCTTGGCGCCGAGCTCCTTCGCCTTCGCGACCGCCTTCTCGAGCGCGGCGTTCTCGCCGCTCAGCACGATCTGCCCGGGCGCGTTCAGATTCGCCACGCCGACGTCGCCCATCCCCTGGCAGGCCTGGACGCACTTCTCGCGATCGAGGCCGAGGATCGACACCATCCCGGACGGCGTGCGGTCGCAGGCCTCCTGCATATGCTGCCCGCGCTTCTGGAGCAGCCGGACGCCGTCTTCGAACGTGAGCGAGCCCGCGTAGACGTGGGCGGTATATTCTCCGAGCGAGAGTCCCGCGGCGGCTTCGGCGGGAGGCAGGCCCTTCTGCGCCGCCACCTCGAGGCAGGCGATGCCGTGGACGAGCAGGGCGGGCTGGCAGCGGTCGGTGCGGTTGAGCTCTTCGGCGGGGCCCTCGAAGCACACCTTGGAGAGGTCGAAGCCGAGGATGGCCGACGCGCGGTCGAAGAGCTCCTTCGCCTTCGGGAACGCCCCGGCCAGGTCCTTTCCCATGCCGACGGCCTGGGCCCCCTGGCCCGCGAAGAGGTAGGCGACGCCTACCACCTCAACACCACCGTCCCCCAGGTGATGCCGGCGCCCATCGCGCTCATGAGGATGATGTCGCCGCGCTTGATGCGCCCCGCGCGGACGGCCTCGTCGAGCGCGATCGGGATCGACGCGGCCGAAGTGTTGCCGTAGTCGGCGATGTTGATGACGATCTTCTCCATGGGGAACGCGAGCCGCTCGGCAACGGCCTCGATCATGCGCGCGTTCATCTGGTGCGGCACGAAGTGGTCGATCTCGGAGATCTTCAGGTCGGTGGCGATCAGGGCGGTCTGGATGATCTCGACGAATTTGGGGATGGCGAACTTGTAGACCTCGCGCCCCTTCATTCGGAGCATATGCTCCTTCTTCTCCACGATCTCCGGCGTGAGCGGCATGTCGCTGCCGCCGGCGGGGGTGATGATCAGGTCCGCGTTCCGGCCGTCGCAGCCCATTTTCGAGTAGAGGATGTCGCTGTCGTCGTCGGAGGGTCCGAGCACCACGGCGCCGGCGCCGTCGCCGAAGAGGATGCAGGTCGTGCGGTCCTTGTAGTCGGTGATCTTCGACAGCTCCTCGGCGCCGATCACGAGGCAGCGCTTGGACTGGCCGCTGGAGATGTAAGCCCGGCCGGAGCTCAGGCCGTAGGCGAACCCCGTGCACGCCGCCACCAGGTCGTAGCAGCCCGCATTCCAGCAGCCCAGGATGCGCTGGACGTAGACCGCCGTCGGCGGGACGATGCGGTCGCCTGACGACGTCGCGACGACGATGGTGTCGATCTCCTCCGGCTTCACGTTCGCCATCTCGAGGGCCTTCTTCGCGGCGTTGGCGGCGATCACGGAGGTCGGGACCCCGGGATCGGCGGCATGGCGCTGCTTGATCCCCGTGCGCTCCGTGATCCATTTGTCGTTGGTGTCGACCATCTTCTCGAGGTCGTGGTTCGTGATGACGCGGGGAGGCGCGTACGAGCCGGTGCCGAGGATCTTGACTCTCATTCTTCGTCCTTACCGAACCACTTGGAGAACCAGGCGGTGCTCCGGGAGAGCTTCTTGAGCTCCTCCACGATGTGGTCGTTCATCTTGTCCTTGATGAAGGTCGCGGTGAGTTTGATGGCGTTGGAGATCGTCCGCGCCTTCGCGCCGCCGTGGCACTTGATGACGATGCCGCGCACGCCCAGCACGGGGGCGCCGCCCTGCTCGAGGGAGTCGTGCGCCGTGGACTGCTGGATCTTTTCCTTCAGACCCGTCTCGCCCGGCGGCAGGTTGCGGATGAGGTACTCGCGGAAGCCCTCGGCCATCTTCAGGACGAGGTTGCCGGCGAAGCCGTCGCTGACGACGACGTCGGCCTTCCCGAGGAACATGGGCGCGGGTTCGATGTTGCCGACGAACTCGAAGTTGAAGCGCGACTTCTCGAGCGCGGCGTAGACGTCGCGCTGCAGCTCCGTGCCCTTGTTGGCCTCCTCGCCGATGTTGAGGATGCCCACCCGGGGAATCTTGATCTTCGGGTTGAGGTACTTGGCATAGACCGCGCCCATCGCCGCGTACTGGACGAGATGGACGGGCTTCGGATTGGGGTTCGCGCCGGCGTCGATGACGGCGCAGAAGCCTCCGTCCACCGGCATCGGGATGGCGATGCCCGGGCGCTTCACGCCTTCGAGGTTGCCGAGGCCGAAGACGGGGACGATGGCGCCGCCGACGAGGGCGCCGGTGTTGCCGGCGGAGATGACGGCGTCGGCCTCGCCGCGCTTCACGAGACGCAGGGAGTTGCGGAGGGAGGAATCGGGCTTGCCCCGGAGGGCCTTAGCCGGCTCCTCGTCCATGCCGACGATCTCGGAGGCGTGGATGACCTCGACGTTCTTGGGGAGGTTGGGGCGGGAGACGCGGTCGCGCTGTCCGACGAGAAGGATCTTCGCGTCGGGGATCTGCAAGGCAGCGTCGATCACCCCCGACACGATCTCATCGGGCGCATGATCCCCGCCCATGCCGTCAATCGCGATTCGCATCGGAGCTGCCGAGAGGAGGGACTACAACTTCTTCATGTCGACGTACATCTCGCCCTTGTAATAGCCGCAGTTCCCGCAGACACGATGGGCCATCTTGGGCTGGCTGCAGCGGGGGCAGGTGGAGAGGTTCACGACATGGACGTGGTCGTGCGAGCGGCGACAACCGCGCCAGGACTTCGCGAGTTTGCGTTTGGGATTCGGCATACTTTCTCCAGAGAAGCCCCCTCTGTCCCCTGATCGAGGCAGAGATAGTATCGGTTGACGGGTGCCATTGCAAGCGAAAATCCCCGGAAGCGATGACGTTCCTGCGGCGCAGGTTTGTCGCCGGGATCGGGAAGCGCACGGTTCCCGCCCTGTCCCCGTTGCGATGGTGCAAGTTGCCCGAAACGATGACGTACATAGGCGGGGATCGATTGCCCGGCGGTCCGGGTTTACGGGAACTGAAGAGGGAGGCGACTATGGCGAACCGTGCATTTCAGCCGACTCGTCGCGAGCTGTTGATGGCCGGCGGCCTGGCGTGCCTGGCTCCGGCGGTCTTGAGCGGCAAGGCTGAGGCGGGCGGAGCCCCTGCCGTAAAGAACGTCGTCCTGGTGCACGGCGCGTTCGCGGACGGGACCAGCTGGTTCAAGGTCATTCCGCAGCTTCTGGCCAAGGGACTGAAGGTGACGTCGGTCGGAATTCCTCTCACGTCGTTCGCGGACGACGTCGCGGCCACCAAGCGGGCGATCGGCACCCAGGAGGGCCCGGTCCTTCTGGTCGGCCATTCCTACGGCGGACTGGTGATCACGGAAGCCGGAAACGATCCGAAGGTGGCGGGGCTCGTCTATGTCGCCGCCTTCGCTCCGGACGCCGGCCAGACCATTCCGGAGAGCGCCGCGAACTATCCGAAGCCGCCCGGCCTGCAGAAGCTCGTTCAGCTCCCGGACGGATTCATCATCCTCTCCGACGAGGCGGTCGAGACGGATCTGGCCCAGGACTGCACCAAGGACGAAAAAGCCCTGTTCATCGCGGTCCAGCGCCAGACTTCCGGATCGGTCTTCGGTGCCAAGGCGACGGCCGCCGCGTGGAAGAGCAAGCCGAACTGGTACATCGTGGCGAACAACGATCGCATGATCGCGCCGGAGCAGGAGAAGGACATGGCGAACAAGATCAACGCCAGGACCACCGTCCTGCAGTCCAGCCACGTGCCGATGCTCTCGAAGCCCCAGGAGGTCGCCAAGGTGATCGAGGACGCGGTCGAGGGTCTCGGAAAATAAGCGAGAGGCCCGGGCCTCGTCTTTCAAGATTACGCCGCTGATTCCAGGCGGCAGGGACCGCGTACATTGGGGTCATGGGTGACAGCCCTGCGAGGTCTGCGGAAAGCCGGGAGTTTTCCAGGGAGCCCCCGGGCGGAGCCGCCTCCGGGTGCTGGTGCCCTGAACAGGCGCCTCGCCCCGTGCCTCCGGTTGACGCGATGCTCCAGGTCGCCTTCATCCGGGTGATCCTGGCGGTCGCCGCCTGGAAGGTGTGGCGCCGGATCGCCGGCTGATCGGTCGGGCTACCAGGCCACGTCCTGGAGGACCTTCTTGACGAGGGTCTCCAGGGACTGCGGGTCGAGCGTCTGGGCAAGCTCCTGGGGGAAGGTGCCCTGGACGAAGTCGGGCTTGCCGCCGCCGCGGGCCTTATGCTGCTTCTTCAGCTCCGCCGTGATCTTGTTCGCGTCCACCGGACCCTTCTCGGCCGGCCGCGTGCGCAGCACGAATGCCCCGTCCTGGCTCACCAGCAGCAGGACGTTGACCTTCTTGTTCTTCGACAGGAACTGATCCGACGCGCCGCGCAGCTCCTCGCTGTCGGCGGTCTTCTTGACCTTGACCTCGGCGACGATCGGGCCGAGCTTCGTCTCCAGGGTGAAATCGCCTGCGCCGCCCCATTCGGCCAGGTCCCCGCCCTTGGGGAGGCCGCCCGTCGACTTCAGCTTCTGGACCTCGTCGAGCAGCTTCTGCACCTTCTTGGGGACGTCCTGCGCCGGGCTCTTGAGGAGCTTCGACAGTTCGCCGAGCAGCGCCTCCTGCGAGCGGCCCAGCTCGACCACCCTGGGACCGGTTACGGCCTCGATGCGGCGGATGCCGCTGCCGATCGACGACTCGCTCGTGATCCGGAGCGCGCCGATGGTCGACGCGTGCTCGAGGTGCGTGCCGCCGCAGAACTCGACCGATAGCTTCGGGCCGACGGTGACGACGCGGACGCGGTCGCCGTACTTCTCGCCGAAGAATGCGATCGCGCCCGAGGCCGTGGCCTCGTCCTTCGTCATCTCGAGCTTGGTCACCGGCTGGTCGGTGAAGACGACGTTGTTCACCCAGTCCTCGACCTTCCGGATCTCCTCGGGCGTCATCGCCTGGTAATGCGAGAAGTCGAAGCGGAGGCGGTCGGCCTCGACGACCGACCCCGCCTGGGTGACGTGGTTGCCCAGCACCGCGCGGAGCGCCGCCTGCAGCAGGTGCGTCCCCGTATGGTTGCGCATGATATTGAGCCGCCGCTCGGCGTCGACCGCGACCTTGACCTTCGCGCCGACCTTGAGCGTGCCCTTGGTCACCTTGCCGAAGTGCATGTAGTAATCGTCGGGCTTGCGGCAGTCGTCCACGGCGACCGTCGCCTCGCCCGTGATCGTGCCGGCGTCGCCGGCCTGGCCGCCGCCTTCGCCGTACAGCGGGGTGCGGTCGAGCACGACCGCGACCGTCGCCCCCTCGGCGGCGCTGTCGACCGAATCCGAATCCTTGTTCAGCATGGTCGTGAAGTCCGTGATGGACTTCCTCGACTTGTCGAACTTGGTTCGGTCCTTGATCTTGAAGATCGCCTTGACGGAGGCGTCCTGAGGCTTGCCGAGCTCGGCGACCGGAATCTGGTAGCCGAGGAACTCCGTCTTCGGCTGTTTCCCAAACTTGAAGTCGGCAAATGGGCCCGACTCGATGATTTCGCCGCTCTTGCGGTTCCCCTCGCTTCGGCCTTCCATGATCTCTTCGAAGCGCTTGCGGTCGAGCTTGAGCTTCTGATCGCGCAGGATCTGTTCGGTCATCTCGATGGGGAAGCCGAACGTGTCGTAGAGCTTGAAGGCCATCTCGCCCGGCATCGTATCCTTGCCGCCCTTGCGGAGCTTCGCGATCTCCTCGGTGATCAGCTCGTTGCCCTTCTCCAGCGTGTCGAGGAACTTCTCCTCCTCGGCCTTGATGACCTGCTCGACCGTCTTCTGCCGTTCGAGGAGGTAGGGGTAGCCTTTCTTCATGACGGCGACGACCGCGGGGACGAGGCGGTGGAGGAAGGTCCGGTTGTGGCCGAGCTGGACGCCGTCACGCAGCGCGGTCCGGAGGATGCGGCGGACGACGTAGTTTCGCCCCGTATTGCCCGGGAGGGCGTTGTCGGCGATGCAGAACGTCAGCGCGCGGACGTGGTCGGCGATGCGGCGCATGCGCGAGGACTGCTCGGTGCCGGGGCTGTAGGTCAGGCCGAGCAGGTGGGATTCGGCGCCGATGATCGCCATGAAGACGTCGGTCTCAAAATTCGAGTGGACGCCCTGGAGGACGGAAGCCCAGCGCTCCAGGCCTGCGCCAGTGTCGATATTCTTCTGCGGCAGGGGCTGGAGGACGCCGCCGTCCTGGCGGTCGAATTGGGTGAAGACGAGGTTCCAGATCTCGACGTAGCGGTTGCAGCCGCAGGTGATGGAGCAGTCGGGGGAGCCGCAGCCGTACTGCGGGCCGTAGTCGTAGTAGATCTCGCTGCAGGGGCCGCAGGGGCCGTTGGGGCCCTGGCTGGGGGCGTTGGCGGGCCAGAAGTTGTCGCCCTCGCCGAGCCGGGACAGGCGGCCGGCCGGGATGCCGATCTCCTCGTTCCAGATCTTGTAGGCCTCGGGATCGTCCTTATAGACGGAGATGAAGAGGCGCTCGGGGGAGATGCCCATCTCCTTGGTGGCGAATTCCCAGGCCCAGGTGATCGCCTCGCGCTTGAAGTAGTCGCCGAACGAGAAGTTGCCGAGCATCTCGAAGAACGTATGGTGCCGGCTGGTGCGGCCGACCGCTTCCAAGTCGCCGGTGCGCAGGCACTTCTGCGACGTCGTCGCGCGCTTGAAGGGGAGGGTGCCGCGGCCGAGGAACATGTCCTTGAACTGGTTCATGCCGGCGCCCGTGAACAGCAGGGAGGGGTCGTTCGGCGGGACCAGCGAGTCGGAGGGGTAGACGGTATGGCCGCGCTTCTTGAAGAAGTCCAGGTAGCGCTCGCGGATTTCGTCGAGGGTGATCATATTAGGGTGGGGAATTATCGGCCCCCCTTCCTGGGGTGTCAAGCCCCCCTGATGACGTTTCTGCGCCGCGGGAAGGTCATCCCTCCTCCAACGCCCTGTCCATGGGGCATAATCCTTTGAACCTGGAGGAGGCGACATGGATGAAGGGACCGCAAGGAAGCCGTCGGGACTGAAGGTCTTCGGCATCATCTCCAGCGCCCTTTTCGCCTCGCTGCTGGCCGTGATCCTCCTTCTCGCCTATGTCGGCTCCGCCAAGCTGCAGCGCCTGCGGCGGGACGCCCGGGAGAGGCTGACCGAGATCCGCAACTCCGACCCCGCCCGCCCGACCCTCCGGGGGAGCTCCGAGCCCGGCAACGCCTGGGACGACTACGAGGCCGCCCTCAAGAGCGTCGCCGCCTACGCGAACGCCAACAAGATGATCCCTTGGATTCCGATCGGCCCGAAGGCGAATCCCGAGGCGGTTCAAAAGGCCCTGATCGACCTCGCCGGGGCGATCGATCAGATCCATCAGGGCGCCCGGCGGGGCACCTCGCGCCGCCTCTACGAGTGGGAGAAAGGCTCGCCGATGCCGCTGCCTCCCCTGGCGGCCTGTTCCCATATGGTCCAGCTCCTCGGCGCGAAGGCGCGCAGGCTGGCGGGGGAGGGGAAGGGGCGGGAGGCCGCCGGCGCGCTCCTGGACGCCCTTCAGTTCAGCCGCGACCTGGGCTCGGACGGCGTCCTGATCTGCGAAATGATTTCCACGTCCACGATCGGGTCCAGTCTGGAGTCGATGGTGGACCTGTTGGCGGCGGGGACGTTCGACAAGGATGCGCTGGCCGACCTGGATCGCGGCCTTGAGGTGCTGGATCGGACGATGCCGGACCACGGGAAGACCATGATGTACGACTCTTTCCTCCTGGGGGGCATGATGGACGATACGGCCATCGGCTCCTGGGGTCCGCAGCGCCTGCTGTATGCGAACGCCGTCGAAGCCACCGACGAGATGCTGGCCCGGGCCGCGGCCGCCGAGGCCCTCCCCTGGTCCGAGGCCCAGGCGGTTTACCAGGAGATCGAGGCGACGGCGCTGAAGACCTGGAATCCGATCACGAAGATCGCGTCGTCGTCGCACCTGAAGACCAGCCGGCACGTCCGCTTCTGTCGCGCCCAGCTCCGGCTGCTGCGAACGGCCGTGCACCAGCAGGCAACGGGAGAGCTGCTGGACCTGGACGACCCCTTCGGGAGCAAGCTGAAGACGTCGGCGTCGGAGTCCGGTCGGAAATACTGGAGCGTCGGCCCGGACGGAACGGACGACGGCGGCAACGGGATCTGGAAGGAAGGGGGGAAGGACATCCTCCTCGACGCCAAGAAGTAGGTGAATCGCCGGAAATGAATTGGGGGAGCGGGGTGGCCCCCGCTCCCCCGAAGGCTTCCGCTACTTTTTCGCGGGCTTCTTGTCGTCGTCGCCCTGCGGCTTCTTGGGCGCCTCGATCGCGGGCTTGTCCACCGCCGAGGGGGCCGTGGGCCGGGGGACCGGTGCCGGGCGCGGCTCGATGCCGAGCTTCGCGCGGATGTCGTTCTCGATCTTGAACGCGAGGGCGGGCTTCGACTTCAGCACCCCGCGGCACTTCTCGCGGCCGTTGTCGATCTTCTCGTCCTTGTAGGAGTACCAGCCGCCCGAGCGCTCCAGCACCCCGTGGATCTCGCCCAGGTCGAGGATGTCGCCTTCATACGAGATGCCGCTCGCGAAGAGCATGTCGAACTCGACCTTCTTGAAGGGCGGCGCGATCTTGTTCTTCACGATGTGCGCCTTCACGCGCGTGCCGATCTCGACCTCGCCCTCCTTCAGGTGGCCGATGCGGCGGACGTCGACGCGGACGCTGGAGTAGAACTTCAGCGCGCGGCCGCCGGGCGTGGTCTCGGGGCTGCCGAACATCACGCCGATCTTCTCGCGGATCTGGTTGATGAAGACCAGGCAGGTTTTCGACTTGGACACGCTCGCGGTCAGCTTCCGCAGCGCCTGGCTCATCAGGCGCGCCTGGAGGCCGACGTGCGTGTCGCCCATCTCGCCCTCGAGCTCGGCCTTGGGGACGAGCGCGGCGACGGAGTCGATTACGATCACGTCGAGGCTGGAAGAGCGGACCATCATGTCGGCGATCTCGAGGGCCTGCTCGCCGCTGTCGGGCTGGTTGAGGAGCAGCTCGTCGAGGTTGACGCCGAGCTTCTGGGCGTACGAGGGGTCCATCGCGTGTTCCGCGTCGATGAAGAGCGCCGAGCCGCCGGCCTTCTGGGCGTTGGCGATGATCGTGAGGCAGAGGGTCGTCTTGCCCGAGCCTTCCGGGCCGAAGACCTCGATGACGCGGCCGCGGGGGAAGCCCTTGCCGCCGAGCGCGAGGTCCAGGCCGAGGGAGCCCGTGGTGATGCCTTCGATGTCGAGCTTGGCATCGCCGCCCAGCCGCATGATGGAACCTTTGCCGAACTGCTTCTCGATCTGGGCGAGGGCCGTTTTCAGGGCTTCGGTGCGGCGCTCATCGCGCTGGGGCGGGGCCGGGGGAACCGCCATACCTCTCTCCTTTGTTGTGACCAGTACTCCGTTCATTAGACCGTCCTCCAAAATTAGCGTCAAGCAATTACGCAAGGACCGTGCCACTCCGGCACCGGCAAATTCCGCGCGCAATCGCGGCCGCCGTCGGCGTCACGTTACGTTTCGTAACACGACGTTACGACTCCTAACCTGCGCCACCCAAAGTATCGCCCATGCCTGTGTCATCCAAGGTCACGCTTAATGTTAGATGTATTTTAGCATACGGGGGCAAGCCCGTCAAGCCGGAGAACACAAAGAGGACTGGCTTGTTTGGGGTGGCTGGAGGGAGGTGGGCAGGCGTGAAACTGCTTTAAAATAAAGCGCCCCGACTACGGGTCGGGGCAGTTGGAGCGGGATCTAATTTTTTACGGCTTAAAGATCATTTCAACACCTCATCTAGAGCAAGGGCCATGCCACCAAGAAACCGCAAAATTAGCCCGTTTTCGAGGGTCTTGAACCCTCCCCTGACAAGCATCCTTGACGATCCTGGCTTGCGTGCGTAAGTGTTTGGTATCTAAACTGTTGTCGTGACAACATCAGTTGGCGCAGTAGGGGGGTCAATCGGACAAATCACGTCGAGTCGTCCGTGTCCGTGAACCGCGTGATCCCGTGCTTCTTGATCAGGTTCTGAAGGTGCTGGCGCGACAGATCGATCTCCCGGGCCGTCCGCGTCACATTGAACCCGTTCCGCGCCAGGGCCTGAACGACGTAAACCTTCTCGAAGTGGTCCCGCGCGTGCTCCAACGACTGAAACCCCTTCTCCGCCGCCACCAGATTGAGATCGTCCGTCGACAGGAACTGGTTGTTGCTGAGGATGACCGCCTGCTCCACCCGGTGTTTCAGCTCCCGGATGTTTCCGTCCCACTTGTGCGCCCGCATGGCGAGCCGGGCCTCCTCGCTGAAGCCCTTCACCGACCGCGCATTCGTCGTGTTCGCCTCGGCCAGGAAGAAGTCCGCCAGCAGCAGGATATCCTCCCCCCGCTCCCGCAGCGGCGGCAGGTTCACCGACACGACCTTCAGCCGGAAATACAGGTCCTGCCGGAACTTGTTCTGCTTGACCATGTCCTCCAGGGTGCGGTTCGTCGCCGCCACCAGGCGGATGTCGATCGGGATCGGGTCCGTGCCGCCCACCCGGGAGATCGTCCGCTGCTCCAGCGCCCGCAGCAGCTTCACCTGCAGGTTCAGCGACAGTTCGCCCATCTCGTCCAGGAACAGCGTCCCGCCCTGGGCCATCTCGAACTTGCCCTGCTTCTGCCCCACCGCCCCCGTGAACGCGCCCTTCTCGTAGCCGAACAGCTCGCTCTCGAGCAGCGTCTCCGGGATCGCCGCGCAGTCGATGACGACAAAGGGCTGCTCCGACCTCGGCGAGAGGTCGTGCAGGACGTGGGCGATCGCCTCCTTGCCCGTGCCGCTCTCGCCCAGGACGAGCACTGTGGCGTCGGTCGGTGCGACCTTGCGCAGGTTCTCGTAGACCGACTTCATCGAGGCGCACTCGCCGATCAGGTGCCGCCGGTTCTCGAGCGCCGCCCGCAGCAGAGCGTTCTCGTGCTCCAGCACCTTCCGCCGCGCCTCCACCCGCGCCTTCGCGTCCTGCGCCGAGCGCAGGTTCTCCATCGTCAGCGACAGGTAGTTCGTCACCGCCTCGAACATCGCCAGGTCGGACTGGCTGTATTCCCGCACCTTGGCGTGATTGTCGACGTAGAGCACCCCGAGCATCTTCTCGCCCACCCGGAGCGGGGCGCACATGATCGTCCGCAGGTGATAGAGCGACACGCTGGCCGACTGCACCGATTCCTTCTCGCTCTCGGTATCGAGCAGGAAGATGGGCTTTCGCGTGTCCCAGACCTGCTTGGGGATCGTGCGGCTGATCCCGACCAGCTCGGGCAGCGGCCGCTTCGCGCTGTCCCGCGCCACGAGCGGCTTCAGCTCGCCGCCGCCTTCTCGGGTGAACAGGATCCCGCGCTCCGATTGAGCGATCTCGACGACGTTGTCGACCGCGTCGAAGAGGAACGTCTCGAGGTTCTCGCTGGACGCCGCGGTGGCGATCGTCCGCAGCAGGATCTTCACGTTCCGGTCGTCGATCGGCAGCTGGAAGCTCGCCGGGTCGGGCAGCTTGAAGTTCGGCTTCGACGGCTCGCCTTCGTGGAACACGACGACCGCGTTCCCGACCGAGATCGCGTCGCCCTCGCTCAGGTCCTTCTCCCCGACGCGCTGCCCGTTGACGTAGGTTCCGTTGGACGAGCCGCCGTCGATCAGACGGTAGGTACGGTCGGTCCGCAGCAGGCGGCAGTGCTGGCGCGAGGCCTGCTCGGTCACGAGCTTGATGTGGTTCTGGCGCGACCGGCCGATCAGGATCTCGGCTTCGGTGAGCGGCTGGTTCCGCTCCGAACCCAGCTCCTTCACGGTGACGTAGGGCATCAGGAAAAAATTATAGGCGAGACGCTAGCGGGGGTCAACCGACGCGAGCAACGCCGCCAGGTCGGGGATGCGCCGGACGGGTTTGTCGCGGTGCAGTCCCGCCGGATCCAGGAGCACGACGTGCATCCCCGCGGCCCGCGCCCCGGCCACGTCGATGTGGTACATGTCCCCAATATAGAGCGACTGCTCAAGGGACGCCCCGGTCCGCTTCACCGCCTCGTGGAAGATCCGCGGGTCGGGCTTCTCGATCCCCTCCTCCCCGGAATCGAGCACGGTCTCGAAG
>DASQOM010000180.1:0-6247 GCA_035644495.1 Planctomycetota bacterium | reverse complement strand
CCGCTGCGCATCATTTCCTGGCAGACGACCGCCCAGCGACCCTCGTGGGTCCACAGGCTCGGCGAGCCCAGGAACAGGAGCAGAAGTACCGCGGAGGCGCCCAGGAGCAGCCCGAGGCTCCTCCGGGGCTGGCTGGGGAGGACGGGTCCAGACGAAGACGGACCGGAATCCATTCTCTTGAGAGTCCCTACGGCGGATGAACTGGAAATGAAGAGGAGATGAAGAGTTCTTAAAAATCGGAGGGGACGTTACTTCTCCGGGGGCGGGATCACGAGCTCCGCGTGGCCGTCCTTGTCGCCGACGACCAGTTCCATCGCCAGCCGGCCGAACTGGCGCTTGACCAGCCCGCCCAGGGACTTTGTGGCCGGGAAGGGGACTTCCTTCGAGAACCAGTTGATCATGGTGCTCTTGCGGCCGTCGGGGTAGGACAGATTCGTGGTCACCCGGGTGCAGTCGTAGGGCTTCCCGCCCACCACAATGCGGTCGGGCGCCTCCTTGGAGTCCGCCTTCGCCGACTCGGAATCGCGCACAGGCTTCGGCTCCGCGCCGGTCTGGCGGGGATTCGGATAGCTCTTGGCGGGAATCCCGCCCGGCTCGCCGATCCACTGCTCGAGGACCTTCCCGCCGCGCTCGATCTTCGTCTTCACGATCATCGGCCGCGGATCGAAGGGAACCTTGTTCTCGATCCAGACCGAGCCGGGCTCCTCCGCCACCGCCGCCCAGCTGTATTTCTGGGTCTGTGTCTCCCCCGAGCGCTTGACGAAATAGACCACCCGGTCCCCCGGGTGCAGCAGCGAGGGGTCGAACGCGATCGCCGACGCGATCTTCGTCTCGAAGTCGGTCTCCGTCATCGTCCCTTCGGTGCCGCCTCCCGAGGAGCAGGCCGCGGTCGCGAGCAGGAGGGTCGCCAGAAGGGTTCTTTTCATGCGTCGCATCCTATGAGCGCTTCTTTCTCTCTTCCATCAATTTCCGGATCGTGATCTCGTAGCCCCGGTCCGCAGGAGAGTAATACGCGCGACCCTCCACGTTGGGAGGCCGGTGGCCGTGGCTCACCACCGCGCCCGGCCGGTCGTGCGCGTATTCGTATCCCTGCCCATATCCCGACGCTTTCATCAGGCCGGTTGCCGCATTCCGCAGGTGCAAGGGCACCGGCTCGGCGGGGAACTTCTCCACGTCCGCCTTTGCCGCCTTATAGGCCTCGCCGCTCGCATTCGATTTGGGCGCGGTCGACAGATACGTCACCGCCTGCGCCAGCGGATAGAACCCCTCGGGCAGGCCGATGAACTCGACGGCGTCCTTCGCGGCGACGGCGATCATCAGCCCGCGCGGATCGGCGTTGCCCACGTCCTCGCTCGCGAAGATGACGATGCGCCGCGCGATGAACATCGGATCTTCGCCGCCCTCCAGCATGCGCGCCATCCAGTAGAGGGCCGCGTCGGCATCGCTCCCGCGCATCGACTTGATGAAGGCCGAGACGGTGTCGTAGTGCTGGTCGCGGTCCTTGTCGTAGAGGATCGTGCGGCGCTGGGCCATCTCCTTCACCGCCGCGGCCGTGACCTGCATGCCGCACATCTCGAGGAGATTGAGGGCGCTGCGCGCATCGCCGCCCGCGAGGTCGGCGATGGCGTCCAGCGCGCCGGCCTCCGGGGCGACGCCGACGCGGGCCACCGCGCGTTCGAGGATGGTCAGCACCTGCTCGCGGGTCAGGCCTTTCAGCGTGAAGACGCGGCAGCGGGAAAGGAGGGGCGCGTTGACCTCGAAGCTCGGGTTCTCGGTCGTGGCGCCGATGAGGACGATCGTGCCGTCCTCGATGGGGGCGAGGAAGGCGTCCTGCTGCGCGCGGTTGAAGCGGTGGATCTCGTCGACGAAGAGGACGGTCCCCTTGTTCTCGTTCGCCCGCCGCCAGCGGGCCTGCTCGATGGCTTCCTTGACGTCCTTCACCCCGCTGGTGACGGCGGAGAACTGGACGAAGTGGAGTCCGGTCTTCTGGGCGACGAGGCGCGCGAGCGTGGTCTTCCCGCAGCCGGGCGGCCCCCAAAGGATCATCGACGGCGGCCGCTGCAGCAGCTTCTCGACGGCGCGGAGGATTTCCTCCTGGCCGACGTATTCCTCGAGCGTCGCGGGACGCATGCGGTCCGCGAGAGGCGCAGGTCCCTTTGTGGCGAAAAGGTCGCTCACATCCAGAGTCCCCCGCCGACATCGAGGACGGCTCCGGTGATGTAGGAGGCGGTATCCGACGCGAGCCAGACGACGGCCTGGGCGATGTCCCGGGGCGCGCCGGCGCGGCCGGCCGGCACCCGCCGGACCAGTTTCCGCAGCAGGGGCCCGTCGTTGTCCGGGGTGCGGATGATGCCGGGATTGATCATATTGACGCGGACGCCGGTCGGGGCCTCCGACTGGGCGAGGGATTTCGTGAACACCGTCAGCGCCGTCTTCGCCATCTGGTAGGCCACATACCGCGGATTGGCGCGGACGCTGTTGGTCGCGCTCCCGCCGATCGTCAGGATCACGCCCGCGCTCCGGCGGAGCAGGGGGAGACCCTCGCGGCAGCAGACCCAGGCGGTCCGCAGGTTGCTCTCGAAGAGGTCGTCCCAGGCCTTCAGGTTCATCCGCGAGACGGGCGTCATCGAGAAGTCGCCGACGCCGCAGACCAGGACATCCAGGCCCCCGAGCTTTCGGGCCGCCGCGATCACCCGGCGTGCGCCCGAGTCGGTGGAGACGTCGGCGCGCACGTGCACGTCGCCCGGGCCCTTGTCCGGGGAGCGGCCGTTGGAGACCACCGCATAGCCGGCGACGCGGAGCGCGCGGACGATGTCCGGGCCGATCCCGTGGCTGGATCCCGTGACGACGGCGACCGGAGCGTGCTTCATGGGGACTAAAAGTAAAGCAAGTTGCGGGGGAGAAGGGTAGGGGAAGCTGGCGGATGCCCACAAATGAAACAGTGCGATTTGTGGGTGCGGCTATTCGCCGCTGTTGCGCGCGAGGATCTCGCAGAGGCGGTCTTCCATCTGGTCGGCGAGGCCCATCTTGGTCTGCTCGCCCGGAGCGTTGACGAGGATCGAAAAGACGTAGATCTCGCCGCCCGCGGACTCGATATATCCCGCGAGGCTCGAGACGCCGCCGATATGGCCCGTCTTCGCGTGGATCCGGCCGCGCAGGTCGGGACTCAGCAGGCGATGCTTCAGCGTGCCCCGCTTGTCGCCGTTGATCGGGAGCGAATCCAGGAACACCTTCGCCGAGGGCTGGCGGCGCATGTGGGCCAGCAGCTTGACCAGATCCGCGGGGCTGCAGCGGTTCTCGCGGCTCAGGCCGGAGCCGTCGATCTGGTCGAAGTCCTCCATCCCGGCGTCCTTCTTGAGGAATTCCCGGACGGCCTCGACGGCGGTCTCGGTGGTGCCCCGGCCCTTCACCTTCCAGCCGAGCGTCCGGAAGATCATCTCCGCATAGAAGTTCTGGCTGCCCTGGTTGCAGGTCGACAGCGTCGTCGCCAGATCGCTCTCGAGGAAGGCGAGCTCCTTATAGCCCCGGGCCTCCTCCAGGAGCTGGGCGGATTCCTCGAGACCGCCCGGGATCTCGATCCCGCCCGCGGTCAGCGTCTCCTTGAGGACCGTGCCGAAGTACATCGTCGGATCGTTGACGGCGACCCAGGTCGCCGAGCGGGCGCCGACGTCGCCGCGAAGGGTGATGGTGTTCGACCCGGCCGCGCGGGCGAAGCCGAACGTGTTGCGGCCGGAGCTGGCCGCGCTGCGGGTCTGGTTCAGCACCGTGATACAGGACGTGTCCGGGCCGAGGGTGACTTTGGCGGGCTGGCCCTCGCCGGCCGGAGCAACCTTGAGATCGACACAGTTGTCGTTGAGCGAGAGAGCGCCGAAGGGGGCGGCCCACCAGGTCCAGAGGTCGTAGCCCTTCCAGCCCGGGTGGAGATGGACGTCGTCAAAAATCCCCGTATGGAGGATGAGGCGGTTCGCGCGGACGACGCCGGCCGCGCGGATTTTCGCGGCCCAGTCGCGGAAGATCGCGGTCGGATCGTCCTCGTGGAAGCGCCCGCTGATGTTGGGGTCGCCGCCGGCGAAGACGTGGAGGTCGCCGCCCAGGACGCCGATCGAGGTGCGGAACTTGAAGTCGGGGCCGAGCCGGCAGAGGGCGGCGGACGTGGTCAGCAGCTTCGTGTTCGACGCGAGAAGGAGGTGGGCGCGCTCGCTGCTGCCGTAGACGGGGCGGCCGGTGTTGAAATCGATGACGCAGACGCCGACGGCGGCGTTCCGGAGCTTGAGGCCCGACACGGCGGCGTCGAGCCGCTCGCGAAGCGTCGCGGGTTTTTCCTGGGCGGCGGCGGGGAGCGCGAGCAGGAGGAGCAGGGTCGGGACGCAGGCTCTCACAGGGATCTATATCGGCCATCCGGGTGGAAATCTCCCGTTTCTAGTTGACGCTCCCCCGCAGTCGGCCTATAAATGGATCTAATGGCACTGGGTGGGAGCCCCGCTTCAAAGGGGGCGAAGTCGGCGCCCGCATCGAGCGGAGGCAGCATGGCGAAGGCCGATCCTGGCCGGCACAAACCTCTCGGCCAGGTCCTCAAGGAGATGGAGCTCGTCAGCGAGGGCCAGATCCAGGAGGCGCTGCAGATCCAGCGGAAGCAGGGCGGCGTCATCGGGGAAATCCTCGTCAACCTCGGCTACGTCGCCCGCGAGGAAATCCTCCTCGCCCTCGCCGCCCAGATGGGGATGGAGGTCGTCGACCTCGACGAGATCGAGATCGACCCCGTCGTCATCAACAAAGTCCCGACCAACCTGGCCAAGTCCTACAACGTCGTCCCGATCAAGTTCGAGAACGGCATCCTCACCGTGGCGATGTCGAACCCGCACGACGTGAACGTGCTGGACGACCTCCGCCACAACCTGCACTGCGAGGTGCAGGGCGCCGTGGCGAGCGAGGAGGGCGTGACGAAGGCGCTCGAGAAGTACTTCGCGCACCGCCAGGAGAGCCTGGGCACGGTGCTCGACTCGATGAGCGGCGACGACCTCAAGTTCGAGGAACTCAAGGACATCAAGAAGAAAAGCTACAACGTGGACGACATGGCCAACTCGGCTCCGGTCGTCAAGCTGCTCAACCTGATCCTGGGCACCGCGATCAAGGCGCAGTCGTCGGACATCCACTTCGAGCCGTTCGAGACGGAGTTCAAGGTCCGGTACCGCGTCGACGGCGTGCTGTACGAAATGGAATCGCCGCCGCTGCACCTGGCGAATCCCCTGGTGTCGCGCATCAAGGTGTTGTCGAACCTGGACATCAGCGAGCAGCGGCTGCCGCAGGACGGCCGCATCCTGCTGAACGTCAGCGGCCGCCCGGTCGACCTCCGCGTCTCGACCCTTCCCACGATTTTCGGCGAGTCGGTCGTCATGCGCGTCCTGGACCGCAGCGTCGTGAAGCTCGACCTGGACAACATCGGTCTCCGGCAGGAGGAGATGGACCTGCTCAAGAAGCTGATCAACATGCCGCACGGCATCGTGATCGTGACGGGTCCCACGGGCTCCGGCAAGACGACCACGCTCTACAGCGCCCTGAACTCCGCCAACGACATCAAGTGGAAGATCATCACGACCGAGGACCCGGTCGAATACGACCTGGACGGCATCGTGCAGTGCCAGGTGAACGAGGACATCCAGGTCACGTACTCGAACCTGCTGCGGAGCATCCTGCGACAGGACCCGGACACCATCCTGGTCGGCGAGGTGCGCGACCTGGAGACGGCGCAGATCGCCGTCGAAGCCGCGTTGACCGGCCACCTGGTGTTCTCGACGCTGCACACGAACGACGCGCCGAGCGCCATCACCCGTCTGCTGGACCTGGGCATCGAGCCGTTCCTGATCTGCGCGTCGATCGAGGCGATCGTGGCGCAGCGGCTGGTGCGCAAGATCTGCCTGAAGTGCAAGACGACGATCGCGCCGACGGAAGACATGCTGATGGAGCTCGGCCTGACGGCGAACGACACCAAGGGAAAGCTGTTCTGCTTCGGGAAGGGCTGCCCGGCCTGCAACAACACCGGCTACAAGGGCCGCATGGCGATCTTCGAAATGATGCTGCTGACCGACCGGGTCAAGGAGCTGATCATGAAGAGCGCCTCGACGGAGCAGCTCCGGCACGTGGCGCGGGAGCAGGGGATGCGAACGCTGCGCGAGTCGGGACTGCTGGGCATCTTCGACGGCCACACGTCGATCGAAGAGGTCGTCCGGGAGACGCTGTTCACGGCCTG
>DASQOM010000179.1:0-27701 GCA_035644495.1 Planctomycetota bacterium | reverse complement strand
AGCAGGGCCCGGTTCAGCTGGGCCTTGTTCGAAAGCCCGAACCGCGTCCTCGTCGTCATCTGCAGCTTTATCGTCATGCGAAGACCGATCCTTTCTACCGGCGGTGCCTGGAAATCCGGACGGGCCTCGCCTTCTGCACCGTCAGCAGGCTGCCCCGTAGGTCGTGGCGATCGAGCGCCGCGATGGCCGCTCGGGCGCCGACGGGGTCCGCCATCGCGACGAACCCGAATCCCAGGGAGCGTCCCGTCCGAAGACCGCCGCGCCGCTGCTCGGTCAGGATCGTCACGGAAGTCACCACCCCGTGGGCGCTGAACGCCTTCCGCAGATCCTCCTGCGTCGTCTCCGCGGACAGATTGCCGACATGAAGATCGATCATGCATTCCTCCTGTTCGGGGCCTCAGCCGTCATCCTCGTCCTCGTCCTCACCCTCGTCTTCCTTGTCGTCGTTGGCCCCTTCCGGCGTCTCGTCGCGCTTCGCCGACGCCCTCGCCTGCTGGGCCCTGCTCGGCGGCGCCGCGCTCTCGGAGCCGAGGGCGCCCCGGGCGAAAGCGGCAAACGCCTGCTCCAGACCCTCGGTGTTGGGGGCGAACTCGACGACGGCGCGGTCCAGATCCACGGGCACGAGCACCCAGCCCTCCTTGTTGCGATAGACCCGGCGCTCGATCCGGACTCCGCTCGAATGAAGGTAGAGCGTGTGCGAATCCTGCACCCACCCTTCCGGCACCGTCGACTCCATGAGCCTCCTCGCGACTTCGTGGCCCGCTCAGCAACTCGTCCATCGGAGCGCCTGGGCGATCTCCGCCGGCAACGCCTCGCTGGAACAGGGGAACGGAACGACACTCCGGATCCCCGGGACTCCGCCCAGGAAGCTCCCCACCTGGCATTCGTTCATGGCGGTCGCCGTCACCGCGGGGATGTATTTGCAGCGGCCCGGCGCGGGCCGATGACGATCATGGTCTTCGCCGTTTTCGCGTCCGGCATGCCGATCTCCGCATTCTTCTCCGGCGGCGCCGCCCGTTCGGGCGTCCTCACGGACAACCTGTCGCTCATCGACCGGAAGTCCTCTTGTAGAACGCCAGGGTCTCCGGCGCGTCGGGGATCAGGGTTTCATCGGTCCCTGGCATTCACCCAGGGCCACTTCGGCCGCTCCTCCGTCCGGGGCTTGCTGACCGTCTGCAGCGTCTTGGCCACTTCCTCGTAGGAAATCCCCGAGGTTCCGTTCGCTGCGAGCGCGAGATCCTTCAGCGACAGCACTCCCAGAAGGATGCCTTGCGGGTCGGTCACAGCAAGTCGGCGGACCTGGTGCGTCCTCATCTTCAGCGCGGCGTCCGTGACCTCGTCCTCCGGCCCGCAGGTGAAGATCACCCCGCTGGAGATTTCCCGGACGAAGATCTGGGACGCGCCCCGGTCCTTCGCCGCCAACGCCATGGCCAGGTCGCGATCGGTGAGCATTCCGACCGCCTTCCCCTCCGCGTTGACGACCGGCACGGCGCCGCAGTCGCTCTCCCACATGATGCGGCCCACGGCGTCGAGGCAGGTGACTGCAGTACAGGTCTTCACACCGGACCGGAAAACGTCTTTCACTTTCATCGAAGCTTCCCCGTCAGAGTCCAAAGGATCGGATCCCGCGCGGATTCCTCATAAACCCGCCGCTTTCGGCACCAGCCGCCAGTAGTTGTGCTTCGCCGTCACAGGCTTCGGAGCGTCCGCGGCCGCAGGCGGAGTCTTCCCGCGTGCGGGTCCCGCCTGCTTCCGGAAGGTCCTCCTGCGGTCGTTCATGTCGGATTTCGTTCAATGGCCGCCGGCCTTCGCCTTCTTCAGCTCCGGCCGCGTCGAGACCCCGCGCTCTTTGCGGACGGCCGTGAAGTTGAACTGCGACGCCAGCGCCGGGTCGAGGAGGAATTCGAGCCGGCCGATCCGGACCAGCTTTCGCGTCTGATCGTAGAGGAGCCCTTTGTCATGGCACTGCTGGGCTTCCGAGGGAGAAAGCGCGCGGCAGGCCGCGTCCAGGCCGGCCTTGGCGTCCTTCAGTTTCTCCACGAGGAGTTCGCCCCTCGCCATGAACGGCTCGGTCGCGCCGATTCCGGCGAGCGACGCCGCGTGCTCCCGAAGGAGCGCGATCAGCGTTTCGAGCTCCTTCGTCAGGTTGGCGAGGAGCAGGCCGGTCTGAACCCCCGTGCGGAATTTCGCCAGCAGGTCCGGGCGCGTCCCGAATTCGGCGTTCGCCATCAGTTTCCCGGTGCGCCGGAAAGCCAGGGCTTCCTCGCGCAGATGCTGCGCCACCGCCACCGCCTGGGGCGGGAGGTCATCGCCGTCCCCCAGCTCCTTCGCCCGCTTCTCGACGATCGCCGCCAGATCCCGGATGGCCTCGAGGGTGGGGCCGTTGACTCCCCGCGTCTGAAGCCGCGATTCCTTGCCCTTCGTGGCGGCCAGCTGCCCGGAAGCCCAGCCCACCAGTGCAGCGGCGGGGATCGAAACGCCCAGCTCGATGAAGTCTTCGCGCGATAACGGGTTCATGGACCAGTCTCCTAAGAAGAGGCTCCGCCGGAATGCATGGAGGGGGATGAAGCAAGAGGCATGCCATCGCGAACCGGAGCGTCGAATCGGAAGGGAATCAGTCGGATCGACGGGTCGCGCGGATCCCCATCCCCGCGAGGAGGACGAAGAAAGCGGCGGCCAGGCCGGAAATGACCCTGGCGGCGCCGTTGACCGCGGTCGAGCCGTCCCGGAATCCGAAGAAGGCGGCGATGAGGGCGATCGACAGCGGGATGACGCTGGAATACAGCAGGAGAGGACCGGCAGACTTGGGCGGAAGTACTTTTCGCCCCGTGCTGTCTTTCCACATCCGGGGCTATGACGCAAATAAGGGGCCAGCCTGGGAACTGCGGACTCAGGGCGCTTTCTTGTAGGACTTCAGTTTGCGATGCAGCGTGGCGATCCCGATTCCCAGCTGGAGCGCGGCCTGGGTCCGGTTGCCTTTCTTGGTGTCGAGAATCGCGAGGATGTAATCCTTCTCGATGTCCCTCAAGTGCCGGATGGCTCCCCCGGTCGAGGGCCGGATCACCGACAGACGGATCTCGGGAGGGAGATCTTCCAAGTCGACGCGATGCCGCTTGGCCACGGCAACGGCCCGTTCCATGACGTTCGCCAGCTCTCGCACGTTGCCCGGCCAGGGATAACCCAGAAGCTGATCCGCGGCGGGGGCGGAAAGGCCGTCCACGGGCCTCTTCATGTGGAGCGCCGCCTCCGCGAGCAGCAGCCTGGCGAGCGGCAGGATGTCCTCGCTCCGTTCCCGCAGGGCGGGAACCGCCAGTTCAACCACCTTCAGCCGGTAGTAGAGGTCCTCACGGAACCGTTTGGCCGCCACCTCGGCGACGAGGTTCTTGTTCGTCGCCGTCACGATGCGGACGTTGACCGGCCGGTTCCGGTTCTCGCCGACGCGGCGCACTTCCCGTTCCTGAAGCGCCCGGAGCAGCTTCACCTGCATCGCCATCGGGATCTCGCCCACCTCGTCGAGGAACAGCGTGCCGCCGTTCGCCGCCTCGAACAGGCCCGCCCGGTCCACCGTCGCCCCGGTGAACGATCCGCGGGCGTGCCCGAACAGCTCGCTCTCCAGGAGGGTTTCGCTGATCGCGCCGCAGTTCACGGCAATGAACGGCCCGTCGGCGCACGCGGACTGGTCGTGCACCCAGCGGGCGATCCGCTCCTTCCCCGTCCCGCTTTCTCCCGTGACGAGGACGGTGGAGTCCACCCGGGCGACCGTGGTCGCCAGATCCACCAGGCGCCGCATCGCCTGGCTCCGCGCGACGAGATCCGTGGGATCCTCCGGGATGCGGGCGACGCGGGCCAGCTGGCGCGTCCTCTCCCTCAGCTGGCGCTCCGTCAGCTTGAGCGACCGCGTGACCTCTTCGAGCGCCTCATCGATGCCCTCCCTCTTGAAGAACGACTGCTGATCGCCCGCCGCCTCTCCCCAGTCCTTGACGGACTTGATCGCGACGTGGCAGGCGCTGTCGCCCTTCCCCATGCAGCGGTCCTCGATCGCGACCATCTCCTTGCCCGTCGAGAAGCTCAGATAGCCGCTGGCCAGGCCGCACAGGGTCCAGCAGACCGGATACTCCGACTGCCCGAGGTGGAGCAGGTGCTGCTCCGCCTCATAGGAGACGTGCCAGGTCCCGCCCTCCGAGGCGAAGGATCCCGGGCCGCCCGCCTCCAGCCGGAACAGCCCCTGGAGCGAATATATCCGGGCTCCGGCCCGGCGCCAGTCTTCGTCGGTATCCCATTTGAATTGCGTGCGCATGGCCTCTGCCATCCGTCGGCCATGAACGTAGCCGAAGCGGCTCAGGATGCCGCGCGCAACCCGAACCCCGAAGGTATCGATCAGCTCCTTCCGAAGCAGTCCCTGCGCCACGGCGTCGAAGATGAGGGCGCGCTGGCCGGCAAAACGGATCAAGCCGCCGGTGGGGTCGAGTTCCAGCAGTTCCTTGAGATCGAGCTCTTCGACACGCACCGGTCACCTCGGTTGATGCCGCAATCTACCATCTTTGCAGGAGGAATCCCGGGGGAATCTCCCGGCATCTGCTGGCACGCCGTTTGCACTTGAGGACCCGATGCGCAGGTCAGAAGGATGAGGGACACGTCAGGGGGCCGCGTCACCCCGCGATACGGGGATCGAACGGCGCTCGTGGCCCACGAGGACTCCCATGCCCGGAAATACCTGCGGGAGGCCCTCTCCCGGGCGGGGTACACGACGGAGGTCTGCAGCGACTCCGGGGCGATCCTCGAGCGTCTGAGGACCAAACGCCACTCCTTTGTCGTCCTGAAAAACGGCGATCCTCAGAAAGACGCCGTGCGAACCCTCCGGGAGAAAGGGAACCGGATCCCGGTGATCCTTCTCTCCGCTGCAGGTCCCGAATCCCCCCTGCCTCTGAATGCAGGGTACGGCGTCGTCGGCCACCTCTCCGCGCCGTTCACGCTCGAGTCGGTTCGGCTCGCCATCGCGCAGGTGTGTCATTTTGATTCCCCTCGCCCGGGACCCGGGCTCGATCATCGCCGACCCGAGTGATCATGGACCGCGGTTTCGACCGGCCCTTCGGCCAACCGATCAGAATGATTCATAACAGGATCGAATTGATCGTCTTTTCCCCGGTTTCGCCGGCCGGAATCGGTCGAACGCCGCCTGCACGACGATGATTACGCCGAGGAAATCGGCGGATCGACGCCGCCGCACGGAGGGCGCCCGGGAAACCTGGATCACCTTCGACCGCGAAAACCGCTCCGATCCGATGAGCGGCGGCTTTCGATGCCTCGAGTCCCTGAGCGAGGAAGCCTTGGCCCCTGGTGCGGACTTTTCCGACCAGACATCGAACGACATCGAGATTCTCACTTACGTTTGCGACGGCTCGCTGGTCCAGCAGGATCCCTCCGGAGCCACCCAGGTTCTCGACCCGGGCGAATGCAGCCGCACGAGTTTCCGATCGGGGGCGTCGTATCGAACGACGAACGTCTCCCGGACCGACGCCGCCCGCGCGTTCCGCTGCCTCTTCACTCCCGACCGGGCCAGCCTGAGAACCCACGCCGAGAAAAAGTACTTTCCCATCGCGGAGCGACGCGGACTTCTGCGGCTGATCCTCTCCTCGAACGGACGCAACGGCTCGCTCCGATTCCGCCGCGACGGACGGGTGTTCTCCTCGGTTCTGGATCCCGGTCATCATCTGGTTCATGAACTGGCGACCGGAAGAGGGGCGTGGCTTCAGGTGGTCAGCGGGCGGATCCAGCTCAGCGATCAGGTGCTGAACGCCGGGGACGGAGCCTGCTTCGAAGAGGAGGCCGCGGTGTCGCTCACCGCGCAGCAGCTGTCTGAAATCCTCCTCTTCGACCTGCCCTAGGCGGAAGAACGGGATCTACTCGTTCCGGGGCTCGGTATCGCGCTCCTTCAGGATCCGGACGAACAGATTGCGGAACCGCGAGAACCAGACCACGGTCTCCCCCCACCCGCGGGGGCCTTTGCCGGCCCATTCCAGCCGGAGGTGCGCCAGCGGCCGGAAGCCTTCGAAACCCGACGTGTCTCCCTTTGACGGCAGCGCCGGATCCTTGCCGAGGGCGAGCACCGGCAGGCCTCCGGCCGTATCCAGAAACGGCACGAGCTCCGCCCAGTCCGCTTCCGCGTCCCGGAGCTGGATGGACGGACTCGGCAGGGGGCGCCGCTTGAGCGTCTTCTGGAGCGTCATGGTCTGTTTCCAGTCGGCGGCGCGATCCCAGCGGAGTTCCCGCACCACCGCCCTCCTCTCCCGGTATTCCCGCACCGGAAGGATGAGGCTCCAGGACGTGTGCGATCCGGATTCGGTGTAGTTCCAAAGCCGCAGGTGCAGCGCCATGCCCCGGAGAAGCTCCTTGGGCGGCGACTGATCCGCATGCTCCAGGATCCAGTGCGCCTGGTCTTCCAGGTTCTGCCAGAGCTGGGATTTCATCGCGTCTCCTCGCCGTCCCCGCGTCGGCAGGGCCGGCCGGCAACTAGTGCAACGGGAACGCCATCCCCCGGCTGGGAGCGGGGGAAGGCCCGGGGCGGCACGCCGATTGCGCCAGGGGAGGCTGGTCGCAACGATCGCCCGGTGAGCGCTCGTCCATAAGGAGGATACCCCGATGTGGAAGCCGATCCTGGGGATCTACGTCGCAGGGCTGGCCGTGACGGCCGTCGCGCTCCTCCGCACGCAGATGTTCAAGCACGATCGCCTCATGAACGCGGTGTCCATCACCCTCTGGCCGGTCTACTGGTCGCTCTACGGATGGACCCTCTTCCTGAACCGCAGGCGCAACTGACGTCGGATTCGCGCCGCTCATCGTATCTTCCAGGCCCTCGGGGCGGCGGCGGCGATCACCGGCTCCTGCAGCAGGACCGCCTGTTCCGCGCGCTCCATGATCGCCAGCGCCGCGCGGTCCACGATCGTCCGTTCCCTTCCCCTGCCGACGCGCGCCGCCATCGCGATCAGGTCCGCGTCCAGCGCCTTCGCATGATTCAGGACCTCTTCGACCGCTTCGCCGGGCGCGAGCGTCTGCCAGAAGACGAGATCCGACTTCTCCAGGCGATTCGCGATGTCCAGCAGCTTCTCCTTCGGGTGCTCCGAAGCCTTGGGTGCCCGCGGAACGCCGTCGGGCGAGGCCGGGACCAGCGCGCGCTCGGTGACGTGAAGGAACACGACTTCGGCGCCGGTCTGCAGCGCGAGGGATTTGACGGTCGTCAGGATGGTGAGCGATTCCGGGCTCCCGTCCAGGGGGACGAGGATCCTGCGAAGAGTGTTGCGCGGCGGCGGAAGCCCCGGACGTTTCAGGATCACGGGGAGCATTGCTTCCCGCACCACGTTCCTGGCCGCGCGTCCGAGGGATCCTTCCTGAGGGACCGCACGCACCTGCGTCCCCATGACGATCAGGTCGATATCGAATTCCGACGCGGCCTGAAGGACCGCGTCGGCAGGATCGCCCGTGCGGATGAGATCCAGGCCTCGAACGTCGGGAAATCTGGCCCTCAAGTCGCCCAGGTACGACAACGCCTGATCGTGGCAGGACATCACCGCCGCGGACGTCGCGTCCATGGTCGACGGAAGCATGGGCACGATGTGCAGGAAATGAACGCCGGCCCCCCCGAGTGCGATCCGCTCGGCTTCGTACAGCGGCGGCTCGGACGCCTCCGAACCATCGAGCGCCACCAGGATTCTGCAGGTCATGATCGATTTACTCCGGGACCGGATGAGCAAGGATTGTGCCAAGATCCCGTGGAATGCGGAAGCCGCCGGGAAGTGGAGGAAACCGACCCGTGGCACGCGGCTTGCGCTAACCCCTGCCGTGAGTGTCTGCGACAGGACCGCCCCATAACGGAGAACCGATGACAGCCAAAAGGATTGCATTCGATCAGGAAGCCCGCGAGGCCATCCGCCGCGGCGTGAAACAACTCGCACGGGCGGTCAAGGTGACCCTCGGACCCCGAGGTCGCGCGGTGCTCCTCGAGAAGAAATGGGGCGCTCCCATCGTCTCCGTCGACGGCGTCAGCGTCGCCAAGGAGATCGAGCTCAAGGACCCCTATGAGAACATGGGCGCGCAGATGGTGAAGGAAGTCGCCTCGAAGACGAACGACGTCGCGGGCGACGGCACCACGAGCGCCACCGTGCTCGCCGAGGCGATCTTCGAGGAGGGCCTCAAGAACGTCACCGCCGGCGCCAACCCGATCGCGATCAAGCGCGGCATCGACCGGGCCGTCGAGGCCATCGTCGCCGAGCTGAAGCGCCTCTCCAAGCCCGTCCGCCTGGACGACAGCTCCGAGGTCCAGAATGTCGGCACCATCGCGGCCGGCGGAGACGAAAGCGTCGGCAAGATGCTCGCCGAGGCGATGCAGAAGGTCGGCAAGGACAGCGTCATCACGGTCGAGGAAGGCAAGGGCCTCGAGACCTACGTGGAGTGGGTCGAGGGCATGCAGTTCGACAAGGGTTATCTCTCGCCCTACTTCGTGACGGAGCCCGAGGAGATGAAGGCGAGCTTCAAGGATTGCTACATCCTGCTGCACGAGAAGAAGATCTCGGCCGTCAAGGACTTGATCCCGCTCCTGGAAACGATCGCCAAGACGGGCAAGCCCCTGCTCATCATCAGCGAGGACATCGAAGGCGATGCGCTCTCGACGCTGGTCGTGAACAAGCTGCGCGGGACGCTGAACATCTGCGCGGTGAAGGCGCCGGGCTACGGGGATCGCCGCAAAGCGCTGATGGAGGATATTGCGGTCCTCACCGGCGGCAAGGCGATCTTCGAGGACCTCGGCATCGAGCTCGAGAAGGTCGACCTCAGCCTGCTGGGCCGCGCCAAGAAGATCGTGGTCGAGAAGGAGAACACCACGATCATCGAAGGCGCCGGGGACACCAAGGCGATCCAGGGCCGCATCGCCCAGATCAAGCGGGAGATGGAGGACACGACTTCGGACTACGACAAGGAGAAGCTCCAGGAGCGTCTGGCGAAGCTGGCCGGCGGCGTGGCGCAGATCAAGGTTTGCGCCGCGACCGAGGTGGAGATGAAGGAGAAGAAGCTTCGCGTCGAGGACGCGCTCCATGCGACCCGCGCCGCCGTCGAGGAAGGCATCCTGCCCGGCGGCGGCGTCGCGCTGATTCGCGCCGCGAAGGCGCTCGACCGGATCAAGGGAGGCGACGACGACGAGAAGACCGGCATCGACATCGTCCGACGCGCCGTGGAGGCGCCGATCATGCAGATCGCGCGGAATTCCGGCGTGGAGGGGGCGATCGTGGTGAACCGGGTCCGGGAATCGAAGGACGTGAACTTCGGCTTCGATGCGGACAAGCTGGAATACGGAGACCTGCTCAAAGGGGGCGTCATCGATCCGACCAAGGTCGTGCGCAGCGCGCTCGAAAATGCGGCGAGCGTGAGTTCCCTGCTGCTGACCACCGGGGCGATTATCGCGGAAATTCCGGTCGCGACGGCTCCCTCTCCGTCCGGCTCCATGGGCGAAGAGATGTAGCCGCGGGAATCACTTCGAGGGGCTGTATTCCTCGAAGAACTTCCGGGCGTTGGCCCAGAAGACGCCCAGGCGCTCCGGCTCGCTCGATTCCTTCTCCAGGGCGGATTGAGCATAAACCAGCGCGTCCTTGCCGGTCGCGAGAAGCAGCTTGCGGATCGTGTGCTGGCAGCGCAGCCACGTCGGATCATCCTTGGTCATCAGACCTCCGTATATCGGAACCATTCAAAGCAAATCTCAGGCCGGATCGACGCTTCGGGGCCGTTGAACGGCCGGGCAAAATCCAGTACGATTCAGGCATGCGGAGTCTATCCCACCGGCGACAATCCTAGTCCTCCCGCGCTGCTTCGCAGGTCTCTCCGTCGGCATTGATTCCATTGAACCCGTTGGGCCGTAGTGTAACGGTAGCACGAGGGATTTTGGATCCCTTTGTTCTGGTTCGAATCCAGACGGCCCAGCCATTCGACGACGTGGGGAGGAGATGGGGCTCGACGTGATGCCGGACTTTCTCCTCGGATTCACGTATCCCTTTCGCGGCCTCGCCTTCTTCCTGAGGCGGCCGGCGCTCTGGAAATTTGCAGCCGCCGCGTTCGCGCTCAATCTCCTGGTCCTGATCGTCCTGCTCGTGCTCTTCTTCTCCTTCCGCGCCGAAATCGTGGCCTGGATCACGCCGGAGCGTCTTCCGGGCTGGCTTCGGACCACCGCGTCCTGGCTGCTCAGCGCGGTCGCCGTCGTCGCCGGGCTCTTTCTCTCCCTGCTGCTCGGCAACCTCTTGGCATCGCCGTTTCTGGACGTCATGACCGAGCGAATCCTTCACGACCTGGGCGAAAGGCTGCCCCCCTCCCGCGGCCTCGCCGCCATGCTGCTCCGCTCCTTGATCAACCAGACCCTGAAACTCTTCTTCTTTGGCGGCATCCAGCTCCTGCTCCTGCTTCTCTGGCTGACCCCTCTCGCCTTCCTGCATCCCCCGATGTCCGCCTTCCTCGCTATTCTCTTCCTCGGCTTCGAATACCTCGACTACCCCCTGGATGCCCGCCAGGTCTCCGTCCCCGCCCGTTTTTCATGGCTCGCCGGCCATCCCGGCGCCACCCTGGGATTCGGCTCCGTCCTCTTCCTCGTCCTCCTCGTCCCCCTTCTCGGATACCTTCTCCTCCCGGTGGCCGTGGCGGGCGCCGCCCTGCTGGCCCACCGCCTTGACTCTCCCGGATCGACGGGGTAGTGTTAGGAGCGGGTCGAGGGAGGCGAATGCCACCATCTTCGGGCAAGGGCAAAGAGCAGTCGGACTGGTTCGCCGAGTTCAAAAAACTCAATCCCGCCTCCGCCCCTTCCCCCGTCCGGGAGAAAAGCGAGAGTTCAAAAGAGACCGGCAAACCCGACGAACGCCGCCGGTACTCCCGCTTCGAAATCGACGACTGCCAGGCCACCCTCTACCGGGACGGGCTCCTGACCGTCTTCGGCGTGGGAAAGGAAAACCGCGCCCGCTCCGCCCTGGATCTCTCCGAGGGCGGCGTCCGCTTCCTTACCCACGAGCGGCTTGCCGTGGGCTCCAAAGTCCGTATCGTCATCGAAATGGAGCGCTATAAGGACCAGATCACCGCGACCGGCGAAGTCCGCTGGTGCTACCAGTCGGGCAAGAACTCGGACGACTTCTACGCGGGCGTGGAGTTTCTCGATCTTCCCGCCGGAGAGAAACGGAAAATCGCCATGATGCGCGACTGGTTCACGTCGCCCCAGTACCGCGCCGTGCGCGACTCGAAGCGCCGCTCGAAGACCTGAGTCGCGCCCGGATCGACCGCGCCGCGCCCGCCACGTCCTTCGCCGCAATCACCCCCGAACACACCGCGACGCGCAGCAGCGCGGGCCTCACGTTCTCCTTCGTGAGGCCGCCGATGCAGAAGAACGGCAGCCCCAGCTTCTTCAGCCCCGCGAGATACGTGAAGCCCTTCGGGTCCAGGCCGGGCTTCAGCGGCGTCGCGTACATCGGTCCGCACGAGACATAGTCCGCCCCGGCCGCCTTCGCCCGCTTCGCCTCCGCCAGCGAATGGCTCGTCGCCCCGATGATGCCGACCCCCAGCCGCCGCGCTTCCGCGATCGGCAGGTCCCCGAGGCCGAGATGGACTCCATCCGCCCCCGACGCGAGCGCGACGGCCACGTCGTCGTTCACGATGAACAGCGCGTCCCCGCAGGCCGCGCGGATCTCGCGGGCGAGTCCCGCATCGGGCCGCGGCTTCTGCCGCAGCTGCAGCACGTCGGCCCCGCCCCGCACCGCCTCCGCCGCGACGGTCGCCAGCGATCTGGCGGTCACCGTCGGATCCAGCAACACGTAGAGCTGCGCGGCGTCGAGCAGCCGCCGCGGATCCCCGAGGCGCTTCTCCAGCGCATAGAGCTCGAAGCGGCGCCGGTGCGCCTCCCTCGACAGCGCGGTGTGACGTCCCTTGGCGACCTCTTCGATCGAACGCAGCGCCTCGCCGGCTCGCTTCAGATTCGCCGCCATCAGCTCCCGAGGCGAGCGGGCGCGGTCGACGGGCCGGTCCCCGTTGCGGCCGACGTCGCGCTCGGAATCCCGCGCGCGGAGCAGTTCGGACGACAACGGACGCGCGAGCCGGTCGATGGCGTGGCGCGCGTCCTTGAGGGAGGCGGCCGCCGCGGCGTCGTCGCGGTGGAAGCGCGCGAGATCCTCGACCACGCGCAGCGCCTCGCGGGCGCGGTTCAGGTTGGCGTCGAGGATCCGGAGCAGGGAGCGCATCGCGCGGATTGTATCAGCCGGCGGCCGCGATTACTCCGGCCACTTCGCGGTGAGGGTCACCCGCTCGCCCTTGCGGAGGACGACGATCTCGGTGTCCTTCCCCGGCCGCACCTTGTCGGTGAGCACTTTGCGGAGCTCGTCGCGGGTCCCGCCGCGGGGCAGCGTCGTGCCCGAGACCTCCAGCACCACGTCCCCGACCTTGATACCGGCCCCGTCGGCCGCGCCGCCGCCCTGGACGCCGTCCACCCGCAGGCCGCCCTGATCGGCGGGCAGCTTGAGCGCGTCGCAGTCGGCGTCGTCCAGCTCCTGCACCGTCACGCCCAGCCGGCGGGGCGGCGTCGCGGGCTCGAGGTCCGGAAGGGTGAGGCCCGGCTTCGCGCGGCCCGAGAACTTCGGCTTCTCGTCCGCGTTCCCGAGCGCGAGCAGGATGTCCATCGACGTCGCCGCGACCTTCACCATGTTGTCGTACGCGAGCTTGTCGGCATGGTCGCTCGGGCGGTGATAGTCCGCGTGGAAGCCCGAGAAGAAGAACGCATACGGGACGCGCTTGTCGGCGAAGGAGGAATGGTCGCTGTCGCCCCCGATCAGGGTGACCGCGTCGTTCAGCTTCGCCTTCAGCCCCGACGCCGCGACGGCGCTCTCGACCGCCTTGCGGATCACCCCGCCCTCGGCCGAGCCGACGCCGTGGATCTCCATGGCCTTCGTGGGATTCCGCCCGACCATGTCGAGGTTGAGCATGAACGCGTGCTTCTCGAGCGCGGCCAGAGGGTGGTTCGTGTAGTAGCGCGAGCCCACCAGGCCCGCCTCCTCGCCGCTGAAGCAGAGGAAGACGATCGTCCGCCGCGCGGACAGGCCGCTGCGGCCGAAGGCCTGCGCCAGCGCGATCACGCAGGTCGTCCCCGATCCGTTGTCGTCCGCCCCGTTCCAGATGCTGTCGTCGCCCCGGCCGCCCATGCGACCGAAGTCGCGCGTGTCGGCGGTGCCGACGTGGTCATAGTGCGCGCCGATGACGACGATCTCGCTCCTCAGGTCGGGATCCGTCCCGTCGATGACGCCGATCACGTTCTGGGTATCCTTGCCCATCAGGCGGAACTTCTGGAACCAGCCTCCCGCATCGCCGCCGGGCCTGAGGCCCGCGCCTTTGAACTGCTCCGCAATATAGTCCGCCGCCTTGTTGCAGCCCGCGTACCCGGCGCAGCGGCCTTCGAGCTCGTCGCTCGCCAGATAGGTGGCGTGCTTCTTCAGGAGATCGACCGTCAGCACCGCCTTCGCCTTCTCGAGCGCGGCCGCCGGGGGGATTCCCTTGCCGGCGGGATCGGCCGGCGTCGTCTTTGCCCCGCGCAGCTCCTGTCGGACCAGGTCCAGGATCGCCTCGCGCGACTTCGCGGACTCCTCCTGGATCGCCGAGTCGATCTTCTTCAGGATCTCGTCGGCGCGGCTCTTGGAGTCCTGCTCGGCCCGGACGGTTCCGGGGCACAGCAGCGCGGCGGCCAGGACCAGCGGAAGGAACGAACGCATCATGCCTCCGTGATGTCTACCTCATTATACGGGACGCGTCAGAGATTGATGGTCTTCCATCGTCCGCGCCGGTAGAGCACCGAAAACACCGCCGTCCGCACCGCCCAGTCGGCGATCATCGTGATCCAGATCCCGTTCAGCCCGAGCCCGGCCGGGAAGGCCAGCGCCCAGGCCAGCGGGACCCGGATGCCCCAGACGCCCAGCACGCCGACCAGCACGGGACTCTTCGTATCCCCCGCGCCCCGCAGGCCTCCGCCCAGCGCCATCGCCAGCGCCATGAACGGCTGCTCGAATGCCGAGATGGCCAGGCACATCGCGGCCGCCGACACGATCGTCTCCGACTCCGGCCCGCGCAGGAAGATCCGCGCGAGCGGCGCCGCGAGGAAGAAGAAGGCGACGCCGACCGCGCTCATCAGCCAGGTCGAGAGCCGGGCGCATTCGCGCAGCCCCGCGTCCGCCCCGTCCGGCCTCCCGGCTCCCAGGTACTGGCCCACCACCGCCGAGCCCGCCACCGCGAAGCCCCAGGCCGGCATGAACGTCATCGATTCCACCGTGATCGCGGCCCGGTGAGCCGCCATCGCCTGCGTCCCCAGAAGCGTGATCGCCTTGTTGTAGACCAGGAATCCGCTCTGCAGCAGCACCGGCTCCACCCCGGCCGGCACCGAGACCCGGACCAGGCGCGCGATGGAGTCGCGCGTCACCGTCCGGAGCCCCGCGATCGAGAGCCGGATGGGCGACCGCGCGGTCCAGAGATACCCGAACGTCAGCACGCCCTGCAGCGCGAAGGCGATCGACGTCGCCAGCGCCGAGCCCGCCAGCCCCATCCGCGGCGCCCCCAGGTTGCCGTAGATGAACACCCAGTTCAGGAAGATGTTGAGCCCGTTCGCCCCGAGCGCGGCGACCATCGGAAACAGCGTGCGGCCCGCCGCCCGCAGGATCCCGGTCGCGGCCGCGTCGAGGCACCAGAAAAGGAAGATCGACGCCTCGATCAGGAGAAACCGACGGGACATCTCCGTCACGGCCGGCGAGTCCGGCACCCGGAAGAGTTCCGCCAAATGGGGCAGGACCAGCAGCCCGACGACGGTCAGCGGCACACCGAGCGCGAAGGCCAGGACGACCGAGGTGGACGCCTCCCGCTCCTGCTTCGCGCGGTCGCCCTCCCCCCACGCGCGCGCCACCGTTGCCACGGTGCCGACGGACAGGGCCGAGAGCACCGCGACCAGGGTGTGCGAGATCGGTCCCACCACGCCCATGGCGGCCATCGCCTCGGCCCCCACCGACGAGATCATGTAGGAGTCGACGTAGAACATGAGCGTCTTGAGGAGCATCTGGAGGACGACCGGCCAGGCCTGGCGCGCCACGTCGCGGCGCAGCCGGCCCCGCTCCTCGGCGCTCAATGGGGGGTGCATCAGGGGACGCCGAGTCTATCCGCTGGGGACGTTTCTGGCCGCAGAAACGTCATCCGTCGCTACTTGCGGACGTAGGCGCGGACGTAGTCGACGTCCATCGACGACGGGCTGACCGCCTTGTCGATCGGCCAGCCGCCGCCCATGGCGAGGTCGACCATGATATAGAGGGGCACCTTCATCTCCGGCATCGTCTTCTGCCGCCAGAGTTCCACGCCGTCGTAGTAGATCGTGATGTCCTTCTCGTCGACCATCGCGCCGTACGTGTGGAAATCGTCCGTCATCCCCGGGACGAAGAAGCCGTCCCCCTCGCCCCAGTGCTTGTCCCCCGGACCCCACGTGTGCAGCGTCGCCATCAGCGTGTTGGGCATGGACCCGTACTGCTCGACGACGTCGATCTCGGGGTTGGCGATGTTCTTGTTGGTGATCCCGGGCACCCCCATCAGCCAGAACGCCGGCCACATCCCGGGGCTCCTGGGGAACTTCGCCCGCATCTCGAAGTAGCCGAACTTCTGCGAGAAGCCCTGGCCCTTGCCGTCGACCGACGACAGGAGCCCGCCGCGCCAGCGCCCGTCCGCCCCCTTCGACGCCTCGATGCGAAGGATGCCCTTGTCGATCGTGAACGGGAAGCCGTCCTTCGGGTCGGCGAAGACGGCGTCGCCGAAGTCGCCGTTGTAGGGCGTGTGCGCGATCCAGCGGGTGCCGGGGCCGTGTGACGAGACGCTCAGATCGTTGAACTCATCGCTCCAGGTCAGCTTGAATCCGTCGAGCTTGAGCGTCGGCTTCGGCAGCGCCGGGATCGGCGCCTTGGAGTCGACCTTGACCACGCCGATCTGGTACGCGTTCCCCTCGAGCGGGATCACGCCCTCCTTGATCTTGAGTGCATGACGCGTCCCCGTCGCGTTCTCCCAGAGCCCCATCACGATCCTGTACTCGCCGTCCGGAAAGTCCTCGGGGATGACGACGACCTTCTGGTATTCCAGCCTGCCGGACCAGACGGACGTGGGCACGGACGGCCCGTGGTCGCCCTGCATCACGGTCCCCTTCGCGGACTGATAGTGGACGAAGACCGCGTAGTCGCGGCCCAGCGGCTCGGCGTCCCACTTATAGGTGATGCGCGCGCCCCATCCGGGACGGCAGACGGGCGGGTTCACAACGGCGGCATAGAGGGTCGGCGTCCCGTCGACGACCGGGCCGGGAACGGCCTCGAGGTCGTCCATCCAGAGCGTGCCCTTCGTCTGCCCCGCCGCGAGGCCGTTCTTGCCGGCGTTCAGGCCGAAGCCTTTCAGCGGCCCGTGCCATTTCCCGTCGTTGGCGCCGCCCCAGTGCTCTCCGCCGGCCAGCGCGGAGATCCTCAGGACGACCTCCTGCCAGTCCGCGGCCGGCTTCAGCTCGATCGAGCCCTGGTGGATCTGCTCGCTGCTGTCGAGGAGCCGCACGCCGAGCTTCGTCACGCCGGTCTGCTTCGCCCAGAACCGGACTTCGCTCACGTCGCGGCCCTTGAGGTCCGCCAGCTCGCGCCAGGTTCCGACGTACGCCCCGCCGCCGCTGAAGTCGGCCTCCAGCCGGTAGGAGCTCTTCCCGCCGTGCGCCGTCGCGGAGTCGAGCGCGAGGCTGCCCTTCGCCCCCGGAAACTCCTCGCCGCCGATGTACTTCCATCCCTGCGGCGCCTTCTCGAAGTCGTCGAGCGGGAGCCGCGGCGCCCCCTGGCCGAAGGCGGGCACCGAGATCAGGACGAAGGCAGTCGCGAGCAGGGCGCGGATCATGGGGCTTCCTCCAGGGGGACCCTCCTTATAGCGGAGCGGCCGCCCGGCGATACACCCCGGCCCCGGATTCTTGGCAAGCCCCGGTCCCATAGGCTAGACTTGGAGAAGACCGTCCTCTCCGGAAACCAGAAATCTCATGGGAATCAAAGGCGACGTCCGTTCGATCTCGCTGGCCAACGTCCTCCAGGACCTGGTCACCAACGAGCAGACCGGCACCCTGGCCATCCGGGCGAAGAAGGACCGCCACCAGATCTTCCTCTGGTTCGACAAAGGCGCGCTCAAGCTGGTCGGCCTCGGCAACAGCCAGGGCCCCTCGCTCCTGAACGGCCTGCTGGCGCTGGAGAAGATCCGCGCCGACGAGGCCCCGACCGTCACCGGCCGCCACACCAGCGAAGGCGGATTCATCCGCGGCATGCTCAAGAAGGGCCGCGTCACCAAGGAGGACCTCCGCGCCGCCTGCGAACACCAGATGGGCGAGCACCTCAGCGACGCCTTCCTCTGGAACGAGGCGACCTTCGAATTCGAGGAGGGCGAGCCCGACGACCGGCAGTTCGACGTCGACCAGCTCGATCTCGAGCCGCGCCTGGCGGTCGAGGGCGCGATCATGGAGGCGGTGCGCCGCGCCGACGAGTGGGGCGAGACCCGCAAGGCCATCCTTTCCCAGAACGAGATCCTGGTGCCCGATCCCGCGAGGATGCCCAAGGAGGCGGAGCCGCAGATCCGCCGCATCTTCGCGCTGCTCGACGGAGAGCGCTCGCTCCGCGACATCCAGGAATTGACGCGCCTCGGGCAGTTCATGCTGCTGCGCGCCGCCGCGCTCCTCATCCGCTCCGGGGCCGCGCGGCCGCTCTCGGCGGCCGACGCCTTCGAACGCGGACGCGCCCGCGCCGGCCGGAAGGAATGGGACGCCGCCCTCCGCGTGGCCCGCTACGGTCTCGAGCACGAGCGGAAGAACACCGGCCTCCTCGAGCTCTCGCTCCGCTGCGCCGAGGAGCTGCAGGACCACGAGTCCGCCGCCAGCTTCGCCCGCCAGCTGGCCTCCGCCCAGGCCGAGTCGGGGGCCCTCGAGCAGGCGATCAAGAGCTATCAGAAGGTTCTCTCCCACGCCCCGCGCGACATCAGCGCGCACGAGCGCCTCTTCCAGACCCTGCTCCAGCTCGATCTCAAGCTCGACGCCCTGGCCGCCGGCGAAGGCCTCGCCTCGGCCTACAAGAAAGCCGGCCTGCCCGACAAGGCCCTGGCCGTCTACCAGCAGCTCATCGAGAAGGTCGGCGACCACACCGAGCTCGTCGAGTCGATCGCCGAGATGCAGCGGCACCTCGGCGACAAGGGCGAGGCCGTCAAGACCTACGCGCGTCTCCTGCAGCGGGCGATGGAGGAGAAGAACGACGCGATGTCCCTCGATTACTGCCGCACCATCCTCAAGCTCGACCCGCGCCACGAGCAGGCCCTCGAGCTCCGCCAGAACCTCGAGTCCGGCGAGATCGAGAAGGCCCGGAAGAGGAAGCGCCTCGTCCGTTCGCTGGTTGGCGGCGGCATCATCCTCGCGCTCGCGGCCGCGGCCGCCGTCTACGAGTACCGCTCCCGCGACGCGGAATCGCTCATCCGCAGCTCGATCGACGACGCGAAGGAGACCAAGAACTACCACGAGGTGCTCCGGCTCTACGACTCGGTGTTTGACCGATACCGCTGGAGCCTGAAGACCCGCGAGCTGCGGCCGTACCGCGACGACTACGAGCTCCGCTTCGTGAACGCCGAGCTCGCCCGCGTCGCGGAGCTGGAGAAGAAGGGACAGCTGCCCGAGGCCATCGCGGCTCTCGAGGACGCGCGCAGCCTCGTCCGCACCGCCGAGCTCAAGGGCTCCACCCAGGAGCGCCTCGCGGAGCTGCGCCGCAAGCGCATCGAGGCGGAGGCCGAGTGGACGGCGAAGCTCTCCAGGAAGGACGCGAAGGAGATCGGCCTCGTCACGGATCCCCTGGCCGTGCCCGCCCTCGTCGGGCTGCTCAAGCCCGAGAAGCCGCCCGGCGTCCGCCTGATGGCCGTCACCGCGCTGGGCAACATCGACAGCGAGGGCTCGATCACCGGTCTCATCCTCGCGCTCAAGGACCCCGAGACGTCGATCAGCCAGGAGGCCGCGGCGTACCTCGTCCGCAAGGAGCGCTCGCCGCTGCAGGCCGCCCTGATCGGTCCGCGCGAGCCCGTCCGCGAAGGCGTCTCGCTCCCCCTCGAGTGGCGCGTCACCAATCTGAGCCCCGCCGACGTCGAGCTCACCCTCGACGGCGCCCCCGGCGCCCGCCTGAAGCTGAGCGGCCCCGGCGTCCCGGCGGCCCTGCCCTACCCCACCACCGGGTCGCGCCGCGTCGTCCGCCTCGGCCCCGGCGAGTTCGTCGGCGGCGTCTTCCCCGACTTCACCCTCCGCCTGGCGGTGGCCGGCCGCTATACCGCGACCTGGTCTGCGGCCGTGACGTGGAATGGGAAGTCCGTCTCGCTGACGGCCGTCCCCGCCTACATCGACCGCCGCTAGGGAACGGCGGAAGCGGGATTTCGGGGGGGGGGCGGTTCCCCTCTTTCTTGCAGGGCGGGACCCTCCGCGTTGCAGGGAGGGCCCTCTTCCCGGTCTGCTGTCTACTGATTACAGCCTCGCCACGACCATGTCCCCCACCTTGTCCGTGGGGACGCCGCTCGACGCATCGATCGACGGCAGCGCATCCGACTCCAGCACCTTCTTCACCGCCGCCTCGACCCGATCCGCCGCCGTCTTCTGGCCGACGTGCTCCAGCAGCATCCCCGCGGAGAGGATGGCCGCCAGCGGGCTGACCTTTTTCAGGCCCTTGTACTTCGGCGCCGAGCCGTGGATCGGCTCGAAAACGGAGACCTTCCCGGGATGGATGTTGCCGCCCGCCGCGATGCCCATGCCGCCCTGGATCATGGCGCCGAGGTCCGTGATGATGTCGCCGAACATGTTCGTCGTCACGAGCACGTCGAAGGCCTCGGGGTTCTTCACGAACCACATGCAGGTCGCGTCGACGTACGCGTTGTCCTTCTGGATGTCGGGGTAATCCTTGGCGACGTGGTCGAAGACGCGACGGAGCAGGTCGTGCGCGCGGACCGCGTTGGCCTTGTCGACCAGCGTGACCTTCTTCTTCATGTTGCGCTTGCGCGCGACTTCGAAGGCGAAGCGGATGATGCGCTCCGTGCCCCTCCAGGTGTACCTCGCCTCCTGGATCGCGACCTCGTCGGGCGTGCCCTTGTTCTCGAAGCGGGCCTCGCCGGAGTAGGCGTCCTCGGTGTTCTCCCGGCAGACGATCATGTCGATGTCCTTCGGGGTCTTGCCCTTGATCGGGCAGAGCTTCTCGGTGTAGAGCTTGATCGGCCGGTAGTTGATGAAGAGATCCAGGCCGAAGCGCAGCTTGAAGAGGATGCCGCGCTCGAGGACGCCCGGGGCGCAGCGCGGGTCCCCGAGGGCGCCCAGCATCACCGCGTCGAGCGTCTTGATCTCGTCCATCGCCCGGTCGGGGATGAACTCGTTGGTCTTGAGGTAGTGGTCCGCGCCGAACGGATAGTCGATGAATTCCAAAACGAAGCCGTCCTGGACCTTCTTGAGAACCTTGACGGCCTCGGCCGCCACTTCGGGGCCGATGCCGTCGCCGCCGACCACGCCGATCTTGTAGGTTTTCATAGGGCGGACAGCTTACTCCGCACGCCGCGCCAAGTCCAGCATCAAGGGCCGGAACCGGGCGGAGAAAAATCATAACTTATGATTTGCCCTTGACAGCCTCCCGTTCCCGGACATACTTCTCCCGGAGAGTCACAGAGAGAGAGGGGATTCATGCTCGTCGCACCCAATGTCCGCAAACCGTCCCGTCTTCCCACGATCCTGATGGCCGTCGCCCTGGCGGTGGCCGTGTCCTACTTCGCATTCTTCCGCCACCGGCAGGGGACGCCACCCGCTGCGCCCCCGGTCGCGGCCGCTTCCGTGGCCGCCGCCGCGCCCCGGGTCCAGCCGCCGGATCCCGTCGCCCAGGCCCCCGCGCCGGATCCCGCGCCGGATCCCGCGCCGGAGCCGAAGCGCGAGGTGAGGAAGGCCGTCGTGCCCCCGCCGGTCCCCGTCGTCTTCACCCCGCCCCCCGGGCGATCCCTCAAGTCCGAGATCGACGAGCTCATCGCCGACGGAAAGTGGCGCGATGCCCGCGCCAAGGTCGCCGCCGGCTTCAGCGCCGCCATCGGCGACGCCGATCGCCTCGAGCTCGCCCAGTCCGGGATCCGCATCAACCGCGAACTGCTGCAGGAGCGCGCCGACGAGAAGGACGTGGAGCTCTACGAGATCCAGCAGGGCGACACCCTGGAGTCCATCGCGAAGAAGTTCCGCGCGCTCAACGGCGTCAAGGGCTCGATCATGTACGTGAACAACTACAAGGAGAACGCCCTCCTCCGCGCCGGCCGCAAGGTCCGCCTCCCCAAGGGCTCCTGGTCCCTGATCGTCGACAAGTCGCTCTTCAAGATGTGGGTCCTCTACGAGGGCTCCCCCTTCAAGGGCTACACGATCACCACCGGCGCCCCCAACAAGGAGACCCCCGTCACCAAGTTCGTCGTCGGCGGCAAGAACCCCAAGCCCGCCTGGTGGCCCCCGGCCGACGTCAAGATCTCCGGCAAGACCCCCATCCCCTATGGCGACCCCCAGAATCCGCTCGGCGACTGGTGGATCTCCCTGGAGCACGACCTCTACCACGGCATCGGCATCCACGACACCAACGACCCCGGCTCGATCGGCTCCAAAGCCTCCAACGGCTGCATCCGCATGCTGAACGAGGAGGTCGTCGAAGTCGCCGCCCTCGCCTTCAAGGGCATGGTCGTCCAGATCGTGGAGTAAGGGACCGGATCACGAGTCTCCTGACCGTGATTCTCGGTGCTTTGGCGTCTCTGTGTTGACGCGGGCTCCGAAGTTCCGTGATTCGGATCTCTACAGCCGCTGGCTGAATTCCTTCAGGATCTCCGTCGGAATGGGCCGTCCCCTCCAGATCCTGAACTGGTGGTTCGCCTGCCGCAGGAACATCTCGACGCCGTCGATGCCCAGCGCCCCCGCCGCCCGCGCGTCCTTCAGGAACTTCGTGCTCCTCGGCGTATAAACGGTGTCCATCACGACCATGTCCTTCTTGAAGAGCGACGCATCCACGGGCGACTCGTCGGTTTTCGGCGTCATCCCCACGGACGTGCCGTTGACGATGATCTGCGCGCGCGCGTCGGCAAGGCTCTCCCAGCGGACGAAGTCGACGCCCAGTTCCTCCGCCAGCGCCTTCCCGCGCTCGAAGGACCGGTTCGCGATGACGACGCGCGCGGCCTCGCGCTTCAGGCCCCACGCGATCGCCCGCGAGACGCCGCCCGCCCCGAGCACGAGCGCCCGCATGCCGTAGATCCCGTGGGACCATTTCCGGACTGCCGCGTCCTGGATGGCCTCCATCGCGCCCGGCAGGTCGGTGTTCGCCCCGATCAGCCGCCCGTCCTTCACCGAGACCGTATTCGCCGCGCCGACCCCGCGGACGATGTCGTCGGCCTCGTCGACCAGCCCCGCCACCGCCTGCTTGTGCGGGATCGTCACCGAGAAACCGCGCAGATCCATCTCGCGGACCAGGGCGGGCAGCGCCGCGGGATCGTCCACCTTGAAGCGGACGTAGCGGGCATTCATCCCGAGGTGCTTGAAGACGTCGTTGAAGACGACCGGACTCTTCGAATGCGCGACCGGATCGCCCACGACGCCGTAGACCTCGGTCTCGTCGTCGATCGTCTTCGCCTGGTACAGGCGGACGAGGTCCTCCACGCTGAGCTGCCCGGGCGCCGACTCCTGGCCGGCCTGGATCGAGGCGAACGTCAGGCGGCCGCCGTAGCGGGCATACAGCACCCGCAGCGGTTCGCCGACCTCGCCCATCGCGATGACCGCGATCGGCGACGGAAACGTCTTCTGAAGCCGGACGAGGCGCGCCAGGTCCGCGATCCCGCGCGGCTGGCACGCGACCTTCACGAAGAGCGGCTCCAGCGACGCCATCTTCAGCGCCGTCGCCTCCAGGTCCTCCGGCGTCTTCTCGAAGTCGTGGTACGAAACGATCAGCTTCGCGTCCCGGAGCTTCAGGTCCTTGTAGGCGCGGAATTCGACGTCGACGTAGTCGGCCCCGTGGAGGCAGGCATCCTCGAGGAGGCCGAAGCGGACGGACTCGTCGCCGTCAAATTGCCCGCCCTCCCATTTCGGCCGGACGGTGGCCAGCACGGGCAGCGGCTTGGCCGAGAGGATCTTCGGGAGATCGGGGTTCCGGAGGTAGTCGATGCGGAGTTCGCAGAGATCGGCGCCCAGGCGTTTCGCCTCCGCCATCGCGGAGACCGCCTGCTCGGACGTTTCGGTGCGGACGACGGCGCAGATCATGGCGCAGGATTGTACAGAGAATGACGGTGGACGGCCACCTGTCGTGAACGGGTCCCCCGACGCGGAGCGGAGGGGACGACTCGGATTATTCGTCCCAGGCTTTTCCGTAGGTGGACGCGCCCCAGGCGCGGAACTTCGCCAGCGCGTCGCGGTTCTCCTCGGGCGTCGCCCGCGGATCGTAGCCGAAGTCGCCGCCCGCCAGCGGCTCCAGCGCCGCGGCCGCGCCCTGCCGGATGTAGACCTCGTCCGCGGCCAACGCGTCGGCCAGCGCCCGCACGCCGCGCGGCCGGCCGATCGCCGCGAGCGCGGTGATGCAGCTGCGCTTCAGGTGCACGTTCTTCTCGCTCCGGTCGGCGAGCAGGGCGGCCAGCGGCCGCACCGCCCCGTCGACCTTCAGGCGGCCCAGCGTCTTGATCAGGATCCCCTTCTCGAGCGGTCCCGGCGCGCGTTCCAGCACCTGCAGGACGCGGTCGGCGGCCTCCTCCGCCTGGGCCGCCTCCATCGACGGCCGCAGCAGGCCCAGCGCCTGGCAGGCCCGCAGCTTCAGCGCGGTCCGCTTCGACGGCGGATCCGCCGCGAGCAGGCGCAGCAGCGGCGCGACCGCCCGCGCGTCGCCGGTCTGCGCCAGCACGTCGCAGACCGCCGCCGCCCGCAGCTCGTCCGACTGCTCGTCCTGCCCCGCCTTTTCCTTGATCTCCGCCGCCGCCGACCTCAGGCGCCAGCCCGCTTCCGCGTCCGCCCCGGCGATCTTCGCCTCGAGCGCCGGCACCGCGGTGCGTCCCAGCCGCACCAGCGCTTCCGTCGCCTCATTCCGCTCCTTCCAGGACGCCGACGACAGCCGCGCCACGATCGCCGCGATCTCCTGCTCCGGGCGCGGCGAGGCGCTCTCCAGCGCCCGGATCAGGGGAGGCACCGCGGCGGCCCCCTTCTGCAGCAGCTCGAGCTGCCCCTGGCGGCGCACGCCGGCGTCGTCGGAGCGCAGCTTTTCGATCAGCGCGTCGGCGCCGTCGGCCGGCTGGAGAAGGAGCATGGACAGGAGCACGACGGCGGGGATCATGGAGGACGGGCTACCGCAGGCCCTGGATGTACTTCACGAACTGGTCTTCGAGCTGGGGCAGGTCCAGGCCCAGTTCGGACCGGACGAGTTCCTCGAAGACCGCCTTGGAGCCCGTGCCTGCGATCTCGCGGCGGAAGTAGGCGTCGAAGACCTTGCGGTGGCTGGGGCCGGCCTGCCGGAGGAAATGGGAGAAGGCCCAGGACTCGGCGTAGTAGAGCTGCGCCTTCCGGGTCACGTCGGCGGGCTCGTTCATCATGCCCCGCTCGAACCAGTCCCAGAACTCGTCGACCGTCATCCCCACCAGCATCGTAAGCGGGATGAACTCGCGGCGGTCCTGCTGGAGCAGGATCTGCTTGAGCGTCGGTAGCCGCTGGCTGTTGGAGCCCGGATCGAGCACGATCTCCCCGTCCATGCCGCGGCGGAACCCCTCGAAGTAGGTTCCGAGCCCCTCCTGGAACCAGTACGACGTCGGGATCTTGCGGCCCTCGGTCTCCCGCAGCGTGTAGTAGTGCACCAGCTGGTGCGTGCCCTCGTGGAGCAGCACCTCGTACGGCGCGCTCAGATCGTAATACGTCAGGATCCGCCGCTCGCGGTACTCGTAGAGTCCCTTGATCGCGGGCGCCATCCGCCTCTTGTCCCGCTTCTCACAGTAGCGGTCGAAGCTCTCGCGGGAGTTCAGGATCACCACCTTGAGGAGCGTGTCGTTCACCGGGGGCAGCGCCAGCGCGTCCCCCATCTCCCGCCGGAACGCCAGATGGATCGTCTCCATCCGGCGCCCGTACTCCTCGACCAGTTCCTTCGCAATGAAGCGGTCCGAGCGCTCCAGCGCGATGAGATACGGCTTGGTGTGCAGGTTGAAAATGAACTGCGAGCCCGGGAATTCCCAGTAGATCGATTGGGTCGCGCGCGCGACCGGGTCGTCGATGAAGCCGGGCGTCGGTTCGCCGGGCCCCTCCACCGGCGGCGCCGGAGGCCGCGGCGTCCCGGGATCCACGATCGCGAGAGGGGCCGGCGCCGCCGGGGCGGGCCGGAGGGCCAGCCACAGCACGACGGCGGCGATCAGGCCGGCCGCGCTTCCCGCGCCGATCTGGAGCAGCCTGGCGCGGGTCAGCCGGCGGGGTGCGGCGACGGAACGGCCCGTCGAGGGGACGGTGAGGATTGCCGTGCAGCCGCCGCAGCGCAGCCGCGTGCCCGGCTCAACGCCGGAGACGTTGAAGCGCCGTGCGCAATAAGGACACCGGACCAGCCGAAGGGACATCGACCGCCACCCCCTGGATCGCGACGAACAAACTCACCCACCCGCAACCGTGGCTCGGTCCCCGTTTCGAATGACCAGAAAAGTCTAGCACGCGCCCGAAACCGGAGCAAGCGAAAACGCGGACAGCCCTCAGACGCGGCGCTTCATCGCGCGGAGCGCGCCGAAATAGCGGCGCAGCGTCGTGATCTCCGCCGCCCCCGATCTCCTCAGCAGTCCGGGCAGCTGCGGCGGAGGAGGCCCGCCCGCCGCCCGCGACCAGGCCTTCGGCCCCAGGAACGGAAGGAACGCGTTGATCGCGATCTCCAGCGCCCGCGACTCGCCGATGCCCTCCTGGGCGAGCCACGAGGTCATCTGGGGAAGCTCCGGCCTCGCCGCCAGTCCCCGCGCGAGGCCCTCCCCGCGCGCCGACGCGAGAAAGCGCGCCAGACCCGCCAGCCTCCGCGACGGATGATTGGCCGGACGCCCCGCCCGCAGCCTCCACAGCGCGCGCGGCAGCGAGGCGGCCCCCGACCGCAGCGCCCGCTCGATCGCCTCCGCGTCCCCCTCCGCAAGCGAGGGGAGCGGACAGCGCCGCGCCAACTCCGCCATCGCAGCCTGGTTGCTCTTGTACCCGAGGCCGACCAGGATCTCCCGGTACAGCGCCTCGTCCGCGGACATCCGCTCCAGCGCTCGCTCGATCCGCGACCGGCGCTCCGCGAACCACTCCTCGCCGAGCGCATCGAGGTCCTCCTCCCCCTCCGCGGGAGGCGGCGGCAGGGTGCCGTGAAGATAGGGCTCGAGCACCAGCAGCGGGAGATCCCTGGGCGGCTCCGCGAAGCGGTCCCGCCGCAGCACGACGTGCAGGATCACGGACGCATACGCGCCGTCCCGGCGGTGGCCGTGCGCGTCCCAGCCCGAGGGGGTCAGGTGCAGTTCGACGTCACCCCAGCGCAGTTCCCCGGCGAAGCGCAGGCGCGCCCCCCGGAAATCCGGGCCGCCCTCCCCCCAGCGGATCCCCGGGTGCTCCACCGTGACCGGAACCGCGTCCTCCGTCAGCAGCCCCTCGCGCCGGAAGCGCTGGAGCTCCCAGAGGTCCTGGAGATCGCGTTCCGTGTAGATCGATCCGGGTGCCCGGAGCGGTGCTGCTCCGGCCCTTCCGCCCTCCGCCCCCGCCGCCTCCATACTGCCCTCCGCCGCGTGGTTCAGACCGGCGCCGGATCGTGGTCCCGCCGCTCCCCGCGGTCGTCCGGACCGCTTTCCTGGATGTGCTTCAGGATCTCGACGACGATCTCGTCGAGCTTCACCCCGTCGGTCGCCACCGTCACGTCGGCTCCCTTGAGGTAATACGGCCGCCGGAACTCGATCTGCTCCTTCACTTCCGTGAACGGGTCCTTCTCCGTCAGCGCCGGCCGCCTTGAGCGGCTCGTCGCGTCATCCTGGATCCGCTGGAACGCCGTTTCCGGCCCCACTTCCAGGAAGAAGATCCTCCCGCCGTTCCGTTTGAAGACCTGCATGTTCTGGTATTTCAGCGCCGCCCCCCCGCCCGTCGCGATGATCTTCCCGTCCATCGCCGAGAGCTCTCCGATCGCCTGGCTCTCCAGCGTCCGGAAATGGCTCTCCCCGTGCTGCTCGAAAATCTCCCGGATCGTCAGCCCCGTGTGCCGCTCGATCCAGGCGTCGCAGTCGATGAACTCCCGGCCCAGCCGGTCCGACAGGGCCTTCCCCACCGTGGACTTCCCGCATCCCCGGAATCCGATCAGGATCACGTTCATCGCCGTCTCTCCGCGAGCAGCGCCGAACGGATCTTCCCCGCGGCCGCGCGCCCCAGCGAACCCTTGGCTGCGGCGACCTCCACCGTCAGCCCTCCGAGCGAGGCATACGGCCCCCACAGGGCCGGCGCCCATTCGAGAATCGCCGCCACGTGGCGCCGCAGGGTCTCGATCTCGCCCCGTTCGATCGGCCCGGTGAGGGCCTTCGGGATCCCGACCGCGCGGATGTTCGCGAGCGTGCCTTCCGCCAGCGTCGCCAGCGGGCCCAGCGCCGCCGACCGCTTC
>DASQOM010000178.1:0-13799 GCA_035644495.1 Planctomycetota bacterium | reverse complement strand
CACCAGGTGGTTCATGACGAAGAGCGCCTCGGGCTCGCTGCTCGAGATCGTCCCGTCCTTCATCGGCCGCCGCGTGGACTTCTCGAAAAGCCCCGCCAGCTGATACGCCGTGTCGCCGACGACGTACGTCCGGTCGTCGTGCGTGATGAAGTCGAGGCCGAACCGCGAAAGCATCTTGTGCGAGAACGCGTCCTTCCGGAAATCCAGGAACGCGTTCCGCTGAAGATTATAGACCAGCTCGCTGGAGGCCTTCTTGCGCGCCCCCGCGCAGGAGTTGACGGTGCCGATGTCGAGGCCGCGCCCGAACTCCAGGTCCATGGCGGAGAACGGACGGATGCGGCGCTGGGCGTCGTCGACGAGCTCGACGCAGCCGCCCGTGTTGACGGGTTTCTCGGTGGCGAAGCTGCGGATGAGCCGCAGGATGTCCGGCGTCGGATCGACGCTGGTCTTCGACGCGAACGTGGCCTTGCGGAGCAGTTCGTCGAACTGCGCCTTCGACTCCGCCTGGATCTGCGAGATCGTCACGACGGGGCCGCCGCCCTCGGCGCGGCACTTGTCGACCGCGGCGCGGACGGAGCGCTGGATCAGCTCGTCCACCTTCTCCCTGGAGAGGATGGTGATCTCGCGCTTCCCCATCCGGAGGAGATCCCGGATGCGGAACTGCTGCGAGGCCTGGCGGAGCAGACCCGGCACGTCCACCATCTTCGCGCGGGCCGGGGGCCGTCCGGGCTTCTTCTGATCCTTGGGGCCGTTTCCGAAACCGAACATCGTTTGTTCCTTTCGAGTGCCGATCCCGCCGGTCAAGTTCAGGCTATTTACGTCGTCGACCCGAGACGGTTGCTCGAGTCTCGGTAACCGGCGAACGGTCGGATCGTACATACGGGCCATGAGGTACAACATCATCCCGGCGCTCCTGCTCCTGGCGGCCTGCGAAAGCCCGGCGCCCGAGATCCGACAGCCTCGGATCGTGCAGCCGTTCGTTCCACCGGCGTCGGAAACCGCGGCTCCCGCGCCGAAGACGGGACCGCGCCCGGACCCCCTCCTGATTCCCGGGGACATCCTCAAGATCACCGTGTTCCGGCAGCCGGACCTCGACCTGGAGGTCCGCATTTTGGACAACGGCACCTTCACTTATCCTCTCCTGGGCGAGGTGAAGGCCGTCGGACGCACGGCCGCAGCCCTCGAGCAGGGCCTGAAGGCGGGCCTCCAGAAGGACTACCTCGAGAATCCGTCGGTCACCGTCACCGTGAGGGAGTTCGCGAAGCGGAAGGTGTTTATTGTAGGCGGCGTCGCCAAGCCCGACGGCTACGAGATCTCGCCCGACGCCCGCCTCACCGTCTTCCAGCTGGTCGCCTCCGCGGGCGGCTTCACGGACCGCGCCTTTAAAGAGTATGTGCAGGTCGTCCGGCGCCAGGGCGCCGCGGAAAAGATCGTCATCCGGCTCTCCCTCGTCGATGTCGAACGCCGGCTCGCCCGCGGCGAAGCAGGCGCCGACCTCGAACTGTGGCCGGACGACCTCGTCATGGTGCCCTCCGCCGCCCGCATCGCGTACGTGATGGGCGCCGTCCAGAACCCGCGCGCCATCGAGGTGCCGGTGAACGCGCGGATGACGGTGTCGATGGCGGTCGCCAACGCGGGCAGCTACACCAAGTTCGCCTCGACGGGATCGGTCATGGTGCTGCGCCATACCCCTTACGGAGATGTCAGCCGCAAGACCGTCAACCTCGACTCGATCCTGGAAGGACGGGTCGATCTCGACCTGGAAGTCGAGCCCGGAGACGTCGTGTACGTCCCCGAGCGCGGCATCTTCTGACGCGTCCCGCGCGACCCGATTCCAAATTGCATCTCCATTCGGAACGCCGGAATTTCCTCGGGCTCAGCCTGAAAGTCGTAGCGACCGGAGGCAGTCACGATGTGCGGAATCATGGGCTATGTGGGTAAGCGGGAGGCGCCCGAGGTCCTCGTCGACGGCCTGAAGCGCCTCGAGTACCGCGGGTACGATTCGGCGGGGGTGGTCGTGCAGAACGGGCACGGCCTGCATTCCGAGAAGACGGTCGGCCGCATCGCGGCGCTGGAGTCGCGGCTGAAGCTGCATCCCCTCCGCGGGCGCTCGGGCCTGGGCCATACGCGCTGGGCGACCCACGGCGGCGTCACCGAGGCCAACGCGCATCCGCACTTCTCCTGCGACGGGAAGATCGCGGTCGTGCACAACGGCATCATCGAGAACTACGCGGAGCTCCGCGCCGGGCTGGGCGGGCACACGTTCCGCTCGAAGACGGACACGGAGGTCCTCCCCCACCTGATCGAGGAGCTCCTCGAACGGTCGGGCGGCGAACTGCTCCGCGCGGTCTCCCTCGCGCTGCGGAAGATCCACGGCAGCGTCGCCATGGCGGTGATGAGCTCCGATGCCCCGGGCCTCCTGATCGCGGCCCGCATGAACTGTCCGCTCGTGATCGGCCTCGGCTCCGGGGAAACGCTGCTAGCGAGCGACACGGCCGCGCTGCTCCCCCATACCCGGCGGATCGTCGCGCTCCAGGAGAACGAGATCGCCGAACTCGACCCGACCGGATGCCAGGTCTTCGACTTCGCCCTGAACCCGCGGACCCGCGAGCCGGAGGAGGTCCGCTGGACCGCCGACCCCGCGCTCCGAGGGAACTACGCGCACTTCATGCTCAAGGAGATCCACGAGCAGAAGGCCACGCTGGCGGCCGAGATGCAGGCGCGGCTCGACGATCTCGGCGGCGTCCAGGTCCCGAGCTCCGTGCGCCGGATCGTCGTCGCCGGCTGCGGCAGCGCCTGGAATGCCGGCATCGTGGGTAAGAGCGTGATCGAGGAGCAGGCGGGGATCCCGGTCGAAGTCGGATTCTCCAGCGAGCTCCGCTACGGCGGCCACCCGTTCGGACCGGACGTGCTGACGATCGCGATCTCCCAGTCGGGCGAGACCGCGGACACGCTCGCGGCCGCGCGGCTGGCGCAGTCCCGGGGCTCCCGGGTCCTGGCGCTGACCAACGCGAAGGGAAGCACCCTCGCCCGGGAAGCCGACCAGGTCCTGCTCATGCGCGCGGGGCCCGAGATGGGCGTCGCGGCCACGAAGACGTATACCAGCCAGGTGCTGAGCCTCGTCCTGCTGGGCCTCGAGATCGCCCGTCGGCGCGGGACGATCGACGCCCGGAGCCACCGGGCCCTCCTGCGCGAGGCCCGCGTCCTTCCCTTTCACGCGCGGCGCATCCTCGCGCGGTCCCCGGAGATCGCCGCCTGCGCGCGCAAGTACTCGGCCGGCTACTCCTTCATGTACCTGGGACGGCACCTCAACCTCGCCACCGCCTACGAGGGCGCGCTCAAGCTCAAGGAGATCTCGTACCTCCACGCCGAGGGATACGGCGCCGGCGAGATGAAGCACGGACCCCTGGCCCTCGTCACCGACCGGATGGTCTGCGTGGCGATCGCCCCGACGAGCCGCGTCACCGGAAAGCTGATCTCCAACATCCAGGAGGTCCGCGCCCGCGGGGCCCGTGTCATCTCCATCGCCACGGAAGGCGACGCCGACCTCGAGCCGGTCTCCGACGAGATCATCCGGATCCCGGACTGCCCCGAGATCTTCGCCCCGGTCCTGGCGGCGATCCCGGTCCAGCTCTTCGCCTACCACGCGGCGGTGCGGCTGGGGCGGGACATCGACCGTCCCCGGAATCTGGCGAAGTCCGTGACCGTCGAGTAGCGCGACCATAACGGAATCGGCGCGGGATTTGGAGCGGGAGATCGGAAGCCTGTAACCCGGCCGGGACGGCAACGTAGATGGGTCGTCCATGAAAAAAGGCAATCGGGTGAGGTCGGTCCCCGGAATCCGGAGAGGCGGGAACAGAGTGTCCACCCCCGCCCTCTTTCTCAACCGCAGAATCGGGATGGTGCCGCGATGAGTTCCGACGCCGGCGCGACCTATACGCACGAATTTCTTCCGGACTCCGAGATGGAAGCAGCCGCGTTGACGCCGCGGCGCGCGCTTCAGCTGCTGCGCCGGCGCTGGGTTCTCTTCCTCGGCGTCTGGGTCCTCGTCGGCCTGGGCGGCTTCGTCGTCACCCGCTCATTGCGTCCGATGTACCGCGCCCAGTCCACCCTCGAGGTGCGGCCCGAGAAGCCCCTCGTGTCCCTCGAAGCCCCTGAAACGTCCTATGTCGCCAGCCTCCAGCTCTGGGCCAACTTCTACCGCACCCAGGAGTCGCTCCTGCGCAGCCCGGTGCTCATCCTGGACGTCCTCCGCGGGCTCCCGGAGTCCGTGGCCGGGGAATACCTCCGCCGTCCCGATCCCGCAAAGGCGTTCGCGGACAGCCTGGATATCGAGAAGACGGAGTCGAGCTTCATCATGAGAGTCGGCTTCACCGATCGCGACCCGGCGCGCGCCTCCACCCTCGTCAACGCCCTCGTTTCGCGCTACCTCGACGACGCCAACCGGCGGCTCCGCGACCTGAAGAACGACACGCTCGCGGTGCTCACGAAGGAGACGCTTCCCGCCATCCAGCTGCGCTTCGACGAGGCCGATCAGGCGCTGAGGAAGTTCCAGAAGGACACCGGATACGCGGACTTCGAGGTCGAATTCGGCTCGCGCGTCGAGAATCTGCGGCGCGTCGACACCCGGCTCTCCGAGATCCGGATGAAGATCTTCAAGATGGGCGCGGATGCCAACGCCCTGAAGGGCTACGACGCCGAGGGCGTCTCCGGCCTCTACCACGAGGCCTTCCACGGGATCCGGGCCCTCGAGGGCCTGGGCACCCAGCGCGCCGCGCTGCTCGACGAGCTCGCCAAGCAGACCGGCGTCCTGAAGGAGAAGCATCCCCGCGCGATCGAGCTGAAGAACGAGCTCGGGCGCGTCGAGGGCGAGATCCGCGAGACCGTTCGCGGCATCCTCCAGTCCTTCCAGAAGACCCTCGCCTCGCTCGGCGAAGAGGAGAAGCAGCTCGACGCGGAGAAGGCCCGGCTCGAGAAGGACATGGCCGATTCGCGCCGCCACCTGACGGACTTCAAGCGGCTCGATGCGGAGCTGGGCACCGCGAAGGAGCTCTATAACTCGTACCTGAAGAAGCTCAGCGAAACTCGGGTCGCGGCCGGCACGGCGCAGGGCGGCGTCCGCATCGTGGATCCCGCCAGCCCCCCGGTCGAACCCCATCAGAAACCGAACTGGATCCTGAGCCTCGCCCTCGTGCTGGGCTTGATCCTGGCGTCGGCCTCGGTGTGGGCCGCGGAGCAGCGGGGCGACGAGCTCGCCTCTCCCCGCGAGGTCGAGGTCTTCCTCGGCCTGGACGTCCTCGGCGAGATCCCCGCGGAGGAACGGGCGTCGGAGCGGGACCCGGTCCTGCTCCCGGGCGATGCCGACTCGCCGGCCTGGGAGGCGTATCGCGGACTGCGCGCCCACCTCCTGACGCGCCTCGAGGATCTCAACCGCGGCAAGGTCATCCTGGTGACGAGCCCCGAGGAGGGCGAGGGCAAGACGACCGTCGCGACCAACCTGTCGCGGGTCCTCGCGATGGAAGACCAGCGCGTTCTGCTGATCGACGGCGAGTTCCGCTGGCCGGTGCTGAAGTCGCTGCTGGCCGATCCGATGGGCACCGGCCTCGAGGAAGTGCTTCGCGGCGAGATGACGCTGCGCGAGGCCGTGCAGCCGAGCGCGCTGGCGGGCGTCGACATCCTCGGCGCCGACACGGGCCTGCTCAACGCCGCGGAGATCCCCTGCCTGATCCGCTTCCAGGCCCTGCTGAAGGCCGCGAAGGACCTCTACGATTTCGTGGTGATCGATTCGGCCCCGGTGAACCTGGCGTCGGAAACGGCGCTCCTGGGCCGGCGCGCGGACGCGACGCTGCTGGTGGTCCGGCAGGGCCGGACGCGCCGCGGGTCGGCGCGCCTCGGCTCGAAGCGTCTGTCGGACATGAAGGCCGCACCCCTCGGCGCCGTCGTCGTGGGCACCGGCGTGCCGCCCAGCCTCCCCGGATACCAGAACCGGCGCGATCCGGCCCGCGAGGCCCGGATCCTTGAGAAGGAAGGCGACAACCTGGTGGGCATCGTCTGAGCGGGATGCAGACATACGAGGTGAATCCTTGAACAGAGCCGCGGCGGAGTCGGTCGTCCCGGACATGAGGCCCCTGACGCGGTTCCGCGCACAGACGACGCTCCGGCGCCGGGTGGGCAAGGTCGTGCACCGCTTCACCGCGGGCCGGCCGCACCTGCTGGTCGTGGCCGCCGGCCTCCTGGGACTGTCGATCGCCTATATGGCCGCGTTCATGATCCGCTTCGACTTCGCGGTTCCCGAACGCTACGCCTTCCTCCAGCTCCATACCCTCCCGTTCGTCCTCCTCGTGCAGTGCCTGATGTTCTATGCCTGCGGCGTCTTCCGGATCCTCTGGGCCTACGTCGGCTTCAACGACCTCCTCCGCATCCTGCGGGCCTGCGGGTATTCGACCGTGATCCTGCTCGCGCTCGACCGCTTTCTCCCCCTTCCGGAAACCGTCCCTCACAGCGTGATCGTGATCGACGGCATCGTCGGATTCCTTCTCGTCAGCGGCATGTATGCCGGCCTGCGCTCGCTTCGGGAGGCGAGCCCCCGGGCCCGGTCGCGGACCATCAGCCCCGAGGCAGTCCTGATCGTCGGCGCCGGCGACAGCGGCGAGACGCTGCTTCACGAAATCGAGCGCGGCCTCGCCCGGACCACGAAAGTCGTCGGATTCCTCGACGACGACCCGGGCAAGAGCGGTCGCAGCCTTCGCGGCGTCCCCGTGAGGGGCCGCGTCGACCAGGCCGCGGAAGTCGCCCGGAACCTCGGCGTCCGGACGGTCTATATCGCGATCCCGAGCGCCGACGGCGCGGCGATGAAGCGGATCGTCGGCCATCTGCGCGAGGGCAAGCTGCGCGTGAAGGTGCTGCCGCCGGTGGGCAAGCTCTCCAGCGCCCTGGGCCTGCTGTCCCAGCTGAGGAACGTCTCCATCGAGGACCTGCTCCGGCGCAAGCCCATCCGGCTCGACCAGGCCGCGATCTCCGACTTCATCAAGGGCAAAGTCGTCATGGTCACGGGAGCGGCGGGCAGCATCGGCTCGGAGATCTGCCGGCAGGTGCTGGCCTTCCATCCGGAGCGCCTCATCGCGCTCGACTGCGCGGAAACGCCCCTCCACGACCTGCTTCTGGAGCTCAAGGCCGGTACGACCGAAGGGCTGGCGCACCTGGAGCTGGCGGACGTGACCGACCGCTCGAGGATCGACGCGCTCTTCGCGAAGCACCAACCCCAGGTCGTCTTCCACGCGGCCGCCCTCAAGCACGTGCCCATCTGCGAATCGCATCCCCGCGAAGCCCTCCGCGTGAACGTGGGGGGCATGGTCACCCTGGGCGAGGCGGCCGTGAGGAACGGCGTCGAGGCCTTCGTGATCATTTCGACCGACAAGGCCGTCAACCCCTCGAGCATGATGGGCGCGACCAAGCGCGCGGTGGAGCTCATCGCCCAGCGCTTCAACCGGGAGCAGACGGGCACCCGCTTCGCCGCCGTCCGCTTCGGCAACGTCCTGGGCAGCAACGGCAGCGTGCTCCGCATCTTCAAGTCGCAGTTGTCGCGCGGCGGGCCTCTGACGGTGACGCACCCGGACATGAAGCGCTACTTCATGACGATCCCGGAGGCCGTGCAGCTGGTCCTCCAGGCGGCGGTCCTCGGCCGCGGCGGCGAGATCTTCGAACTCGACATGGGCAGCCCCGTCCGCATCGTCGACCTCGCCCAGGATTTCATCCGGATGTCCGGCCTGACGCCCGGCCGCGACGTGAAGATCGAGTTCACCGGGATCCGTCCGGGCGAGAAGCTCTTCGAGGAACTGTACCTGGACTCGGAGTGTGTGGCGCCCACGGCGCACCCCCAGGTGTTCTTCCTGCGGACCAGCGACGACGGAAAGACGGACCCCGCGCTGAAGCTCTGCCTGGAACGGCTGAGCGGCCTGGAGGTCGCGGGCGATCCCGCGCTCGACCAGGGCCGCCGCGAAATCCACCGGCTGGCCGAGTTCCCCCCCGTCCAGACGGTGCTGCCATGAGCAGCAGCATCCTTTATTCCGCATCGGAGGCCCTGATGTTCGGATCGACGATCCCCCGGCAGCGGCTGGGCCGGCGAATCGGCCTCGCCGTCAAGCGGGGCATGGACATCGCCGTCTCCGTGCTGCTCCTGGTGCTCCTGTCGCCGGTGCTGCTGGTCGCCTCCCTGCTGGTGCTGGCCGGCCTGGGGCGTCCGATCTTCTTCCGCCAGCGCCGGCCCGGCCTCTACGGCCGCCCCTTCAACCTGTGCAAGTTCCGCACGATGAGGGCGGGCGATCTGCCCGATACCGACCGGACGACCCGCCTGGGGAACTTCATCCGCTCCTGCAGCCTCGACGAGCTGCCGCAGCTCTGGAACGTCCTTCGCGGCGACATGAGCCTGGTCGGCCCGCGTCCCCTGCTCATGCAGTATCTCCCGCGGTATTCCCCGGAGCAGGCGCGGCGCCACGAGATGAGGCCCGGCATGACCGGCTGGGCGCAGGTGAACGGTCGAAACCGGGTCGCCTGGAACGAGCGCTTCCGGCTCGACGTCTGGTACGTCGACCGCTGGTCGCTCCCCCTGGACTTCAAGATCCTGATCCTGACCGGCGCCCGGGTGCTTTCCCGATCGGGGATCCGCGAGCCGGGCGAGGCGACGATGTCCGAGTTCATGGGCAATGACCGCCCTCCCCGCGCCACTGATGGAGTTTGAGGACGACCATGGAACCACTGCCTCCCCACCTGGATTCTTCGCCGCTGTCATCCCCGTCCCTGCCGGAACCCCAGGCCCCTTCCTTTCCCACCGAGGCAGGGACGGGCATGACGCTGCGATTCCTCGACGCGGACCGTTTCGAGGACCGGGCCGAATGGCTGGAGCAATGGGACGAATGGCCGAACCGGGAGATCATGGCGCATCCCGACTATGCGCGCCTCTTCGCGCGGCCCCAGGACCGCGTCCTGGGCGTGATGGCGCGGACGCTGGGAGGCGGCATCCTCTATCCGGTCATCCTGCGTCCGCTGCTGCCGGAACCGTGGTTCCACGACGAGCGGAGCCTGTCGGATCTCACGACGCCGTACGGATACGGCGGACCCTTCGCCTGGGGCGTCACTCCGGCGGAGTCGGCGATGTTCTGGGACCGCTTCGACGACTGGGCCCGGCACGAGCGCGTGGTCACGTCGTTCGCCCGGCTTGCCCTCTTCGAGCAGCACCTCCTGCCCTGGAACGGCGAAGTGTCCACGCGCGGCCCGAACGTGGTGCGGCGGCTGGACGTGACCGAGCAGGAGCTCTGGGCCGATTACTCGTATAAGGTCCGTCAGAACGTCCAGCGGGCCCGCCGCCTGGGCCTGAAGGTGGAAATCGACCGGACCGGCTCCCGCCTCGACGAGTTCCTGGGAATCTATGTGTCCACCATGAAGCGCCGGGCCGCGGCCGCCAGCTATTACTTCCCGCGCTCGTTCTTCGAGACGATCTGCAACGACCTCGAAAAGCACTTCGTCTTCTTCCACCTGGTCCTCAACAACCGGATGATCGCGTCGGACCTCGTGCTTCTCTCCGAGGAACACGCGTACTCCTATCTCGGCGGCTCGCTCGAGGCGGCGTTCGAGCTGAGGGCCAACGAGCTCCTGAAGCACGAGTGCTTCCTCTGGTGCCAGGCCGCGAAGAAGAAGGACGTGATCCTCGGCGGCGGCTACAACGGCGAGGACGGCATCCTTCACTACAAGAGAGGGTTCGCCTCCTCCGGCGAGCAGTCGTTCAAGCTCGGCCAAAGGACCTTCGACGCCGCCGCGGCCGCCCGGCTCCTCGAGCAGCGCGTCGCCTGGGAGAAGTCGAACGGCCGCGAGTGGACCCCGCAATCCGCGTTTTTCCCGGCATATCGTTCCTGACCCCGAGCCAAGGTGATCTGATGAGCCGCATCTACCTGTCGCCGCCCCACCTGTCGGGGGCGGAGCTGCCCCACGTCCGCGAGGCCTTCGCGACCAATTGGATCGCCCCGCTGGGCCCCAACGTCGAAGCCTTCGAAAAGGAGTTTTCGGCGCGACTGGACGTCCCGCACGCCCTGGCGCTGTCCAGCGGCACCTCCGCGCTCCATCTGTCGATGATGCTCTCGGACGTCGGCCCGGGCGACACCGTCCTCTGCTCCACGTTCACGTTCGTCGCCAGCGCCAACCCGATCCTCTACCAGAACGCCACGCCGGTCTTCATCGACTCGGACGAGGACACCTGGAACATGGATCCGAACCTGCTCGCCCAGGAGCTCGACGACTGCGCGCGACGCGGCCGTCTTCCGAAGGCGGTCGTCCTGGTGCATCTCTACGGCCAGAGCGCGGACATCGACCCGATCCTGGCCGCCTGCCGGCGGCACGACGTGACGCTGATCGAGGATGCGGCCGAGGCTCTGGGCGCCTCTTACAAGGGCGGGAGCCCCGGCGCCTTCGGCAAGTTCGGCATCTATTCGTTCAACGGCAACAAGATCATCACGACGTCCGGCGGCGGCATGCTGGTGTCGGCGGACGCCGAATCGATCCAGCGGGCCCGATTCCTCGCCACGCAGGGCCGCGACCCGGCTCCTCACTATGAGCACTCGCAGATGGCTTACAACTATCGGATGAGCAACGTCCTGGCGGGGATCGGACGCGGACAGTTGACCGCGCTCGACGAGCGCGTCCGCCAGCGCCGTCACAACTATGAGTGCTACCGGGAGGAGTTCCAGCACCTTCCGGGCATCACCTTCATGCCCGAGGCGGGATACGGGACTTCGACCCGCTGGCTGACCGTCATCCAGCTGGACCCCGCCGAGTTCGGATGCTCCGCCGAGAACCTGCGGGTGCGGCTGGAGGAGCAGGACATCGAATCCCGTCCGGCGTGGAAGCCCATGCACCTGCAGCCCCTGTTCCGGGACTGCCGTCATGTCGGCGGCGATGTCTCGGAACGAATCTTCCAGCACGGGCTCTGCCTTCCCAGCGGCTCCTCCCTGACCGAGCGGGAACGGACCCGGGTCGTGGAGGCGGTGCATGAGGCCGCGCTGCATCCCGTGGAAACCCCGATGAATCGACCCGTCTGAGGGACGGTACCATGGAAAAGATATTCCTCTACGGAGCGGGAGGCCAGGGCAAGGTTGTCATCGATGCCCTTCGCTCCAATCATCCCATGATCGAGATCGGCCGCGTCGTCGACGACGACGAACAACGCCACGGCAAATCCATCCTGGGCCACCGAGCGACGGCGCCGACGGAGATCGGCGACGAGCGCGGCTTCATCTCCATCGGCGACAACGCGAGCCGCATGAGGATCGCCAAGCGCTTCGAAGGACGCCTCATCGTGATCGTCCATGCGAGCGCGGTGGTCGCCATGGACGTCACCCTGGGCGAGGGGACCATCCTCTCCGCCGGCAGCATCGTCGCCCCCAGCGCGCGCATCGGCCGCTGCGTCATCGTCAACACCGGCACCAGCATCGACCACGACAGCGTCATCGAGGACGGCGTCCATATCGCTCCCGGAAGCCGCCTCTGCGGGAACGTCCGCGTCGGCCAGGGCAGCCTGCTGGGCGCGGGCACGATCGTGGTGCCCGGCGTCCGCATCGGCCGAAACGCGTTCATCCACGCCGGCCAGACGGTGACCAAGGACGTCGCCGACGGCGAGACGGTGCGTGCCCAGAGGTCGCGGCCCCCGGCGCCGACCGAGCGGAACCTCGCCCCGGATCCCGTCGCCCCCTGAGGCCCATTCTCACCGTACGGGAACACCCACCGGGCGAACGCCACAGGCCATTGGCCAGCAAGAGGGCGTGCCTTCGGCGCGCAGATGGTCCCGGCAACTAAGCCCCCCGATCGCTCCCGGTAGATGACAAAAAAAGCGGCTCCCGGAATCCGGGAGCCGCTCTTTGTTGGAGCTGTCGTTCGCCTAGTTGATTTCCTTCCAGTATTCCTCGGGCATGTCGGTGGCGAGCTTGAGGGCGCCGTTGGCGCCGGCGTAGACCGGCTCCTGGACCTTCGTGACCCTGCCGCCGCCGTACTGCTTCAGATCCTCCTCGATCAGGCGATCGAGGCCGCGCAGCTGGCTGCCGCCACCCGCCAGGATGACGTTCTGCAGCATCCGCCGCTGGAACTCCGCGTCGAACGTCGAGACGAGCTGGCGCAGGCCCTGCACGATGCCCGGGACGATCGTGCGGCAGGCTTCCTTCATCTCCTTGGTGATGTCGAATGCCGTCGGCCTGCCTTCCTTGTTGGGCCAGGTGACGACGGCCTTGTCGTTGACGTCGTTGATGAAGCTCAGGCGCTCCTTCGCTTCGCGCACCATGTTGATCGTGAACTGCGCGTCGGGATGCGCCTTCCGGATCAGTTCCGAGATGGCCTCGTCGAGCGAGTCGCCCGCGATGCCCAGCGTGATCTGGTCGTCCTCCGTCGGGATCGCGCCGTGCATGCGGCAGAGGTCGGTCGTCCCGGCGCCGATGTCGACGACGAGCGTGTCCTCGAACAGGTTCATGCCGTAGGCGACGGCAAAGGGCTCGGAAACGATCATGACGGATTCGAAGGTGCCTTTGCAGGCGTCGAGCAGGGCCTGCTTGTTCAGGATCGACGCGCGCGCCGGGGCGCCGATCACGCCGTAGACCAGGGTCCCCTTGGTGGGACGCGTGAGAGAGACGGCATAGCGGACGAGCTCGCGGGCCGCCTGCTTGTAGCGGCTCAGCTTCTCCGCCGCCATGCCGGATTCCTTGTCCTCGACATACTTCAGCGCGCCCTTTTCGAAGGGCCGCACGGACTCGAGGGCCAGACGATGCTTGAAGGCTTCGTCGCCGAAGACGATGTCCTTGCCCAGCATCTTCCGGGACACCGGGTCTTTCGGCCACCCGACGATCGAATGGACGACCTCGCGCGTGCCGTTGGTCGCCGCGATCGACGTCTTGTAGCAGCCCAGGTCCATGCCGATGTGCAGGATGCCGGACCGGGCATCCTTGACCGCGGTCCCGCCTGCCGAGCCCTTGGATTCCGTAGCGACTTCTTCGTAGGCCATATGTTTTTCTCCCTACAGACCTTGGGTGAGCCTCATGCCGGTTCGGCGTTATGCCGCAAACGGCGGACTCCGGCTCAGGGCTTCCGGCGCTCCAGCGCGTCGATCCGCTCGCGAAGATACTTCTCGTACGGCGTCCCGAGCGCGAGCAGGCTGAGGTAGACCGCCAGGGCGGATTCGGGGGATCCTTCCCGCTCGAAGCGACGGGCGCGGGCGAGGGTCTGGCAATAGGAGCGCGCCTGGGCAAAGCGCCGCTGCTCGAGCGCCGTCGATCCCGACTCCAGGAGCTGGTACCAGGAGGAGGCGCCGTCCCAGTCCTCCGAGGCCATGCAATCCCGGGCGTTGCGCTCCTTGTCGAGCAGCCCCGTCTCCTTCTGGAGCCGTTCGGCCTCCCGGTATTCCTTCGACTGACGGCCGTAGGTTTCCTGGGCAACCCGGAGCGCCGAATCGAAATCCCCGATCGTGATCGCCAGGTCGTAGGCCTTTCGAGCCGGGGATTCGGACTCCTTCCGCCGCATCTCCTCGACCAGCCCCGTGACGCCCAGGGCCGCCGGAAGCACCAGCATCAGAATCACGAGGATCGCCGCCCCCCGAAGGGTCAGGCTGCGGCGGCTGCTCCAGGTGCGCCGGCCGGCGCGCAGCGTCCGGGTCCAGAGGACCCGCAGCAGCGGCCGGGGTGCGCGCGCCCTCTGCCGGCGTCGCCGGATGCCCTGGATCGCGTCGATGATCTCGTCGGGGCTCCCGGGGCGCCCCTCCGGATCCTTGGAGA
>DASQOM010000177.1:0-3550 GCA_035644495.1 Planctomycetota bacterium | reverse complement strand
AACTTCTTCGCGGGAATCGGGCCCTTGCCGTCCATCGGCTGGCCGATCGCGTTGACCACGCGGCCCAGCATTTCCCTTCCCACCGGCATCTGGACGATCTTTCCGGTGCACTTGGCGACGTCGCCCTCCTTGATGCCCGCGGTCGGGCCCAGGATGACGATGCCGACCGAGTCCTCCTCGAGGTTCAGCGCCATGCCGAAGATGCCGCCGGGGAACTCCACGAGCTCGCCGGCCATGACCTGGTCCAGGCCGTAGACGCGCGCGATTCCGTCGCCCACCGTGAGGACCACGCCCACCGACTCCATCTTGAGGTCGGTCTGGTAGGCCTGGATCTCCTTCTGGATGACGCTGCTGATCTCTTCGGGGCGAATGGAAGCCATAAGGAACAATCTCCTCAGATCTTCTGGAGCTCTTTGAATTTTTCTTCGATGGACCTCAAGCGGGACGCCACGGTCCCGTCGACCACCAGCCCGCCCGCATAGCAGAGCAGCCCGCCCTTCACGGCGGGGTCGACCTTCACTTCGAGGATGACCTTCCGGGCGGCGAACTTCTGGAGCTTCACCTCGAGCTGCGCGCGCTGGGCGTCGGTCAGGGGGCGCCAGCTGTGGACCTGGATCCGCACGACTCCCCGGGTCATGTCCGAGAGGGTGTCGAAGCTGTCGGCGATGTCGGGGATTAGGTTCTGGCGGTTCTTGTCGACCAGCAGCTCGAGAAAGGAGAGGAAGGAGGGCTTGGCCTTCCCTTCGAAGATGCGCCGGAGGAGGCCCTTCTTGACGGTGCGGGGCACGCGGGGCTGCGCCAGCAAGCCGCGGAAATCCTTCTGGGTGAGATAGACCTGCTTGAGGGCGAAGAGATACTGCTCCGTCTCCTCCGTGCTCCCGTCGGCCTCGGTGGCCTTCAGGAGCGCGGCGGCGTAGCGCTTGGACAGCGTTTTCTCGATCACGGCCGTTTCACCGAATCCAGCTGGGTCAGGTACTTCTCCAGGAGCTTCTCATTCAGCGCGTCGTTCATGGTCGACTGCACCAGGTACTCTGCGGCCTGCATCGTCAGGGTCGTCGCTTCCTGGCGGAGCTCCAGGATGGCTTTGTCTCGCTCGATCTGGATTTCGACCTTGGCCTTCTCGAAGGCCGCCTGGACCTGGGCGGTCGACTCCGTCATGATCTGCGCCTTCGTCTGCTGGGCATCGGCCAGGGCGGCGTCCAGCCTGCGCTTGGATTCCTCGGTGAGATGGGCGACCTTGTCCTTCATCTCTGCCAGGCGCTTCGACGTCTCCTGGGTGTCCTGGTCGATCTTCTTGAACGTTTCTTCGATTCCCTGGACGCGCGCGCCCAGGACCTTCCCTAGCGCGGGGAAGGCCAGCTTGACCAGGACGAAGACGAGCACCGCGAACCCGAGGCACTGGACGATGAAGATCTGCCCGGGGCCGGCCTCCGCCATCAGCATGGGGATCACGAGCCGCTCCTCTCCTGGATGAACTTCTGGACGGCGGGCCCGTGAACGCCGGGGTCCAGACGGGTGTCCATCACCTTCCCGGCGACTTCCAGGCTGAGCCGGACCACGTCGGCTCTCAGCCCGACCAGGGTGTCCTTCTTTTCCTTCTCGATCTCCGCGAGCCTGGCCTGAGTCTCGGCCCTCGCGTCCGTCTGGGCCTTGCCGACCTGGGCCTGGGAGGCCTCGATCGCCTCTTTCAGGATCGCCTGCGTCTTGTCGTAGCCTTCCTTGTCGACCTTGGCCAGGTTGGCTTCATACTCCTTGGTCATCCGCTCCACCTCGGCACGGTCCTGCCGGATGAGGGCCTGGGCCTTCGTGATCTCCTCCTCGCGCTGCTGCATGAACGTCAGCGCCCGTCCGAACAGGATGCGGGACAGCAGCGTGAACGTGATCACGAAGATCACGATCTGCGTCCCCAGAACGACCGGGTTGATCCCGAGCGCCTTGAGGATGTCCGCTTCGGCGAGGAGCGAATCCATCGACTAGACCACCTTGCTCATCATCATGAAGCAGATCAGGAGCATGTAGATGACCAGCGTTTCGATCAGCGCGAGGCCGATGATCATCATGCCCTGGATGCGGGCGCCCGCTTCGGGCTGACGCGCGACGGCGTCGACCGCCTTGGCGATGGCGTTGGACTGCGAGATCGCGCCGCCGAACGCCGCGATCGCCAGGCCGAACGCCAGCGCGAGGCCGAGGCTCGTCGACGACTGCGTCGTGCCTACCACGGACTTCTCTTCGACCTTCGTTTCCTTCACCGCGGCATCCGCCGCGAACACCGGCGCACCCAGCACCGCCAGGATCGCCGCCATGGCCAGAAGCTTCTTGAGCATCAGTAACCCTCCATACCTTTCAATTTGAATATCTAGTGATGCGCGCCGTGCGCATGCTCTTTCGCCGCGGGTGCGTCGCCGTGTCCGTGGTCTTCGCCGTGACCGTGCTCCTCGTCGTGGCCGCCCTCGTGGACGACCTTTGAGGCGATATAGATGGTCGACAGCGTCGTGAAAATGAAGGCCTGCAGGAAGCTGGTGAACAGGGCGAGCAGGAGCATCGGCGCCTGGACCGGCACCCAGCCGCCCAGCTTCATCAGCTCCTCAGCGACCTTGTCCTCGCCGAAGATGTTGCCGTAAAGGCGCAGGGAGAGCGACAGCGGCTTGGCCAGCTCGCCGATGACCTCGACCACCAGCATGAGCGGCGCAAGCCACAGCACGTCGCCCATGAAGTGCTTCACGTAGCTCAGGAAGCCGACTCCGCGGATCGCATACTGCTGGACCATGATGAAGGTCGTCAGCCCCAGGGCCGCCGTGGTGGACAGCGTCATCGTCGGCGAGCGGAATGCCGGGATGACCCCCAGCATGTTCATGGTGAAGATGAAGAGGAAGAGCGAGCCGAGGTACGGGACGTACAGGTCGCCCTGCTTGCCGGGGATGAAGCCGTGGACCAGGCCGCGCAGGAGGCCGACGATCCACTCGAAGAGGTTCTGGATGCCGCGCGGAATCTTACTATAGGACTTGGTCGCGGCCGTGGCGGCGACGATCAGGATGACCGCGGCGATGATCGAGAAGCCGATCGCGTCGAACCAGAACTGGCCGAGCTCGGGGTCATCGAAGTGGTAGAGCTTTCCGAGGCCGGTATTCTTGGTCGCTTCCCAGATCAGGGTGAAGATGCTGTGGGGCGCGCCCTCCTGCTCGCCTCCATGGCCTCCGCCGTGCCCCTCGCCGTGTTCCTGCAGGAGGAAAAGCATGTCAGGCCGCCTCCTTCATGGGGGCGCTGCCTTTGAGCAAGAGGCCCACGATGAGGATGCTGCCGACGCCCAGCATCCCGGCGAGGACGCCGACGGGGTCGACCAGTTTCTTGTGGACGCAGACATAGAGGGCGCCGGAGTAGATGGCCATCTTGACGAACAGGAGGACGACGGTGAGGGCGCGTCCGCGTCCGCTGTGAAGCGCCCGGGCGGCAATCCAGGCCCAGGACGCGAACGGGAGGGCGCCCAGGAAGAAGCCGAGGCCGAGGCCGCCGGCGAAGGCGGGGGGTGCACCGACCAGGATGGAGAGACCGG
>DASQOM010000176.1:0-17894 GCA_035644495.1 Planctomycetota bacterium | reverse complement strand
TGACCGTGACCGGCGCCCAGGGTCCGGTGCTCTGGACGATCACCTCGGGCTCGATGCCCGGCGGTCTTTCGCTCAACGCGACGTCGGGCGCGATCAGCGGCACCCCGACGATCGTGGGGACGTCGACCTTCCAGGTGCAGGCGACGGACGGCTCCGGCCAGTCCGCCCAGCAGCAGTTCACCGTGGCGGTGAGCGCAGGCGGCGGGGGTGGTGGTGGCGGCGGGGGTGGCGGCGGAGGAGGCGGCGGCTGCGGCTTGATTGGCCTCGAGCTGGCCCTGGTGTCCCTGCTGAGGCAGCTGCGGCGTCTAGTCCCGCGTCAGGTCACCAAGGGCTAGGAGGCCTGGATCGGGCAGCTGATGCGGGAAACAGCTCCACCCCGTCGAGGCTGGAGATTTTCTCAACAAGTCGCCCAAAGTTCGCCTGCATTGCATCTTCGAATCGCGCGATGGGGATCCCGGGTCCCACCCTGGGCGCGATGAGGATCTCTTCTGGAGATTGAACGGTTCACGGGAGCGACAGGGGGTTTTGTGTCTTTGGTGTCTTGGGGTTGTTCTTCCGCGGCGGGTGGTGGAAGCGAAGGGGATCGAACCCTCAACCTCGTCATTGCGAACGACGCGCTCTCCCAATTGAGCTACGCTCCCATCATTCGCCGCGGCAGGGCAGGGATTAAACCACAGCCCGCCTGCAAGGTCAATCATCCCCCGAAGAATCCAATCGGAGGCTGCTTTCTCCGCCGTCGATCCCGGTTTTCCTGCTTCCGGCGCTCGTCGAGGACCCGGCCCCAGGCGAGCGCCCGCCGGGCCTCGCCCTTCCCCTGCTTCGTGCTGCGGGGCCTGCGGGGCAGCGGCATCACCCCCCTCCATCGTTCCTGCTGCTGCATGGCAAGTCTGGAAAATCCCGCCCCCTCATGCTATCTTGCCCCGCCATGAAGACTAAAGTCACCGGCACCATCGTCGAGATCCTCGGCGACGAGATGACCCGCATCATCTGGGACTGGATCAAGGTCAAGCTCTTGACCCCGTTCGTCGACCTGACCCTCGAAACCTACGACCTCGGCATCCAGAACCGCGACGCCACCGAGGACAAGGTGACGGTCGACTCCGCCAAGGCCATCCAGAAGCACAAGGTCGGCGTCAAGTGCGCGACCATCACGCCCGACGAGGCGCGGGTCAAGGAGTTCAAGCTGAAGAAGATGTGGAAGTCCCCCAACGGGACGATCCGCAACATCCTCGGCGGGACCATCTTCCGTGCCCCCATCGTCTGCAGGAACATCCCCAAGCTCGTCCCCGCGTGGACGAAGCCGATCGTCGTCGCCCGTCATGCGCATGCCGACCAGTACAAGGCGCAGGATGTCCGCACCGACGGCCCGGGGACGCTCAAGCTCGTCTTTGAGGGCAGGGACGGGAAGAAGCAGGAATGGCCGATCAACGAGTTCACCGGCCCCGGCATCGGCCTGGGCATGTTCAACACCGACGAGTCGATCATCGAGTTCGCGCGTTCGGTGTTCCAGTACGGCCTTATGGTCAACTTCCCGGTCTACCTCTCGACCAAGAACACGATCCTCAAGGTCTACGACGGCCGCTTCAAGGACCTCTTCCAGCAGGTCTTCGAGAAGGAGTTCGCCGCGACGTTCAAGCAGAAGGGCCTGACCTACGAGCACCGGCTCATCGACGACATGGTCGCGCAGGTCCTCAAGTGGGAGGGCGGCATCCTCTGGGCCTGCAAGAACTACGACGGCGACGTCCAGTCGGACACCGTCGCGCAGGGCTTCGGCTCGCTCGGCCTGATGACGAGCGTGCTCCTCTGTCCGGACGGCGTCACGATGGAGGCCGAGGCCGCGCACGGCACGGTCACGAAGCACTACCGCGACCACCAGGCGGGCAAGGTGACGAGCACGAACCCGATCGCGTCGATCTTCGCGTGGACCCGCGGCCTCGCGCACCGCGCCAAGCTCGACCAGACCCCGGACGTGGCCCGCTTCGCCGACGCCCTCGAGGCGGTCTGCGTCGAGACGGTCGAGAGCGGGAAGATGACGAAGGACCTCGCGCGTTCTCTTCATGGCGAGCTCGAGCCTCCCCAGGACAGCTGGCTCCCCACCGAGCCGTTCCTCGACGTGCTCGCCGCGAACCTCCAGACGAAACTGCAGAAGTAGGGGGAGATCGCGCCGTCGCCGGTGTCCTTCCAGAGGGAGCGGGGGACTCCGCTACCTTGCTGCGAATCCGGATTCGCAATTGCGCAATGCGGAACGGGCCGGTAAAATTCGAAGGTTCTCCAAGGAGATTTCATGAGCGTCCAGGAGCCTGACGAGCAGCAGAAGACCGAGGAGGAGATCGGCGGCGTCGACCGCGACCCGCAGGAGACCTCCGAATGGATCGAGGCGTTCGACCAGCTCCGCGTCTACCACGGCGAGGAGCGCGCGCGCTACATGATCCGCCGGCTCCATCAGACCGCGCTCGAAAACGCCGTCGAGCTCCCCGAGCTCGTCCAGACCCCGTACATCAACTCCATCCCGGTCGACGAGCAGCCCGCGTATCCCGGCGACCTCGCGATCGAGAAGAAGATCCGCGCGATCATCCGATGGAACGCCGCCGTCATGGTCCACCGGGCCTATAACCGCCACCTCGAGCTGGGCGGCCACATCGCGACCTACGCCTCCGCGGCGACGCTGTACGAGGTGGGCTTCAACCACTTCTTCAAGAGCCGCGAAAGCGGCCAGCCCGGCGACTCGATCTACTTCCAGGGCCACGCGTCGCCCGGCATGTACGCGCGCGCCTTCCTCGAAGGCTACCTGACGGAGGAGAACCTCGAGAACTTCCGCCAGGAGACCGGCGGCAAGGGCCTCTCGTCGTATCCGCATCCCTGGCTGATGCCGAAGCTGTGGGAGTATCCGACGGTGTCGATGGGCATCGGCCCGTTGAACGCGATCTACCAGGCCCGCTTCAACCGCTACCTGCTCAACCGCGGCCTCAAGGACACCAGCGGCTCGCGCGTGTGGGCCTTCCTGGGCGACGGCGAGTGCGACGAGCCCGAGTCGCTCGGCGCGCTGTCCATCGCCGCCCGCGAGAAGCTCGACAACCTGACGTTCGTCGTGAACTGCAACCTGCAGCGGCTCGACGGCCCGGTGCGCGGCAACTTCAAGATCATCCAGGAGCTCGAGGCTGTGTTCCGCGGCGCGGGCTGGAACGTCCTCAAGGTCGTCTGGGCCGGCGACTGGGACCCGCTGCTCGACGCCGACGAGAGCGGCCTGCTCGCCAAGCGGATGGGCGAGGTCTGCGACGGCGAATACCAGAAATACGTCGTCGAGCCGGGAGCCTATACGCGCGAACATTTCTTCGGGCGCTACCCCGAGACCGCGAAGCTGGTCGAAGGCCTGAGCGACGACCAGATCCGCGGACTGCGCCGCGGCGGCCACGATCCCGAGAAGGTCTACGCGGCCTATCACTGGGCGACGACGCAGTCCAACGGCAAGCCGACGGCGATCCTGGCCAAGACGGTGAAGGGCTGGGCCACCGGCGACATGTCCGAAGGACGGAACGCGGCGCACGGCGCCAAGAGCTTCAAGGACACCCAGATCCGGCGCTTCCGGGACCGGCTCAACATCCCGATCCCCGACGAGAAGCTGGATCCGGAGAAGCCGGCCTACTTCCTGCCCCCAAAGAACAGCCCGGAGCTGGAATACCTCCACGAGCGCCGCAAGGCCCTGGGCGGCTATGTCCCGCGCCGCGTCGTCCGCACCCCGAAGGAGGAGCTCCCGCCCCTCAGCGTCTTCGAGGACAACCTGAAGGGATCCACCATCAAGGAAGCGTCCACGACGGCGGGCTTCAACCGCGTGCTGTCGAAGCTGATCGCGGACCCGAAGATCGGCAAGCGCATCGTCCCCATCATTCCCGACGAAGCCCGGACCTTCGGCCTCGAGCGCCTGTTCGGCGCGGTCGGCATCTATTCCTCCGTCGACCAGCGGTACGAGCCGGTGGACATCGCCCTGAAACAGACCCAGTTGCACTACCGCGAATCGAAGGACGGCCAGGTCCTCGAGGAGGGCATCAACGAGGCCGGCTCGATGGCGAGCTTCACCGCGGCGGGCACCGCGTACGCGAACCACGGGATCAACATGATCCCGTTCTACATCTACTATTCGATGTTCGGCTACCAGCGCGTCGGCGACCTGATCTGGGCCGCGGCGGACAGCCGGACCAAGGGCTTCCTGCTCGGCGCGACCGCCGGTCGGACCACCCTGAACGGCGAGGGCCTGCAGCACGAGGACGGCCACAGCCCGATCCTCTTCAGCGCCGTGCCGACCTGCCGCATCTACGATCCCGCGTACGCGTTCGAGGTCGCGGTCATCATCCACGACGGCCTCAAGCGCATGTACCAGGACCAGGAGAGCTGCTTCTACTACCTGACCCTGTACAACGAGAACTATATGCAGCCTCCGATGCCGGCCGGCGTCGAGGACGGCATCGTCAAGGGTCTGTATCTCTACAAGGCCTCCGACGCGAAGAACAAGGCGCGCCGCGTCCAGCTGCTCGGCAGCGGCGTCCTGCTCAAGGACGTCCTCAAGGCCCAGGACCTGCTCGCGGAGAAGTTCGACGTCGCCGCGGACGTCTGGAGCGCCCCGAGCTACGTCCAGCTGCGGCGCGACGCGATCGAGTGCGACCGCTGGAACCTGATGCATCCCGACCAGGAGGAGAAGGTCCCGTACGTCGTCTCGCAGCTCGGCGCGACCGAGGGCCCGATCGTCGCGACGAGCGACTATATGCGCGCGCTGCCGGAGATGATCGCCAAGTGGTTCCCCGGGCGATTCTTCGCTCTGGGCACCGACGGCTTCGGCCGCAGCGATTCCCGCGAGGCCCTGCGCCGCCACTTCGAAGTCGACACGAACCACACGGCCTGGGCGTCCCTCGTCCAGCTGGCCCGCGCCGGCAAGTTCCCCAAGAAAGACCTCGCCAAGGCCCAGAAGGACCTCGGCATCGACCCCAACAAGATCGATCCCTGCTTCGCCTGACGGGAGAAATCAACCAGGTTGATTTCTCCACCGCCACTCTGACAGCCCGTCAGAGTCCGCCCCAACGAGCACCCACAAGCTTCTAACTTCCAGCAGGTTGCACCTTCTGGGATGACAACGCCATGGCACGACGTTTGCATTATGCAAAGGGAAGGAGGGTCTCAGACCCATGCAACTCGACAAACTGACCGAAAAATCACGGGAAGCGCTGCAGGCGGCCAGCAGTCTCGCCGAGAACTGGACCAATCCCGAAATCGAACCCGAGCACCTCGCCGTCGCCCTGCTCGACCAGGCCGACGGCACCGCGGGCCCCCTGCTCCAGGCCGTGGGCGCCGATCCCGCGCGCGTGAAGCAGGACTTCTCGCGCGAGCTGTCGCGCTTCCCCCGCGTGCAGGGCGACTCGAACCAGATCGGCCTTTCGCGCCGCATGCAGGGCCTCCTGCGCGGAGCCCAGAAGGAAGCCGACCAGCTGAAGGACGAGTACCTCTCGACCGAGCACTTCCTCCTCGCCATGGCGAAGAACGGCGACCCGACCGGCGCCGTGCTCAAGAACGCCGGCGCCAGCCACGACAAGCTGCTCGCCGCGCTGACGAAAGTCCGCGGCAACCGCCGCGTCACCGATGCGACCCCCGAGGCGAAGTACAATACCCTCACGAAATACTGCCGCGACCTGACCGAACTCGCCCGCAAGGGCAAGCTCGATCCCGTCATCGGCCGCGACGAGGAGATCCGCCGCGTCATGCAGGTGCTCTCCCGCCGCACGAAGAACAACCCCGTCCTCATCGGCGAGCCGGGCGTCGGCAAGACCGCCATCGCCGAGGGCCTCGCCCGCCGCATCGTCGAGGGCGACGTCCCCGAGGGCCTCAAGGACCGCCTCGTCATGGCCCTCGACATGGGCCTGCTCGTCGCCGGCACCAAGTTCCGCGGCGAGTTCGAGGAACGCCTGAAAGCCCTGCTCAAGGACATCACCGATGCCGAGGGCAAGATCGTCCTCTTCATCGACGAGCTCCATACGGTGATCGGCGCCGGCGCGACCGGCGAAGGCGCGCAGGACGCCGCCCAGCTGCTCAAGCCCGCCCTCGCGCGCGGCGAGCTGCGCTGCATCGGCGCGACCACCCTCGACGAGTACCGCAAGCACATCGAGAAGGACGCGGCCCTCGAGCGCCGCTTCCAGCCCGTCTTCGTCGGGGAGCCGACCGTCGAGTCGACGATCGCGATCCTGCGCGGCCTCAAGGAGCGCTACGAAGTCCACCACGGGGTGCGCATCTCCGACGACGCCGTCGTCGCCGCCGCCACCCTCTCGCACCGCTACATCAGCGAGCGCTTCCTGCCCGACAAGGCCATCGACCTGGTCGACGAGGCCGGATCCAAGCTGCGCCTCGAAGCCGACTCGATGCCGTCGGAGCTGGAGAAGGTCACGCGCCGCATCATGCAGCTCGACATCGAGCTGGCGGCCCTGAAGAAGGAGACCGACCCGCACGCCGTCGAGCGCCGCCGGAAGATCGAGAAGGAGCGCGCCGAGCTGACCGAGAAGTCGGACCAGACGAAGCGGCGCTGGGAGAACGAGAAGGCCGTCGTCAAGCGCCTCCGCGAGCTCAAGGAAAAGATCGAAAGCGAGCGCACCCGGGCGGACCTGCACCAGCGCAAGGGCGAGCTGGAGAAGGTCGCCGAGATCCGCTACGGCGTGATCCCCGCCCTCGAGAAGGAGCAGGAGAAGCTCAACCAGGACCTGACGAAACTCCAGGGCGACCAGCCCCTCATGAAGCAGTTCGTCGACGCGGAGGACATCGCCGCGGTCGTCTCGCGCTGGACCGGCATCCCGGTCTCCCGGATGCTCGAGAGCGAGAAGTCCAAGCTCCTCAAGATGGAGGACCGTCTGGCGCATCGCGTCGTCGGCCAGGAGGAGGCCGTCAAGGCCGTCTCCGACGCCGTCCGCCGCTCGCGCGCCGAGCTCTCGGATCCCCACCGCCCCATCGGCTCGTTCCTCTTCCTCGGCCCGACGGGGGTCGGCAAGACCGAGCTCGCCAAGGCGCTCGCGGAGTTCCTCTTCGACACCGACGAGGCCGTGATCCGGCTCGACATGTCGGAGTATATGGAGAAGCACAACGTCTCGCGGCTGGTCGGAGCCCCTCCGGGCTACGTCGGCTACGAGGAGGGCGGCGCGCTCACGGAAGCCGTGCGCCGGCGCCCCTACGCGGTGGTGCTCTTCGACGAGATCGAGAAGGCCCACCCCGACGTCTTCAACGTCCTGCTCCAGGTCCTGGACGCAGGCCGGCTGACGGACGGCCAGGGCCGCATCGTGAACTTCAAGAACACCGTCGTGATCATGACGTCGAACGTCGGCTCCGAGCTGCTCCGCGAGGGCGGCACGAAGGAGGACGTCCTCCTCATGCTCAAGACCCGGTTCCGTCCGGAGTTCCTGAACCGTATCGACGAGACCGTGGTCTTCCACGGGCTGGACGCGGTCCATCTGCGCCGGATCGTGAGCCTGCAGATCGACCTCCTCCGGAAGCGCCTGGCGGACCGCCGGATGACGCTGGAGGTGGGCGACGAGGTGCTGGACGCGCTGGCGAAGGAGGGCTTCGACCCGACCTTCGGCGCGCGCCCCCTCAAGCGGCTCATCCAGCGCAAGCTGCAGAACCCGCTCGCCATGCAGATCCTCGAAGGCAAATTCGCCGACGGGGACACGGTGAAGGCGACGCTGTCGAAGAAGACCGGCGAGATCGAGCTCGCGAAGAAATAACCCTCCCTCTCCAAAGGAACGAAGGGAGCTCCGGGGATCCCGCGATCCCTCGGGCTCCCTTCGTCTCCTTCGGCGCGTATGATGAATTGTGAAACGCGCCCGCCCTCCTGGATCGCCGCTCCCTGTCACGGCGCCGCCGCGACTCCGTCCAATGCACAGTTGGGGAGGGACCCCGGGATGAGCCGCTACGTGATGAAGCAGGACTGGTTTTGCATCGGCACCGATTACACCGTCAAGGATGCCGCGAACGACCCGGTGCTCCGCATCGACGGCAAGGTCTTCTGCATCGGCGACCAGCTCGAGATCAAGACCATGGACGGCCGCCGGCTTGCCTATGTCGACCAGAAGATGTTCTCGTGGGGCCCCACTTATGAGATCTGGCGCGCCGGCCACCTCGCCGCCGTCGTCAGGAAGTCGCTCTTCACGCTGCTCCACTGCAAGTTCACCGTCGACGTCCCCGGCCCCGACGACCTCGTCGCCACGGGCGACTTCTGGGACAAGGAATACGAATTCTCCCGGCAGGGCCGGCGCGTCGCGACGGTGTCGCGAAAGTTCCTGGCCTTCAACGACACCTACGGCATCGAGGTTCCCCACGGCGAGGACCCCATCCTCGTCATCGCCTCGGCCGTCGTCATCGACCTCTGCTGCCACGGCGACCGGAAATGACGGGAGGATGACGTTTTCTTCATCCGCTCCGGATAGACCTTGCCGCGGCGGGCGAAGCCACTAAGATGTCGCCATGACCCGCAAAACCCAGCTGCTCCTCATCGGCGCCGTCGTCGTCCTGGTCGCCGTCGGCGCCGTCCTCCGCAACCCCCTGAAGAAGGGGTTGAAGCTCGGCTCGAAGCACGCGGCCTCGACCGGCCGCTTCCAGAACCCCGAAGGCGTGGCCTTCGACAGCCTGGGGAACATCTACGTCGCCAACCAGGACGACGGCAACTTCATGATCCTGGACAAGACGGGCAAGTTGCTGAAGGAGTTCAAGACCCTCGACGGCTACCGCGACGGCAAGGGCCAGACGAGCCAATTCTGCCGCGGCCTCTATATCCGCGTCCCCGAGCCCTTCCACGTGTTCACCACCGCGGTGCATAACGGGGTCGAGTTCGACGCGGCCGGCGACAAGCCGAAGCTCCTCCGCACGTTCGGCTCCCAAGGCGACGCCCCGGGACAGATGGACGGACCCGAAGGCATCTGGCGGGACGTGAACGGCGACGTCTACATGACCGACGAGCACAACCGCCGCATCAACGTGTTCGACAAGGACGCGAAGTTCCTCCGCACGTGGAGCGTGCCGCAGGACCCGCAGTCGGTCATGGTCTGGAAGGACCGCGTCTACGTCTCGCTCGACAAGCGCGGCTACCTGTCGTGCTGCTCCAAGGACGGGGTCGAGCAGTTCCGGATCGGGCACGCCGTCATGTTCCCGTACATCCTGTACGTGACGCTGCCCTGCGCCGTGATCAGCCTGGCCGCCTTCATCGCCCTGCGGAAGCCGCAGCTCGCGTGGACGGCGTTCCTGGTGTTCCTGGGGACGGCCGGCGCCGGCTGCGCCTGGGATTACTGGCGCCACGATCAGCCCGGCGAGTACCGCCTCTGCGACGACCTGCTGGTGTCGCCCGACGGCACGGAGCTGTTCATCGGCGACCGCCACAACAGCCGGATCCAGGTGACGGATCTGGACGGCCGCTTCAAGCGGACGTTCAGCGGACCGGGCAGCAAGCCCGGCGAGCTCAACGATCCCAAGCAGCTGGCCTTCGACGCCGACGGCAATCTCTGGGTGGCCGACAGCGACAACCACCGGCTCTCGTGCTTCACGCGCGAGGGCAAATTCCTCCGCCTGCTGGAGTAACGGCTCTGCGGGCATCCCGCATCAGTGAAGTCGCCCCCCCTTCCTCTTCTCCGGGGGGAGCTGCCGAAACCAGCCCGGCATGGGGAGGGTTGTCGCCGCGCGGGGGGATGTTGCGTTACGGATGCCTGATGCCGTACTTCAGAATTCGTCTTCCGTCAACTGCACGTCCAGCGTCGCCGCGTACTTCTCGAAGCCCAGCGTCCCCGCCAGCTTGACGGCGGACGCGTGCGCGTCGAGCGTCCGCCACATCGGGAGCAGGTGGACTTCCAGCGCGTGCGACATGCTCGCCGACGCCACCATCCGCGCATAGCCCTTCCCGCGATGGTCGGGATGCGTGATGACCCCGATATAGGCGAGCTGGCCGGCGAGATTCAGGTACCCCGACGCCGCCACGAGCTTTCCGCCCGCGAAGAGGCCGAAGTTCGTCAGGCGGTCGACGGCGATCTTCGACTGCTTCCAGGCCGTCTCGCCGCAGCCCTCCGCCAGCTCCCGCGTCGCAGCCTCGTCGGCCGGCGTCAGGAGGCGCGCGTCGCTCTTCACGGGCTTGAAGCCGCCGCGGTCGGCAAACCCGACCCACGCGGGGCCGGTGACCTTGTCCGAGCTGATGACGAACGTCCGCGACAGAAAGGCGGCGTTGAACGCGTCGGCGGGCGTCGCCCCGCGCAGCTTCGAACGCTCGATGTCCGGCGTGGTGGCCGGGACGGAGACGATGCAGGCGTCCTTGCGGCGGAAGACCAGGGCGCCGTCGAAGGTGCCCAGCGCCTGGTGGGTGAAGACCTTCGTCTCCTTCCCGTTCAGGTCCGCGTCGCTGCAGCCGAAATAGCCGGCCCAGTACGCGTCGATCTTCTTCTGCGTGTCGGGCGACATCATTATTCTTCCCAGGCCATCTCGCCGGGCTTGCCGGCCTTCGCCTTGGAATCGGCCGGCTTCGCCGCCTCGGGACGCTCGCCCGGACTGCGGAGCTCGACGCGCTGCACATCCACCAGCTTCGCCACGAGCGCGGGCAGGACGTCGGCCGGCCGCGGCTGCGGCGGCGCGGGAGGCGCCGGCATAATCGGCTCGAAATCGATGACGACGTCGAACGAGCGGCCGTCCGCCGTGAGCTTCGCCGTGACGCCGAGGATGTCGTATCCCCGCCGCCCGATCTGGCCGAGCAGACGGAGGATGGACCCCTCGGTCTTCTTCACCTGGACCAGCAGCGTATGGCTCATTTGTTGTGGTCGCCGATCACCATCTCGGCGTTGTTCTTGGCGGGAGGAACTAGAGGCCAGACGTTCTCAGCCTGCTCGATCGCCACGTGGGCCAGGAGCGGTCCGCGCTCGTTGAGCAGCCGGTCGATCGCGCGAGGCACGTCCTTCCGCTCCCGCACGAAGAAGGCCGGGATGCCGAAGGCCTCCGCCAGGCGGACGAAATCGGGGTTGTCGGAGAGGTCGATCTCGCTGTACTTCTTGGCGAAGAACAGCTCCTGCCACTGCCGGACCATGCCCAGGGCCTGGTTGTCGACGAGGAGGATCTTCACCGGGATGTTGTAGCGCTTGAGCGTCGCCATCTCCTGGATGTTCATCATGATGGAGCCGTCGCCCGACACGCAGATGACCCGGCAGTCCGGGCGGGCCAGTGCGGCGCCGATCGCCGCGGGAAGGCCGAAGCCCATGGTGCCGGAGCCGCCGCTCGTCAGGTGATGCTCCGGGCGGCGGAAGCCGTAGTGCTGCGCCACCCACATCTGATGCTGGCCGACGTCGCACGCGATGATCGTCTTGTCGTCCGCCTTGTCCGCCAGCTCCTTGAGCATGGCGGGGACGTAGACGCCGTCGCCCGGCGCGTTGTACTTCCACGCGTAGGCCTGCTTGTTCTTGAGGCAATGCTCGCGCCACTCGGCGATCTGCGGCAGCGGCATCGTCAGCGCCTTCAGCGCCGGACGGATGTCGCCCGCGATCTTCGCCTGCGACGCGCGGAGCTTGCCGATCTCCGACGGGTCGGCGTCCATATGGATCACCTTCGCGTTCGGGGCGAACTCGGCGAGCTTCCCCGTCGCACGGTCGTCGAAGCGCGCGCCGATGCAGATCAGCAGGTCCGATTCCTGCACGGCGAGATTGGATTGCTTGAACCCGTGCATGCCGAGCATGCCCAGGAACAGAGGATCGTTGTACGGGAGCGTGCCCAGCCCCTTCAGCGTGTGCACCACGGGAATCTGCGTCGCCTTGACCAGCCCGCGGAACTCCTCTACGGCGTTGGCCATGCCCACGCCGCCGCCCACGTACAGGACCGGCTTGCGCGACGCCTTCAGCAGCGCGATCGCCTTGTCGATCTCGGCGGCCGCCGGCGCGGGGGGGCGCTCCTCCTCAAGATTGCGGGGGAGGAGCTTGAGATCAGCCTTCGCCTCCTGCACATCTCGGGGGATGTCCACCAGCACGGGTCCGGGCCGCCCGCTGCGGGCAATCCGGAACGCCTGGAGCATGATCTCGGGAAGATCCTGCACCCGCCGCACGAGGAAGCTGTGCTTCACGATCGGCAGCGTGATGCCGAAAATGTCCACTTCCTGGAACGCGTCGGTGCCGATCAGGTGCGAACGCACCTGGCCGGTGATCGCGACGATAGGGACCGAATCCATGAAGGCGTCGGCGATGCCGGTGACCAGGTTCGTCGTGCCGGGGCCGGAGGTGGCGACGCAGACGCCGACCCGGCCGGAGGACCGGGCGTAGCCGACCGCGGCGAGCGCCGCGCCCTGCTCGTGCCGGACGAGGATATGCTTGAACTTGGCGCCGACGAGGGCGTCATAGAACGGCATGATCGCGCCGCCGGGGTAGCCGAAGATCGTGTCGATCCCCTCGGCCTCGATGGACCGACACACGAAACTGGCGCCGCTCATTTCCGGCATCGAACTTCTCCTCCCTTTACGCCTTCACTTTTTTGGGCTTCTCGGCCTTCGGGGCCTTCTCGGCACCGTTGCCGTCCTTTTCGGCCTTGGCCGCCTTCTTGGGCGCCACCGCCGCCTGCGGCTGCAGCCACGACATCCGCGCGCGCAGCTCCTTGCCCACCGCCTCGATCGGATGGTTCAGGTCGCGCTCCAGAAGCTTCTGGTACACCGGGCGGTTCGCCTGGTTCTCGAGCACCCACTCGCGCGCGAACTGGCCGGAGCGGATTTCCTCGAGGATCTTCTTCATCTCTTCCTTCACGTGCGCGTCCACGATGCGCGGGCCGCGGGTCAGGTCGCCGTACTTGGCCGTCTCGCTGACGAACTGATGCATCCGCGCGAAGCCGCCTTCATAGATCAGGTCGACGATCAGCTTGACCTCGTGCAGGCACTCGAAGTACGCGACCTCGGGCTTGTAGCCGGCCTCGACCAGCGTCTCCCAGCCCTTCGCGATCAGCTCCGTGACGCCGCCGCAGAGCACGACCTGCTCGCCGAAGAGGTCCGTCTCGGTCTCCTCGCCGAAGGTCGTCTGGATGCAGCCCGCGCGCGTGCCGCCGATGAAGTGCGCATAGGCGAGGGCCTTGTCGAAGGCCTTGCCCGAGGGGTTCTGATAAACCGCGACCAGGCAGGGCACGCCCTTGCCTTCCGCGTACTGGCGCCGCACCAGGCCGCCGGGGCCCTTGGGCGCGACCATGATGATGTCCGTGTCGGGCGACGGCTTGATCTGCCCGTAGTGGATGTTCAGGCCGTGCGCGAACAGGACCGTGCCGCCCTTCTTGAGGTTGGGCGAGATCACGTCCTTATAGAGGGCCGCCTGCTGCATGTCGGGGACGAGGACGCAGACCACGTCCGCCGTCTTGACCGCGGCGCCGGGCTCCTCGGGGGTCCAGCCGTCCTCGGTCGCCTGCGCCCAGGTCTTGCCGTCCGGACGGAGGCCGAGCCCCACGTTGCAGCCGCTGTCGCGCAGGTTCATCGCATGCGCGCGCCCCTGGCTGCCGTAGCCCAGGACGACGATGCGCTTACCGTCGAGCGCTTTTGGCTTTGCGTCCTTTTCCCAGAACATCTTGGTGGCCATTCGTTCCTCCGTTCACCAATCCGATGGGGATCGTCACCGCCCCCTCCGATGCGGAGGAGACCGTCGCCGCGTACTTCGCCAGGACGCCCCACGTATAATTGGGCTGGGGCGGCTTCCAGCCCTTCATCCTCTTCTTGAGATCCGCTTTCACGTCGATGCGGCGCTTCACCGCGTCGATCGTGACGACGTCGCCGTCCTTCACGAACGCGATCGGCCCGCCGTTGGCGGCTTCGGGGGCCACGTGGCCCACCATGAAGCCGTAGGTCGCGCCGCTGAAGCGGCCGTCCGTGATCAGCGCCACGTCGGCACCGAGGCCCTGGCCGACGATGGCGCCCGTCACCTGCAGCATCTCCCGCATCCCCGGCCCGCCCTTGGGGCCTTCGTAGCGGATGATGACGACGTCGCCGGCCTTGATCTTCCGCGCCTGCACGGCGGCGAATGCGTCCTCTTCGCAGTCGAAGACGCGCGCCGGGCCGGTATGGGTCTTCTTCTCGCTGCCGGACAGCTTGATGACGCAGCCCTCGGGCGCGAGGTCGCCGCGCAGGACCGCGATGCCGCCGGTCTTCTTCTTGGGCTTGTCGGTCGTGAAGATCACCGTCTGCCCGACCTGCTCCATCGCGGACTCGACTTCCTTGAACATCGTCCGCCCCGTGACGGTCATCTCGTCCTTCAGGTAGCCGCCGTCCTTCAGGTTCTTCGCGAAGAGCCGCTGGCCGCCGGCCGCGTGGAAGTCCGTCGCCACGAAGCGACCCCAGGGCTTGAGGTCCACGATGATCGGCGTCTTTTCGGAGATCCGGTCGAAGTCGTCGATGGACAGCTTGACGCCGGCCTCGCGGGCGATCGCCAGCAGATGCAGCACGCCGTTCGTCGAGCCGCCGCTCGCCACGACCCCGGTGATCGCGTTGTGCAGGGCGTTCTTCGTGACGATGTCGCGCGGCCGCAGGTTCTTCTTCAGGAGCTCCATGACGAGCTTGCCGGCCTCGACACAGCCCGCGTCCTTCGCGGGATCCGTCGCGGGAATGTCGTTCAGGCCCATCGGCGAGAGCCCGAGCATCGTGAGGGCCATCGACATCGTGTTCGCGGTGAACTGGCCGCCGCAGGCGCCGGCGCCGGGGCAGGCCTTGTCCTCGACCTCCTTGAGCGCGGCCGCGTCGATCTTCCCCGCCGCGCAGGCGCCGATCGCCTCATAGACGTCCTGGATGGTCACCACCTTGCCGCTGGTGAGGACGCCGGGGGCGATCGAGCCCGAATACAGGGTCAGGCCGGGGAGGTTGAGCCGCGCCAGCGTCATGGCCGTCGCGGGAATGGTCTTGTCGCAGCCGGAGATGCAGACGACCGCGTCCAGCAGGTGGCCGCGCACGGCCAGCTCGAAGGAGTCGGTGACGATCTCGCGGGAGATCAGGGAGCACTTCATGCCTTCCGTGCCCATCGCGATGCCGTCGGTCACGGTGATGGAGTTGAACTCGATGGGGGTCCCGCCGGCGGCCCGGATGCCCTCCTTGACTTTCTCGGCCAGGTGGCGCTGATTGATGCTGCAGGGGGTCACGTCGGTCCAGGTATGGCAGACGGCGACCAGGGGCTTGTCGAGGTCGATGTCGGTCAGCCCGGTGGCCTTCCACATGGCCCTGGCGCCGGCGCGGGAGGGGCCTTTCTTGATTGTGTCGCTGGGCAGCGTCATGTCCGAGTCGATTCTCCGGGGGGAAGGCCGACAATCCTACGAGACCCCGGGGCTCCTTTCAAGGCTAAAAAAAACCCGCGCTCCATTGCGGGAGCGCGGGTTTCAGAAGTTCTGCGGATGGTCTGAGCGCGCCCCCTACCTCAGGGGAAGTCGAATAATCCGGGTAACTCGAGGGGTCGGGCTCATCAGGAAGGCGAGTATAGGCAGGGTCGACTTCGAAGTCAACGACTACTTCGGGGCTTCGGCGGCCCCAGGAATCACGATGCGGAGATCGGCGGCCGAGGGCAGCACGGCTTCCTCCCGGAGGATCTCCGCCCCGCGCCGGACGCGGAGGACCAGGGGGGCGGACCCCGGCTTCGCCGGAACCCTGAAGCGGCCCTCTCGGTCGGCGCCGAATCCCTGGGTGAGCGTCACCCCGTTCGCGTCGACGGTATACGAGTAGCTGTACACGGAGCGGAGCCGGCGGGATCCTGCCGTGCGGGCACCCCCGCCTCCCCCGGTCCGATGCTCGTTCAGAACCGGAACAAACCCGTCCGGGAACGGAATCATCTGCCGGGACTCCACGAGGACGTCGTCGACCGCGGTGCCCCGGGCGTCCACCACACGGCCCTCCACATAGACCGGCTTTGAGATGCGCAGAACGATCGACGTGTCCGCGCCTCCGATGATCGTGGCCGTGGCGGTCATCGGACTCCACAGGCCGCCCGGCGAATACAGCAGGACGGCCTTCAGCCCCGGCGACAGAGGGCCGAGGTCGAACTGGTTGAGGTCCGTGTGGCTGACGGATTCTTCGACCGATCCTTCCCGGTCGATCGCCGAGGCCCGGAACGACCCGGACTCCTTCAATCCGTCCAGATCGAGCGTGATGCGAAGCCACCCCGATCGGGGCGACGAGGGCGCCACGGCCTCCACCGGACTCTCCGATGTCGACGTCTCCGGCGGCTTCCCCGCGGAAGAAGGCGGATCTGCGGCGCTGAACTCGACGTCCCCCTCCGGCAGAGCCGGCGCGGGTTCCGAATGCCACCCGACGATGGCGATGAACACGACTGTCATCAGGACGGGGAGGATCAGCGCGATCTTCCGGCCGGACATCGGCTACTTCTTCAGCATGCCCCGGACGCGCAGCCAGTCCGTCAGGCGATCCGGCCAGCTCTTGAGGACGGGATCCTTGAGCCCCAGGCCATAGCCGTGCTTGCCCTTCTCGTAGATATGCAGTTCCGCGGGCACGTTCGCCTTCTTCAGGGCCGCGTAGAAGTCGATGCTGTTCTCGGCCGACACGCCGTCCTCCGACGTATGCATCAGGAAGCACGGCGGCGTCTTCGCCGTCACCTGCTTCTCCGGCGACAGGAACGTGCGCAGCTCCATGTCGTTGACCTTGTCCCCGAGCAGGTTCTTGGTCGACCCCATATGGGTATAAGGAGCGATCAGGCTGATCACGGGATACGTCATGATCGCGAAGCTGGGCCGGCTGCTGACCTTCTCGATCGGGTCCTCGGCGTCGGGCTTGCCGTCGTCGAAATGCGTCGCCGCGGTGGCCGCGAGATGCCCTCCGGCGGAAAAGCCCCAGACGCCGATCCTGTCGGGGTCGATCTTCCACTCGGCCGCCCTCGCGCGAAGCATCCGGACCGCGCGGTTCACGTCGTTCATCATCGCGGGATGGTGATAGCGGGGCCCGAGCCGATACCGGAGCACGAAGCCGTGGACGCCGATGCCGTTGAGCCACTGCGCGACTTCGTCGCCCTCGTAGGACGTCATCAGGCCGCCGTAGCCGCCGCCGGGACAGACGATGCAGGCGGCGCCGGTCGCCTTGTCCTCGGGCGCCAGGAACGCCGTGATCGAGGGCTTGTCCTTCTCCTCTTCGCCGACGGCGCCCGGAGCGCCCTTGGGCCAGAGGTATTCGGGCGCGGCAGCGGGGGCCGCCAGGAGCGCCAGGAGCGCCAGCGTCTTCATCCTTAGCCCTTCCTCAGCAGGCCGCGCGAGCCGAGCCATTGGGTCAGCCGGTCGGGCCAGGTCTGCAGCACCGGGTCCTTGGACGACATCCCGAAGCCGTGCTGTCCCTTCTCGATGATGTGAAGTTCGCACGGCACCTTCGCTTTCCGAAGAGCGAGGTAGAAGTCGATGCTGTTCTCCGGCGGGACGCCGGTATCGCCCGACGTATGCAGCAGGAAGCAGGGCGGCGTCTTCGCCGTCACCCGCTTCTCGCACGACAGATCCTCGTTCAGCTCCGCATCGTTGAGCTTGTCGCCGAGCAGGTTTTTGCGCGAGCCCTGATGGGTATAAGGCTTGTCCAGCACGATCACCGGATAGATGAGCACGCCGAAGTCCGGCCGGCAGCTGACCTTCTCGACGGGGTCCTCCGCGTCGGCCTTGCCGTCGTCGAAGTGCGTGACCGCGATCGAGGTGAGATGGCCGCCCGCCGAGAACCCCATCACGCCGATGCGCGCCGGGTCGACCTTCCATTCCGCGGCCCGCGACCGGACGGTCCGAAGCGCGCGCTGGACGTCCAGCATCATGCAGGGATGATGGTACTTCGGCGCGAGTCGATAGCTCAGGACGAAGGCGCTGACGCCGATCGAGTTGAAGTAGGTTGCGACCTGGTGGCCTTCGTGGTCCTTCGCGAGGCCGCCGTAGCC
>DASQOM010000175.1:0-6902 GCA_035644495.1 Planctomycetota bacterium | reverse complement strand
TCGCCGCCGCGGCGTACCAGTTCAGCGCGTCCAGGTCGGGACGCGGACTGAAGATCGGCCGGGTCCCTTTCGGGGGAGGGCTCGGCGGCTCCGGCGACGCGGCGTCGATGTCCGGCGCCGCCGTCTTCTTCGGCCGGTTCTTCTCCAGCTCCTCCCACAGGGACTTGTATTGGTCCGCGATCCCGGTGTCCTCGCAGATATGGACCACGTTGCTGTGGCCGTAGACGCCGCCGATGCTGAAGTTGGTCGACCCGGTCAGCACCGCCTGGGCGACGCCGCCCTTGGTGAGGATGATGATCTTGTTGTGCGACAGGGTCAGGCCGACCGCTTTCCGCGGCTGACAGACGGGGCCCAGTCCATTGTCCGAGATCGCCTTCTCATTGGCCTTCTTCTGGTCGTCGTTGACGGCGTGATAGAGGATCTGCACGTCGACCTTCCGGTTCTTCCATGCGTCCTTGAGCGCGAGCAGGATGCGCGGCTCGGTGAACTCATAGGCTCCGACAAGCAGCCCCCATCCGGAGTCCGCGGCCCGGAGGAGGAAGCTTCCGATCGCCTCCGCCGCGCCGCGCGACAGCCAGTCGTAGGCCTCCTGGCCGACCTCGTCGGGCCGGCGGTCGCCGAAGCGCCGCGTGTATTCCTGCGACGCAGCCGCTCCGCGATTGAAGTGGACGTGATGGATGCTGTCCGGAACCCTGGTCCCCTCGGTCGTCACCTTGACCGAGACCTTCTGGCCTTCCTTCGGTGTCGTCGGCGTCCCGCGGATCGCGATCACCTCGTAGGTGTAGTCGTGCGAGGGTTTCGCGGAGAAGTCCGACCACGTGAAGCCCTGGATGGGATGCTTCTGGGTGGAGTACAGAACGCCCTTGGCGGGTTGCGGCACGACGGTCGCGAAGGTCTTGTATCCGCTCAGCCAGTACGTTTCGCCTTCGGTGTGATCGGTGCGCCGGATCCCGAATCCCAGCAGGCCGGGACACTGGGCCTTGGCGAGATTCATGCCGAGCAGCACGACATGAGTACCCGCGATCGCCTGGACGGAGAACGAGCCGGAGCTCACTTTCTTTCGCATGACGGTCTCCTGGAGGGTCGACGGGGGGAAGGGACGGGAACGGCTGATCGACCGGACACCACAGACTCCTTCCGTCCGGTCGCGCTATCACCATAGTTCAGCCACGCCGGAACCGTCAAGGATTCGACGCCTCCTTCAAGGATCGTGAATCTCCCCTTTAAGCGATCTTCACAGCCTCCGGAGCGGTTTGGTTGGCGGGGCCGGCCGCTTTCCGGTACGATCCGCGGCGATGCGGCCGTCGAGCGCATGAGCGAACAGAGCCCTCTGATCGGTCTGGCCCGGCACGGACAGACGGCGTGGTCCCTTTCGGGGCAGCACACCGGGCGCACCGACATTCCCCTGACTCCGGCCGGCGAACAGGCGGCGGCGAAACTCGGAGGGCGTCTTCGGAGTCTCGGCATCACCACCGTGTTCACCAGCCCTCTCCAGCGCGCGAAGAAGACCTGCGAAATCTGCGGCTTCGGGGCGATCGCCGCCGTCATCGACGATCTTCAGGAATGGAACTACGGGGAATATGAGGGCCTGCGCAGCGCGGAGATCCGTGCCAGGCGCTCCGACTGGCGCATCTTCCGCGACGGCTGTCCCGGCGGGGAGCATCTCGAGGACGTGGTCGTTCGGGCCGACCGGGTGGTGGCGCTCCTGAAGTCCGTCCGCGGAAACGCCGTCGTCTTCTCCCACGGGCATTTCCTCCGAGTCCTGATGGCCCGCTGGGTGGGGATCGCCCCCGACACCGGCGCGCATTTCTCCCTCGATCCCGCCTCGCTCTCCTTCCTGTCCATCGATCCCCACTCGGGCGACCCCGTCGTCGAGCGCTGGAACGACGTCGCCCATCTGTCGCCGTGAACCTGCGCGACCTGACCGAAGACGATCTGCCGGCGGCGGCGTCGCTCCTCGCGAACGGGTTGAGGGACAACCCCCTCTATATGACGGTGATCGACAGGAGCACCGAGGATCGCGAGCGGGCCCTGACCCGCCTCTTCGAGGGCGCCGTCCGACGCGTGTTCCGGGGCGGCGCCCTCGAAGGCGCGTTCGAAGACGAGCGGCTGGTCGGCGTCTGCGGACGGGTCGCTCCGGGCGAATGCCGCCTCGGGTTTTTCGAGCGGCTGATGATCGTCCCGTCCCTGGCGATGCGCCATTCGCTGTCCATCGCGCTGCGGCTCCACGAGCTGGCGGCCGAGTTCACGCGGCGGGACCCGTCGCATCCTCACTGGCACTTCGGACCCCTCGCGGTACCGCGGTCGATGCGGGGGAAGGGGATCGGCACCGCGCTGCTGCGCTCGTTCTGCGCGCGGATGGATCGGGAGCGGACGGCGGCGTATCTGGAGACGGACCGGGACGCGAACGTGCCGTTCTACGAGCGCGAGGGCTTTTCCGTCGCCCGCCGCGAGCCGGTCCTCGGGGTGCCCTGCTGGTTCATGACCCGGGCCTCCCGGGCCGGGGAGCGGGAACATTTTTCATGAATACACTCCTCCTCCGGTGTCGTTACAATAGAACACGACACAACCTTAGGAGATTGACCATGCGGTACGCGTTCACGACGGCGCTCCTGCTCGCGCTCGGTGCCATGCTCGTCCAGGCCCAGGACGGCAAGAAACCCAAGGAGATCAACGCCAAAGGATGGCTGAATTCCGAGGCGGTCACCCTCGAGAACCTCAAGGGCAAGGTCGTCATCGTGGAGTTCTGGGCGACCTGGTGCCCGCCCTGCCGGGCGTCGATCCCGCACCTGGTCAGCCTCCGGGACAAGATCGACAAGTCCAAGCTCGAGATCATCGGCCTGACCGACGAGCCGCTCAGCAAGGTCGAGAAGTTCGCCAAGGACATGAAGATGAACTACACCGTGGGCTACGGGTCCACGTCGGGCGAAGCCTACAATGTCACGGGCATCCCGCACGCGTTCGTGATCGGGCCCGACGGCCTGGTCAAGTGGGACGGGCACCCGATGGACGAGGCGATGGTGCCGCTCGTCCAGAAGCTGGCCGACACCGTGAAGTCCTCAAAATAAAGGCCGACGGATTCCAACAACCCCGGCGGGGGACCAGTCCCTGCCGGGGCTTTTTTCTTAAAGGGAGTCGGGTGCCGGGCATCCATCATCCGCCGCAAGGCTGAATCATGACGACGAGCTCGAGCCGGTCGCGACTCGCCCGCCGGAAGCTCGTCGACCTCCTGGCCCACCTCCTCGCCGCCTCCGTCGCAACCCTGGTATTCCTCGCGCTCCCGACCGTGCTGGTCCTCCTGTTCCTGGACTTGGTCGAGCTTTGGAACTGGGCTACTTCCTCGAGAGCACCGTTCCGGGGGGGGGTTATCCACGGTGGATCCAGACCACCTTCGACCAGCGGAACTCCGTCGTCGTCGGCACCGCGCTGGGCTTCGCCGTGATTCCCACCATCTTCACGATCGCGGCGGACGCCTTCTCGGGAGTGCCGCGGCACCTGGTCGCCGGCTCGCTCGCGCTCGGGGCCTCGCCCGGGCAAACGGCGCTGAGGATCGTGCTCCCCACGGCGGGGTCCGGCATCGTTTCCACGGTGCTCCTGGGTTTCACCCGCGCGGCGGGCGAAACCATCATCGTCCTCATGGCCACGGGCAATACGCCGACCCTCAGCCTCTGGCCCTATGTCGGATTCCGGTCCCTGACCACCGACATCGCCGTTGAAATTCCGTGCTGCCCGGAGGGAGACACGTTGTGGGGGGTCCTCTCCCTGTCCGCTCTCCTCTTGTTCGGCGCGACGCTCGCCGTCAATATACTGGCGGAGCTGATCCGCGTGCGGTTGCGAAAGAAATATCAGGGATTGTGAGCCGCCCCCCGCGCGTTCACGCGGAAAGACTTTGAGAGGGAAGATCCCATGGCCTCTGAAGCGATCCCCGCCCCCAAACCCTACCGCGGCTGGCCGACTGCCGCGCTCGCCGGCGTCTACTGGATTTTCCAGATCGTCAACGCGCAGATGGACATGCCCATGTTCGCGCGCTTCCTGTCGGGGGCGCTCAGCGCGTTGCTGTTCCTCGTGCTGTTCCTGGTCCTCTGGCTCTCCAACGGGACTCTCCCGGGCCGCGTCCGGCTTCTCGGGCTCGGCCTCATCCTTTCCGGCGCCGCGCTCGGCATCCTCCTCTCCCACAAATCGTTCCAGGCGATGGGCTTTCTCATGACGTCCGTCCCGCCCGTCCTGACGGCCGGTGCGCTCTGGATCTACCTCGCCCGGCTCTGGAAGCCCCGAACCGCCGTGGCGGTTCTCTCCGCAGGAATCCTGGGCGGTTTCCTCTACTTCGACCTCATCCGCTGGGACGGCCTCGACGGCCGCCTCCGCTCCTCCACGAGCTGGCGCTGGACCCCGACCGAGGAGGCCGCCTACCTCGCGAGCCGGAACGCCGCCGCGCCGACGTCGACGAAAGCCTGGTCCCTGAAGTCCGGCGACTGGCCGGAATTCCGCGGCGCGCGGCGCGACGGCGTCGTCCACGGCCTGCGCATCGAGACCAACTGGAAGGACGTGCCCCCGACGCTCCTCTGGAAGCACCGCGCGGGGCCCGGCTGGTCGAGCGCCGTCCTCATCGACGGCTTCCTCGTCACGCAGGAGCAGCGCGGCGAGTCGGAGGCCGTCGTCTGCTATGAGGCTGAATCCGGAAGGGAAGTCTGGGCGCACGAGGACCAGGCGCGCTTCACCGAGGGCATCGCGGGCGCCGGGCCGCGCGCGACGCCGACCTTCCGCGAGGGCCGCCTCTACACGCTCGGCGGAAGCGGCATCGTCAACTGCCTGGAGGCTTCGACGGGGAACGTCGTCTGGAGGCGCGATCTCCATCAGGGGAGCGCCGCGACGCCCCCGCAGTGGGGATATGCCGCGTCCCCGCTCGTCGTCGACGGCAAGGTCATCGTCTTCGCGGGCGGACCCAGCGCGAGCGGGATCGTCGCCCTCGACGCCGCGACCGGGACGCCGGTCTGGACGAAGCTGGCCGGCAAGGAGAGCTATGCGTCCGCGCAGCTGCTGACGGTCCGCGGCAAGCCGCAGCTCCTGATGTCCGACAACAAGTCGCTGGCGGCGCTCGCGGTCGCCGACGGCGCGACGCTCTGGGAGCGCCCGAACCCCAGCGAAGCCGTGATCCCGATGCTCCAGTCCAGCCCCGTCGACGACACCCGGGTGCTGGTGGCCGCCGGCCAGGGCCTCGCGCTGCTCGAACTGAAGGAGGAGGGCGGGAAGTGGAACGCGGCGGAGCTGTGGTCGACGGCGAAGTTCCGGCCCTCGTTCAGCAACTTCGTCCTGCACGACGGACACGTGTACGGCTTCGACGAAGGCGTCCTGGCCTGCGTCGACCTCCGGACCGGCGAGCGCGTCTGGCGCAAGGGCCGCTATGGGAACGGCCAGCTGATCCTGCTGGCCGACCAGGGTCTTCTGATCCTGATTTCGGAGAAGGGCGAGCTGGCGCTCGTCGAGGCGAAACCTCAGGAGCCGGGGGAGATCGTCCGCATCCCCTCGATCGAGGGCAAGACCTGGAACCATCCGGCGGTCGCGCAGGACCGCATCATCGTCCGCAACGGGACGGAGATGGCCTGCTATCGGCTCCGCCCCCTGAAATCGCCGTGACCGCGTTCGTCGCGCTGCTCCGGGGCGTGAGCCCGCTGAACGCGAAGATGACGGAGTTGAAGTCCGCCTTCGAGAAGGCGGGGTTCGGCGACGTGCGCACGGTGCTCGGAAGCGGAAACGTCCTTTTCAGCGCCCCCGCCGGCTCGCCCGCCTCGATCGAGAAGCGCGCCGAAGCCGGGATGGAGCGGCGGCTCGGCCGCGCGTTCTTCACCATCGTCCGTCCGGTCGACGCGCTCCGGAAGCTGCTCGCCGAAGACCCTTATGAGGCGTTCCGTCTGAAGACGGGATCGAAGCGCGTGGTCACGTTCCTCCGGGGAACGCCGGCGTCGACGCCGAAGTTTCCCGTCGAGTTCGACGGCGCCCGCATCCTCGCGCTGCGGAACGCGGAGGTCTTCAGCGCCTACGTCGCCAGTCCCCGCGGCCCGGTCTTCATGACGCTTCTGGAGAAGACGTTCGGCAAGGACATCACGACGCGGACCTGGGACACGGTCGTGCGGATCTGCCGGTCCTGAGCCCGCGGCGACCTATTCGCCCTTGGTCTCGGCGGGGGCGAAGAGGCCCTTGCCGAGGCTGACGGCGCCGATCACGAAGAGGATCGGCGGATAGAAGAAGATGCGGCCGGCCATCCAGCCGAGCACGAACCACACCACCGCCCCGACCATCATGCCGATCCCGCCCCAGATCGCCTTGGTTCTGTTGTTCATCCCAACCCCCACCCAAAAGTGACTCCCACCGGATCAAATGGTAGCACATGGTGCTCGGATTGGGTTCGAGAGCCGCAGAACCCGGGAGAGGGATATACTCTCCGCGGGATGAAGAAGACGATGGAGTCCGAGGGCGACTCCGACGAAGAGGACGACTTCTCCGACGCCGGAGAGCCCGAATACCACCCCGAAGCGGACGATGCCGGCGAGTTCTGGTGTCCCCGGTGCGGCGGTGAAATGTACGGCGATGCGACGCGATGCCCCCGATGCGGCGACTTCGTCACTCCCGGCACCCGTCCCTCCGCGCCGATGCCAAAGGGGATGTGGATCGGCATCGTCGGGATCGGGATCCTGCTGCTCGCCGCCCTGGTCGGGGCCGCGGTCCTGAACCGCTGATCGCGCTCAGTGCCGCGCACCTTCGTAGGCCGCGCCGCCGCGCAGGATCTTCTGGGTGCGCGCCCGGATTTCGGCCGCCAGCGGAGCAACCTTGGGTTCCAGCGCCATCAGGAGGGCCGCCTTCTGGCGCAGCGCCTTGACCACCCAGCGGCATTCCCCCACCATCTC
>DASQOM010000174.1:0-6507 GCA_035644495.1 Planctomycetota bacterium | reverse complement strand
TGGTCCTCGCGACAACCGGCATGAACTACGGCGGGTAGAACCTAGGGCTTCGCCGGCTCCGCGTTCCACACCTTGATGTCGTCGAAGTACCCGTCCTTGCCCGCCACGCCGAGCTCGATCTTGGACTTGGTCGCATGTCCGATGCCCGGCGACTTCAGGTAGCCGACCGCGACGCCGTCGATCGATGCGCGCATCTCGTCGCCGACCGTCTCGACGGTGTAGGTGTACCACTTGCCCTGCTCCAGCTTCACGGGGAAGGTCGCGCTGCGGCCGACGAGCAGCTTGGCGACCTCGGCCTTGTTGGCGGGGTCCTTCTTCATCTCGTAGATGTCGTTCCGCATGCTGCCTTCTTTTTCGTCGATGATCGTGACCTTGTCGAGGCGCACCTGAGCGCGGCAGATGTGGCCGTAGTGGCAGCCCGTGTACTTGCGGTCGTCGAATTCGACGTCGACCATCGTCGCGCCCTCGAGCTTGATGCGGACCTCGACGATGGAGTCCTTCGTGGGGATTTCGAGGCCGTGGACGGCGGCGTGGGCGGTCTGAGCGGGTTTGCCGTCGGCGGCGGGCACGTTCTTGTCGCGCGTCTGCGTGCCCTTGAGCGCGCCGTCGACGACGGCGAACGTGGGCACGACCTTATGCCACACGGCGGCAGGCTCGGTGCCCTGGAAGTCGTCGGAGAACAGCAGCTCCTTCTTCTCGGCGATCGGCTTCGCGGGAATCGCAGGCGGATCGTCGGCGAGCGCGGCGGAGCTGAGGAGGACAAGGGCGGCGAGGGCAAGGCGCAGGCTCATAAAGTCTCCTTTGGAATCCCCGTATTTAACACCGGAGCGCTGAAAGTATCCTGGATATTGTTGGCACTACTCCTCGAGGAGCAAGGTCTGGTCGGCTTTCACACCCTTCTTCTCGACGCGCTTCCCCGAAGGGTGGAAGACGACGGCGACGTCGACCGTCTCGCGGTCGCCCAGCCCGTAGTGGCGCTCCGTCGCCGACGCCGCATAGTAGGAATGGAAGCTCTGGCGGCCCCAGATGGCCACCTGATCGCGCCAGCCGGCGACCTCGATCCGCGCCCCCGCCGCGCAACGGTTCCCCTCCTTCCCCGCCAGCCGCACCCGCAGCCAGTGGCGCGGCGGCAGGTCATTGTGGAGGAGGATCACCTGCTTCTCCCTGCCGCAGACGACCAGGTCCAGCCGGCCGTCGCCGTCGACGTCGCCGAAGCACAGGCCCTCGTCGACCGCCGACCACGCCCCGTCCGGGATTCCCCACGTCTCGTTCATATACTCGAACGTGCCGTCGCCCCGGCCCCGCCACACGTGAAAGAAGTTGCGGCCGTTCATCAGGAGGTCCGGGACGCCGTCGTTGTCGAGGTCGGTCACCACCATGCCGCCCCAGTTCGTGTAGTGCGGCTTATTGCGGATCTTGTCCTGGCCGGGAAGCAGCTCGGACTTCGCCTTGAAGTGACCCTTCCCGTCGTTGAGGTACGCGACGAAGGTCTTCCCTTCGATGCAGACCAGGTCGGGCGCGCCGTCGCCGTTCAGGTCGCCGACGCCGTGGATGTTGCCGGCGTTCTCGTCGAGGCCGCTGTCCATCGGGCTGAACCGGAGGCCGCCTTCATTGTGCAGGATGCGCCGCTGGGTCGCATGGTAGCCGCGCTGGCTGCAGACCAGATCCAGGCGACCGTCGCCGTCGAGGTCGATGAGGATCGCTCCGCTTTCCAGGAGGCCGTCGACCGGCTCCTGTTTCTCGAAGCCGCCCTTGCGTCCGAGGAGCAGCGTCATCCTGGGGGAGCGGTCGTGGCCGGCGATATAGTCGACGCGGCCGTCGCCGTTGAGGTCGCCGATCGCGACCGCGCGGCTGAAGGGATCGATCAGGTCGCTGCGGCGGAAGCCGTCCTTCTCGTTCAGGTAGAGCGCGCCGCCGCCGTCGTGCCAGGAGCAGAGGAGGTCGGGTCGGCCGTCCTCGTTGATGTCCCACGTCAGCCGGATCTCGCCGCCGGGGTACGGAAGCGGCTCGCTCTGACGCGGCCCGCGCGGGACCGCTATCCGGGGGTCTATATAGTTGAAGTGGCCCGTCCCCTCGTTGTGGAAGGCGATCGCGGGATTGGCGGGGCCGCTGTGGCTGCCGATGTGGAGGTCGAGGGCGCCGTCGCCGTCGAGATCGATGAGCGTCAGCCCGCTCATCCAGACCTTGGGAAATGCGGCGACGTGCTTCGCCACCCCGTCCTCGATCCCCGACGTCCTCGTCCAGTCGCTGAAGGCCTGCTCCGGCGTCCCCGCCCCGGCGAGCAGCAGCGCCCCCAGAACAGCCGGGCAGGTTCGGAGCATCATAGGCCGGCCAGCGGAGAAGTCGCGTCGCCGAAGCGCGACTGCGAGACCCCCATCCGCTCCATCAGCGACAGATACAGCGAACAGAGCTTGCGATCGTCGTCGGGCTTCCCCAGGTAGTCAAGCACCCGGCCCGTCTCGAGCCGGCCCCCCAGGCCGCCCAGCAGAAGCAACGGCAGCCGGCCCGCGTCGTGCTTGCTTCCGGCCCACATGTTCGAGAGGAACATCAGGCAGGAACGGTCCAGCACCGTGGAGCCGCCCTCCTCCATCGACGCCAGCCGCCCCGCCAGGTACGCCAGCTGACCGACGTAGTACCGCGTGACGCGTTCGTAGGCGTCCCCCTCGTCGTCGTGCGACGTCGGATGGTGCGCCGTCCGCACGTCCAGGAACGGATAGAAAAGACCCGACAGGTCTCGACACAGGAGGAGGGTCGCCACCCGCGTCTTGTCCGACTGGAAGGCGAGCGCGAGGATGTCCCCCATCAGCCGCATGTGCTCGCGAATGTCCTCCGGCAGGCCGTTGTCCGGGCGCTTCATCGACGCGGCCTTCCCGCGTCCGTCGGCCTTCGATTTGTCGTCGCGCATCCGCTCCGCCCGCTTCTCCACCTCGCGCACGCTCGTCAGGTACTCGTCCAGCTTCGCCCGGTCCGTCGCGCTGACTTCCCGCTGCAGCGACGCGGTCTCGTCGCGGACGCGGTCCAGGATGCTTTTCGAGCGGCGGCTGCCCTGGTTGTCGAAAAGGCTGTCGAACGCGAGCGACGGATAGACCTCCATGGGCACGGGCGAGTTCGCGTCCTGCCACGAAATGTTCGAACTGTAGGCCATCGAGAAGTTCGTCTCGTGGAAGCCGGTGATCGGCTGCTCGCAACCCAGCACCAGGCTGGGCGTCGGCGTCTCCTCGCCGAATTTCGCGGCCAGGACCTGGTCCACACTGACCCCGCCGCGCAGCACCGCGCCGCGCTGGAGCTGGGCGCCGGAGAGGATGTTGCCGGTCTGGCCGGGATGGATGCCGACGTGCGTGGCCGCCTTGTTGAAGAGGCCCGTGATGAAGTTGAGCTTCGCCTTATAGGGCGCCAGCGGCTCCAGGCTCTTGCCCAGCTCCATCTCCGCGCCTTTCCCCTTCGCCCACCAGTGCTTCTGGTTGATGCCGTTTCCCATGAAGAGCGCCGCGAAGCGCAGCGGCGCCGCGTTGTCCCCCTGCGCGAGGGCTTCGAGCCAGGGGAGCGCGACGCAGACGCCCGCGCCCTGCAGAAAACGGCGACGATTCATGGCGATGCCCTCTTCGTCAGGAACTGCGGACTCGTGACGATGACGTCGACCAGGCCCTCGAACCGCTCGCTCCGCGCGCGCATGGCGTCGAGCGTGCCCCGATCCGACGGCAGCAATCCGCGACTGAGCGCGTACGACAGGAGCTTTTTGCACAGGTTATCCACGAAGTCCGCCTGCCGTTGCGCGGCGATATAGTCCCGCAGGCCCGCGAGCCCGTCGCGGTCACGGCCGTCAGGGAACGTCGCCCTCGTCTGCACCGGCTTGCCGCCGAGGTCCAGGTCGCGGCGCTCGCCGATCGGGCCGAAACCCTCGAAGACGACGCCGACTGCGTCGAAGCGGTTGTGGCAGCCGGCGCAGGCGCGGTCGTCACGATGACGGGCGAGCACCTGCGGCAGCGTCAGGTCGCCGAGCGCGGCCTCGTCCTTTGGCAGCGACGGCACGGTCGGCGGCGGCGGGGGAATGACTTCGCCCAGCAGCCGGCGCACGACCCAGTATCCCCGCTTGACCGGGCTCGTGCGCAGCCCCGGGGCGTTCTTCGTGAGGAAGACCGCCATCGGCAGCAGTCCGCCGCGGCCATAAGAGCGCGCGTCGTCGATCGCGACCCAGTCGTCGCCGGTCACGCTTCCGATCCCATAGTGCTTCGCCAGCACGCCGTTCACGACGATGTCCTTGCCGTACAGCAGATCGAGCAGCGGGCGGTCGCGGCGGACGATGTCGAGGAAGTACCGCACGGGCTCTTCGAACATCGCCTGGCGCAGTTCGTTGGTGAACGACGGGAAGCGCTCGCGGTCGACGGCGTTGTGCTCCTCGAAGCGGCGGAAGTCGAGCCAGTTGCCCACGAACCCGGTCGCGAGGCCGCGGACTCTCGCGTCGCGCAGCAGGCGCCGGGCCTGCGCCTGGAGGATGCCGGGCTTCCGCAGATCGGCGGCCAGCAGCTCGGCGTCCGGCATGCTCGACCAGAGGAAGTAGCTGAGGCGGCTGGCGAGCTCGGCGTTCGACAGCGGGCCGGCAGACGTCTCCGTGAAGCGGTAGCAGAAGTGCGGCGACATCAGGACGCCGGCGACCGCGTCGCGCAGCGCCTCCTCGTGTCCGAGCTGGTCCTGCTCGCGGAGCTGCCGGTAGAACTTCAGCAGCGCCTCGCGCTCGGCGCCGCTCAGCGGACGCCGGTACGCGCGCGCGGCGAACTCGAGCAGCGCCTTCAAGTGGCCGGGCTCGGCCGCGGCGCGGGCCTCCTCGGTCTGCCGGATCCGCGCGGTGATGGTCTTGAAGTACGTCTCGACGGCGCCCACGATCGTCTCGCTCGCGCCGACGCGGTGGACTTTCTCGAGGTAAACCTCGCGCAGGCGCTGGATCTTGGCGTCCGAGGAGGCGTCCTTGTCCTCGGAGCGGGCGAAGTCGAAGACCGGTTCGTAGAGGAAGTGCGCCTCGGCGCGCTCGAAGAAGATGAAGTCCTTGTACTGGCGCAGCGCGTCCTGGCAGACGAAGTGCAGGTCGGCCCAGAGCGTGTCGATCTCGCGGCGGGCGGCGTCGTCGAGGATGAGGTCGTAGAGGGGCCCGTCGTCGCGGTAGTAGCCCAGCATCAGATGAAAGCCGGCGCTGAGGAAGCGGCCCCTGGGGCTGGAACTCTTGTCGTAGTAAGGGCCGCGCTCCAGCACGACGAAGGCGTCGGGGATGACGCTGCAGAAGCGCGCGACCGCGGGGTCGTCGACGCCGCCGGCGCGGTGCTGCGACGCGAGGCGGTCGTTGCGCCAGAGCAGGAGGGGCTGGCTCCCGCGGGACATGCCCTTCGGCTGCGGCGCCTCGGCCTTCGCGGGATACTGGGCGCGAAGGCGGACGGCGGCCGCGGCCAGGTCCTCGGGACTCGCGTCCGGCCAGAGGGCGCGCAACTCCGCGATCGGTCCGCTCGCGGGCGCGTCGCCCTCGAGCAGCGACCAGATCGATTCCAGGTAGGTCGCGCTCAGGCCGGACTCCGCGGCGAGGTCCTTCAGGCACTTCCGGGACTGATGCCTGAAGCAGGACGCGGCCGCGAAGTACGCGGCGAGGTCGACGGGGTGGCGGTTGTAGAACGCGACGATGCGCTGGACGCAGTACTTGTCGCGGTCGGTGTCGGTGACGGCGGGGTGCGGCGCGAAGACGAAGCCCTCGGGTTTGAGGACCAGGTGGTCGGCGACGTGGCGCGCCGCGGCGAGGTACTTGCGGAGGAGGGCCTCGGACATGGTCAGCGACTCGCCCGTGTTGTCGAAGCCGGCCTCGTTGGCGGGGTCGACCGGGAACTCGCGCGTCGGGCGGAGGTCGACGCCGGTGAGATCGCGGATGGTGTTGTCGTATTCGGCGTTGCTCAGGCGGCGGGCGAGGACGAGGCCGGGGTCGCCGGCGTTGCGGCGGGCCTCGCGGTCGTCGAGGTCGCGCAGCCAGGCGAGGGCGGCGTCGCGTTCGGCCGCGGCGGGCTGCTTCGACGCGTCCTCGGGGGGCATTTCGCGGGCGTGGAGGCGGCTGCGAACCTGCTCCCAGAGGCGGGGGTTCTTCACGATCGCCTCGACGCTGAAGTCGCGGCTGAGGTCGAGGTCGCCCTTATGCTTCTTTGCACCGTGGCAGCCGAAGCAGTACTGGCTGAAGAAGGGCTGGAGTTCCGTGGCGAAGCGAGGGTCGAGGGTCGCGTCGGCGACGGGGCTGGCCGGGGCGGAGTCGCACCCCGCGAAGAGGATCCCCAGAAGCAGGGCGCAGACCGACCGGGTCATTTTGCGCTGTCTCCACGGCGCCCGCTCCCAAGTCCCCACCTAAGCAGGTACGGTTAAGTTTTTTGACACTGGCATTCTATGGCGCGGCTTGAGCATCGTCCGAAGGATGTGTCCCCGCCGCATCCGCCCGAGGAGGGTCACGACGGCGTCGGTGAATCTCTCGCGATCGCTGACGAGCAT
>DASQOM010000173.1:0-3205 GCA_035644495.1 Planctomycetota bacterium | reverse complement strand
TGTCGATGCGCCTGCTGAATCCCTGTATCGTGGCGCCGGGGGAGCTCGTGGTGAAAGCCGGCGAGCCGCTGGTTTTTCGCTACAAGGTCCTCGCCTGGGATGGGTCGATTCCCCGGGAGTTGCTCACGACTCTGGCCGCGTCCAAGTAGGGCGTCGACGCCCCGGACTTTATTGGCCCGGAGGAAGCGACCAGAGTTCCATTCCCGTCACCCCGTCAGCTCCACCGAGCTCAAGCAATAGCGTCGAAAGTGATCCTGAATGATCGTCGCGGCTACTTCTGCGTCGACCTCGGCTGCAGCAGGTACGACATCAGATCGTAGAAGTCGGGCTCGGAGAGGGGCTCCGTGACGTTCTGGGGCATGGGGGATAGCTGCGACAGAACCCGCTGATCGATGTCCTTCAGGGGCACCCGCGTCTCCTTGTCCACCGCCTCCTGGACGACCAGCACCGCCCCCTCCTCGCGCAGCACCAGCCCGGAGAGGACGCGGCCGTCCGTCGTCTTGATCAGCGTTGCGCGGAAGGCCTGGTCCACGTTGCGGTTCGGGTCGAGCACGTCCTCCAGCAGGCGCTCCACGCCCCGGCCCCAGACGCCGTCCAGCTCGGGGCCCACCTTCTGGCCCTTGCCGTCGAGACGGTGACAGCCGGCACAGGTCTTCGCGAACAACTCCGCCCCGTGCGCCGCGCTCGGCTTCGACGCGCCATATCCCGCCTTTCGCGCCGCGATCAGCTTGTTGATGCGGTCGTCCTCGGGCGGCAGGTCCTTCTGGATCTTGTCCAGGCGCGCGATCAGCTCCTTGGGCTTCCCGGCGCGCAGGCGACCGTCCACCGCCTTGTCCGCCAGCAGCCGCGGCGACGCCTTGCCCTCGCCGACCGCCGCCAGCAGCTTGTCCGCGCCCTCGTTGGTCTGCGCCAGCCCCGCCGCGATCGCCACGGCCGTCGCGTGCGACGCGGTCTTCAGCTGCGCCAGCAACTCGTCCCGCGCGTCCGGCCGGTTCATCCCCGCCAGCGACTGCACCGCCTTCAGCCGCAGGTTCGCGTTCTCGTCCGGCGTCGCGATGATCTTGCCCAGCGTCGCGATCGTCCGCTTCGCATCCAGCTGCGGCAGCGCGTCGATCGCCGCCGCCCGCAGATCCTGGTGCTTCCCGCGCAGAGCCAGCGCCTCGACTTCGTCATAGACCCCGTCGATCTTCACCTCGCGGCAGAGCTTCAACGCCTCCTGCACCACGCCCTTGTCCTCGACCGCGAGCGCCGCGCTCACCGTCCCCCGGGCCCAGGGCGCGAACGCCTCGGGCGTCTTGTAGCCGCGCTCCTGGCAGCCCTGGCTCACCGAGCGCACCAGGCCGAGCTGTTCCCGCGGGGGCCGCGACGACATCCCCGACGCCAGCGCGAACGCCGAGCCCATCGACTCCAACGGACCATACCGGATCACGTGCTTCAGGAAGCCGGCGATTGCGGCTCCGTCCAGCTTCTCCGACTGCATCCACGCGAGCGCGAAGCTGCCGGACTCCTCGGTCTTGACCCCGACGCAGACGTTCGCGACCCGGCCCAGCGCCGCCTTGTCGTTCCCCAGCAGCGCCGGCAGCGCGGCGAAGGCGCCCGCAGGCACCAGCTGGTCCCGCAGCGTCATGCGCGCCATATGGATGAGGTGCGTGTCGTCCTTCGGCGCCGATGCCCACAGCTCGATCAGCGGCTTGATGTTCCCGTTCGCGGGGTGCAGGCCCAGCGCTTCCGCCGCCGCGCGGCGGGCGAACGCGTCCGCGTCCTGCAGCATCCCGCGCACGAGATCGCCTTCGAAGGTCCACGCCGGCCGCTCGCCGAGCGCCTTCAGGACGTGGACCCGCACCAGCCGATCGGCATCCGCCGCCAGCTTCCGGACGATGCCCTCGTCGAGGACGCCGAGGCGCTCCAGGACCCAGAGGCAGTGCGCCTTCTGCGTCGGCGTCCCGTCCAGCGCCTTGCGGACCTCGTCCAGGCCGGCCTTTCCGATGCGGTCGGCGAGCTGGTTGGTCGCGCGGACGCGGACCTGGAGGTTGTCGTCCTTGAGCAGGGCGACCAGGTCGGCCGCGCCGAGCTTGGTCAGGTCGGGCATCGACTTCACCGCGGCGCCGTCGCCCTTATAGACGATGCGCCAGATGCGGCCACGCTCATGGTCGCGTCCCGGGTGCGTGAGCGGGACCTCGTAGTGGCCGATGATGCGGTTGTAGAAGTCGGCGACGTAGATCGAGCCGTCGGGCGCGAGCTTGAGATCGACGGGGCGGAACCAGCGGTCGTCGGACCTGAGGAAGTCGGGCTGCTCGATCGCCTTGAAGCTCGACCCGTGCTTCTCGAGCTTGTCGAGATCGATGCGGCCGGTGACGGGGTTGCCGACGAAGACGGTCTCGCGGTATGGCTCGGGAAACTGCGTGGCGGCGTACCAGACGATGCCGCCGATGGCGGTGGAGCCGTGGAGGTGGCTCATGATGTTGGGCGCGTTGCCGAGGCCGTCATTGAGGCCGTCGAACGTCGGGTACCAGCCGTTGCGCAGCAGTTCGTAGATGGGGAGGCTGTGGCAGTCTGCGGAGTAGAGGTTGCCGAGCGGGTCGAAGCAAAGGCCGAAGGGGTTGACCTGGCCGTGGGTGTAGTACTCGACTTTGGTCCCGTCGGGCCGGAAGCGGTACGTATTGCCCGAATGCATCTTGATCTGACTGTCGGTGCTGGCGGACTTCAGGGTCGAGTCGTTGGAGAACCCGTGGCAGGCGTACCACCAGCCGTCGATCCAGGGGGTGAAGGCGTTGGTCATGCCGTGGGTGTCGCGGGTGCCGATGTCGCCGTAGAGGGGTTCGCGCTTCTCGCAGACGCCGTCGTTATCGGCGTCGCTGTACTTCCAGATCTTGGGGATGGAGTAACAGATGACGCCGTCGGCGGTCGGGTAGACGCCGATGGGGATGTTGAGGCCGGAGACGTATGTGGAGATCTTGCCGGCCTTGCCGTCGGGGCCGAAGTTTTCGAGGACCTTGACGGTGTCGCGCGCGGCGGCGGGGTCCTTGGCGGGGAAGGGGTACTCGACGGACTGGGTACAGAGGAGGCGTCCGCGGTCGTCGAAAGCGAGGTTCATGGGCTTGATGATGTCGGGCTCGCTGGCGACGAGCTGGATCTCGAAGCCGGGGGGGAGGGAGAAGCGCTTGAGCTCGTCCTGGGGGCTGAGGGCTTCCTGCTGGGCGACGAC
>DASQOM010000172.1:0-3266 GCA_035644495.1 Planctomycetota bacterium | reverse complement strand
GCGGCGCGGGGAGTTCGGGGGAAAACGGCGCGTGGGTTCGGGTCGACCCCGACCTCCGCCGGGACGCCGGTCGTTGCGGCCGGGGGGGGGAGGAGGCGGCGCCGCTGCTGCCGGGGGCGCGGTGCCGGGGGGCGGTTCGGGCAGCGAGCGCGGATCCGCGACCTCGGGCGACGGCGCCTCGCCCAGCACCCGGACCTTGAACTTCTCTTCGAAGATCGCGAAGGGCTTCTCGTCGTAAAGGACGAACATCACCTCTTCGAGCGGAGTCTGGTCGGTCTCGCAGTGCTTCATCACCTCTTCGATGAGGATGTCGGCGCAACGCTCGACCGCAAGCGCCCCGGCGCCGGTCCCCAGCGCGGGGAAGGCCAGCCGCTTGATCTGCTTCTCGTCGGCGCGCTTGAGGACGGCTTTGGTCGCGTTGCGCACCGACTTGGCGTCGGCCCACATCCCGAGCGGGTTCACCGCCGCGTGGATGATCCACTGCGCTTTGAGGAGGCCGCCGGTGGTGACGACCGCCGTTCCGAGCGGGACCGTGCCGATCTTGTGGCACTCGTCCTGCACCGCCTGGCCGGCCACGCGGCGGATGGCGCCCGAGACGCCGCCCCCCATGACCAGGTCGTTGTTGGCGGAATTCACGATGGCATCCGCGTCGACCGACGTGATGTCGGCCTTCATCATCTTAAGCTGGGTCTTCATTGGGGAGGCATTATAGCGCTCAGGAGCCCCTTCCACAAATCACACCGTCTTGTTTGTGGTCAAAATACCCACAAATGAACCGGTTTGATTTGTGGTTATGGGGCGCGGAAGGCTTCGGGGAGGGCCCCCAGCAGGTCGGTCGCCATCAGGGAGACCTGGCCGATCTTGCGGGCGGCGATGTCCCCCGCCTTGCCGTGGAGGTGGACCCCGAGGACGGCCGCGTCGAAGGACGACAGGCGCTGCCCGATCAGGGCGCCGATCACCCCCGCCAGCACGTCGCCGGTCCCGCCGGTCGCCATGCCCGGGTTGCCGGTCTTGTTGATCACGGACTTCTTGCCGTCGGTGATGATCGTCCGGTGTCCCTTCAGGACTGCGACCGACAGGAAGCGCTCGGCAAGCTCCTTCGCCGTTTCCTGGCGTTTCTGCTGGATGTCGCTCGGCAGCGTCTTCAGCAGCCGCGCCGCCTCGCCGGGATGGGGAGTCAGGACGCGCGGCGCGTGGCCGCGGCCGAGCAGCTCGGGAAAAGCTTCGAACGCGTTCAGCGCGTCCGCGTCGAGCACCATCGGGATCTCCAGGGCCCCCACGACCTCGCGCACCGCGCCGGCGATCATCGGCTGATGCCCCAGACCGGGGCCGATGACGGCGACGTCGCACTTGGCCGAATACTCGAGGATCTGGCCGACCGCCGTGCCCTCCTCGAACGGCCAGACGACGGCACAGGTGGTCTTGATCGACAGGACGTCGAGGATTGCGGAGGGACACGCGATGTAGACCAGGCCGGCGCCCGAGCGGTACGCGGCCTCGGCGCAGAGCGTCGCCGCGCCCGCCATGCCGCGGGAGCCGGCGACAACCAGGACGCGGCCGTAGTCGCCCTTATGGGAGTCGGGCTTGCGTTTGGCGAGGCGTTTCATAGGCCGGAATTGTAACAGTCGGGTCGTCTCCGCGCTATCAAGTCGGACCGCGTATAATATGCGGTCCTTCGGAGATCCCGCGCATGAAGGTCCTCATCGCCGTGCTGCTGCTCCTGCCGGCAGCCGCGCCCCAGGACGACGTGGTCAAAAAGATCGTCCCCGACGCGGAGAAGATCAAGAAGCTGCCGAAGAAGATCTCCAAGGAGTCGCGCGACAAGATCGAAAAGGCGCTCGGCGAAAAGCTGGCCGACGCCGACCTGGTGCCGGTGCTCTGGGAGTGCATGTCGACGGTGCCCGCGGTCTCCAGCATGCAGAAGACGAAGGTGCTGGTCACCGTCGTCACCGTCAAGGGCCCGAAGGGCCCGATCAGGCTGGGCGTCGCGGCCGCGACGGTGGAGACCACGGTCCACGTCGTGAAGATCCTCGAGAACGGCGACGACCGGTCGCTCGATGCGAAGATCTTCCTCGGCCAATTCGAGGGCTTCGAGTACTCGCCCAACGTGTGGAACACGCCCGACCAGCTGACGGGGGCGATCAAGAAGGCGGCAGGCAGCGACGACGCCGCGAAGGAGCTGGACACGCTGCTCAAGGTCAACGGCGCAATGCGCGCGATCCAGCCGATGTGGGACCGCCTGATGGCCGGGATCGAGAAGAAGGACAAGGCCGTGGCCGACGAGGTCGCGGGCCTGGACAAGGCCTTCGAGGAATCCATCAAGGCCGCGACGGGGTCGAAGTTCCTGTCGCCCGCCCGGCAGGACAAGTACAAGGCGTCGGCGACGTCGACGCGGACGGAGCTGGCGGACCTCAAGTCGCTGCTCGCGGCGGGGAAGTTCGACGACGCGTTCAAGAAGTCGGGGCAGATCGATTCGCAGTGCTGCGGGAAGTGCCACGGCCCGCTGCGCGGCTTCTTCCGCGACGCCCGGGTGACGCACGCGATCGGCAACGGCTACTTCTCGACGAAGCTCGAGGTCGCGATGGCCGACGCGAAGCTCGACGCCGCCTATCAGGCGGTGGCCACCGGCATCCGCAAGGCGATCCTGCTCGCCACCGAAGCCAAGTAGCCGCCGCAAAAATCAACCGGGATACTGTTAGTCCGTCTTGAAGCTCGCCACGGCCGCCTTGTCGGTGTCGTAGGTCTTGACCAGCGACAGCAGGCCGATGATCTGCATCACGCGGCGCATCTTCTCGTCCACCGAGCAGAGCAGCAGGTCGCCTTTTCCCTCGCGGCACCGCTTGATGGTCGCCGCCAGAACGCCGATCCCGGCACTCGACAGGTATTCGAGGCGGGCACATTCGAGGATCAGGTGGCAGAAGCCGGCGGCCGTGCAGGCGTTCAGGTATTCGTCGACCTTGAACGAGGTGTGCCCGTCGAAGGAGCCGCTGAGCTCCAGCACGGCCGCGAAGAGTTCGCCCTGCACCCGATGCTTCTTGAAGGCGATCTTGAGGGTCTCCTGGCGCAGACCCAGCTCCAGCACCCGGAGCTTGTTGGACGCGATCTTCGGCACGGGCTCCGTGGGCGCGGCGGTCGAGCGGCCGCCGCCCGTGTCGCGGCGTTCCCGAGTGCGGAGGATGATGCCCATCTGCTGGGCGTTCAGGTGCCCTTTGCGGACCAGCATGTCCTCCAGGCGGGGGATGGGCATGCCGTCCTTATAAGGCACG
>DASQOM010000171.1:0-2483 GCA_035644495.1 Planctomycetota bacterium | reverse complement strand
CCAGACGATCGTCCACGCGGGCTTCGATCCGTTCTTCGTCTCGGAGGACGAGGTCGCGGCGGGCGCGCTCGAGAAGAAGGGCGTGCGCGTCCTGGTGCTGCCGATGACGCTGGCGATGGGCGCGCTGCCGGCCTGGAAGGGGCTGATCTATGCGACGAACCCCGTCGCCTTCGACCCGTACCTGCAGCCGCGCGCGCTGTCGGACGCGTCGCGGGTGAAGCCGCTGCCCGCGAAGGCCGAGGACTTCGCGAGGGAATTGGCGGGGTCGGGCCTGAAGCCCGAGGCGTCGGTGCGCGACCTGGAAGGGAAGCCGATGCCGACGGTGGTGGTCTCCGTCCACGCGCTCGGGACGGACGCGGCGATCCTCTGCGTGCTGCGCGACCCGGTGGGGCAGCAGGAACTGGTGGGCGCGGACGGCGTGGTCCATATGGTCGACGACCCGAAGGGCGGGCGTCCGATCGAGGCCGCGTCTCTCGACGTCTCGTCGTTCGCGGGCCGGCACTTCTTCGACATGAGGCGCCGGGTCGAGCTGCAGCCGGAGGGGGGGCGTCTGCGTCTCGATCTCCCGGCGGGCCAGGCGGTGCCCGTCGCGGCGCTGCCGTATGGCGCGCCCGTGCTGACGGTGGACGTGACGCGGAAGGACGACCGGCTGAAGGTGGCCGCTTCGGAGAAGGTGACCCTCCCGCACGTCGTCCGGATGGCGGTCGTGGACAAGTCGACGGGGAAGGAGGATCCCCGGCTGTCGCGGAACCTGCTGCTCCAGGCGGGGCGGGTCGAGGTCGAGATCCCGCTGGCCGTCGAAGAGCGCGCCCGCCCCCTCGAGGTGCGCCTCACCGACATCCTGACCGGCGCCTCCGCCACAAAATAGCGCCCCCCAAACATGACGGTCTTGTTTGTGGTTCCAATATGAACCATCAACAAGACCGTCATGTTTGGGGTGAATTAGTGAACCTCAAACAAGCCCGTCTTGTTTGTGGTGTCCGGCGTGCGGGAGGGGGCCTCGAGGATCTCGAAGTCGACGACGACCGGGAGATGGTCGGACGCGAGAGTGGTCAGCGTCGTCCGGGGAACCTCGACGCGGTGGACCCGGATCCGGGGACAGACGAAGACGTGGTCGTAGCGGAACATCGGCAGGAAGCTGGGCCACGTCCGCCCGGCCGGCGCGGCGCAGAGCGTGTCGGCGTCCTTCAGCTCGCCGCCCATGAACAGCCGGTAGACGCGCGACGCCGTCGTCGCGTTGAAGTCGCCGCAGAGGATGCGCGGCTGGCCGCGGTACGTGGGGTGCGTCAGCCACTCGTCGCTGCACAGCGCGCCGGCCTGCTTGAATCGCTCGTGATGAAAGAGGCCCAGATGGGTGTTGATGATCTGGACGTCGACCTCGCCCATCCGCACCTGCACCCAAAGGGCGCCGCGGGTCTGGAGCGGGATCTGCGGGAGTGTGGGCAGGATCGCGCACTGGATCTTGCGCATCGGCAGGCGGCTGAAGATCGCATTGCCGAACTGGGCGTCCCCGCGCTGCCGCGCCGCATGATAGTGGAACTCGGCGTTCAGGATCGTCGCGATCGCCTGGGCCTGGTCGATGGAGTCCGTCCGCGGGTGGCCCGTCTCGAGCTCCTGCAGCGCGACGACGTCGGGCTCGTGCAGGGCGATGACCTCGGCGATGCGGTGGGGGGAGTGGCGTCGGTCGATGCCGACGCAGCGGTGCACGTTGTACGTCATCAACCGCAGGGGCCTGGAACTCACGCCCCATCTACGGCGTATCCCCCGGGGCGGTTACAAGGGGGTGATGACAAATCTGCGGCGCGGTTTCGTCATCCCTCTGATATAGTGACTCGCGGCGGGTCTTGGGAGGATCGACGATGCGGTACCTCATCATCGCGCTGCTGGTCGCGTCGCCCCAGGCCGAAAAAGTCTCCTTCGACGACAAGGTCCTCGCCACCCTCCCCGAGGGCGTGACCGCCAAGGACGTCACCTTCTACAAGGACGGCCGCCAAGTCGCCTACCGCGCGATGGGCAACGGCAAGATGTACGTCTGCGTCAACAACACCAAGCACCCCGAGTACCCCGTCATCGCCGAAGGCCTCGGGTGGAGCAACAGCGGCAAGCTCGCCTACCGCGTCGCCAACGGCGCGATGGGCTTCGTCGTCATCGGCGGTCAGCCGGGGCCCTCGTTCCAGTCGGTGGGGATGCCGTCGTTCAGCCCCGACGGCAACAAGTTCGCCTACGAGTGCAACCGGGGCGTCGGGGCGCGGACGGACGCCAGCGCGTGGTCGATGAACGTGAACGGCCAGAAGGGCGCCGACTGGGCCTCGTGCGGCAAGGCGTTCTGGAGCGGCGACAGCGCGACGGTGGGGCACTACGTCCGCATCGGCAAGCCGGGCACGGCGACGCGGCCCTTCCACACGGTCGACGCGATGGTGATCGGCGGCAAGATGCTGGGCGAGTTTGAACACGTCTCGAACCCGTACTTCGCGCCGAAGGGG
>DASQOM010000170.1:0-25337 GCA_035644495.1 Planctomycetota bacterium | reverse complement strand
TCCGCCGCGTAGGCGTCCAGGAACTTCTGCTGGATGGTCCGGGTCCCGCGCAGGGCGTATCGGAGCCCCTCCTGCACGCTGGGAGCATGCCAGCGGGGAAAGAGACGGAGCGTCATGAGCAGGCGGAGCGTGCGTGCGGCAATCACGGCTCCTTCGTGCGGAACCTCGACCGTCTGGGTCGCCCGGACTCGCGATTCGGAGAGATCGCGAAGCAGCCCGCCCTCGGTCGTTGCGTCGAGCCAGGGCCGAAGATCGACCTTTCTTCGGCTGGTCAGGATGAATTGGACCGCGGATCCCTCGGGGAATAGGGCGAGCAGGGATTCGACCCGGCGCGAGAGCTGGCCCCGCGCAGTCTCGGACAGCAGTTCGCATTCGATCGGAGAAAGGGTCCAGGCGAGGCCCAGCGAGCCATCCTCCTGGACGAAGACGTTCCCGTCCGGATCGAAGGAGTGATAGGGCAGAAGCTCGGGGATCATGCTTAGAGCCTCGACGGAAGATTTCCCAGCCACGTTCCCGTCCCCGCCGCCGCTCCGGCGGAAACCAGGAACAGACACGAGGGAGACCAGGAGACGGGTGAAAGAAGAAAAGTCGCGGCCGCCGAAAGAGAGGCGAAAAGGATCCCCTTGCCGAGGTACGCCAGCGTCGGCGAGGCATAGGTCCGCCGGAGGCGGATGCGATCCCGGGAGAAGAGCCCCACGGTGACGCCCATCAGGCCGATCAGAAGCGTCTCCGGTGCGATTGAGGCGGCGACCGCCGCATTGGCGGCGGCATCTCCTCTTCCGAGCAGCCAGCCCGCGGCGACGGAGCACAGGATCAGGAGGAGCCAGATCATTTCATGAGCGGAACACGGCCCCGGAAGACGCGGCCCTCCCAACGGGCAAAGTAATGGAACGTGGGAAGCTGCACGATCGGCCATGGGGGGACCAGCGCATGTTCGCGCCAGTCCACCGATTCGGCGAAGCGGGCCCTGAAATCGTCGACCGTCTTGAAGCCGGATCCAAGCAACGCCGGCTCATAGGTCGCGGCCTCGGAATGCGTCCGCACCAGCCGTTCTCCCGACATCTCCGAGAACACCGCGGCATCCGGCGCGCTTTGGGCCCGGAACTGGATGATGGTGTTTGCGTTGCCGATCACCTGCAACGCGCGGGCGCGGCTTCCGAGCGCCGCCTCCAGGTCGGCAGCCGTCTGGGCACAGGCGACGATCCGAAGGCCCGCACCGCGAGACTTGTTCAGGAGGCCGACGAACTCCGGCGTCAGCACATCCCCGAGTTCGTCCACGAACAGCCAGATCGGACCCTGACCCTTGGAGAAGGCGTAGCGGGACCCCACATAAGACTGCAGGTCGAGGATTGCCGTCTTCGCAACCGCGCTCGAGGTTTCATTTCCCAGGAGACTGCCGAGGGAGAAGTACACCACGAGTCGGGAGGCGTCGACGTCGTTCCAGGCCAGGCCTCCGTCCTTGGGACACAGCAGGGGATTGGAAAGCTTCGTCAGAATGGGGATCAGGGCGTTGGCCATCTTGAGGTAGTGCTCGCGGGGACGCTCGGATAAAGGCCTGATCGGATGGTCGATTGCCGAACGCTTCAGGGTCTGAAACGTGATCGGCTGTTTGCCGTGAAGTTCCCGCGAGGCGGTGTTGATGATCTCCCAGCCGAAATTCCTGAACGGGAGCGCGTCTCCCGACGAAGGGAGCAGGGCGGCGATGCGATCGGCGACCTCGCGCACGTCGTGGTACCGACCGATCGGGTTATAGCGGACGCTTCGGTCCGGATGCGGCAGGGAGAAGAGCCGGAACCGCCCGCCGGCCGCCGAACGGATGCGCTGGAGAAGACCGTCGTCGCCCTTCGGATCGATGACGATGACCGCGTCTCCGCGACGGACGGCCTGAACCGCCAGAAGTTCGAGGAGACGGCTCTTCCCGGTTCCGGTGGTCCCAAGGATCAGGATATGCTGTCCGAGCATGGCATCGGGCAGGAGCAACGGCCGCTCGGTCCGGCCGGCCGGCCGACCGGTATCGATCGTCTGCTGAAGCACCTCCAGCGTCCATTCGAAGCCCTGGCCGAGATAGACCGAGCCGGGGAACTCCGGCGCCCCGGCGAGGACCAGCCCGCCGGGCGGCGCGCCGCCGCGCAGGGAGCGAAGGATGAAGATGATCGTGAGAATCGCGATGCCGGATGAGACGACCCGCAGCCCCCCGGCCGAGACAAGAGCAAGGGCCGCCGCATTGATCGCGACCAGGGCCGCTCGGACCCGCATGGCTGGATCCCACCACCGCATCAGGGTCCCGGCGGCCGGGCCTCCAGAAACCGTGGATCGAGGCAGTGCTTGCACTCGTCGAACAATCCCCACTGGACGAACAGGTACGCCCCATAAGGGGACAGCGTGCCGCTTTCGAGCGCGGAGAGCAGGGGGTTGCCGATCGACACCGCCGGCCGGAGGACCGGCGAGATCATCTGCAGGTAGTGGCCGGTGCGCGGTTCGAATTCATAAGGCAGGATCACCACGCGCCCCAGGGGCATCGAGGCGACGCGGCCGGCCCGGAGCGCCTGAAGATGCGCCGCCAGAACCTCGCTGGGCTGTTCGACGAATCCGCGGCGGGGATGGTAGCAGCCCCAGTTTCCGGCGCACTCCGGGGAGAAGGAGAAGAGCAGATCGAGCAGGCCGGTGCGCCATCCGACCTGGTCGAGTTCGGAGATGTAGTTCAGCTGATAGCGGCTGCTGGGTGAGGCGATCGGAATCTCCAATTGCTGAACGATCGGGGGAACGAAGGTGAAAACCCGCGTCTCCGCGAACTGGAGCGCGTGATCGTTGTGGCCGGACGTCGTCTTCCCGATGGGAAACGACGGAAATTCCGGAAGATGACTCTTCATCGGCTGCCGGACCACCTCGAGGAGTCCGCAGGGATACGCGTTCTCGACCCAGAGGCAGGGCTTGGTGTGGAACCGCCAGGGACACCACATCGCGCCCTTCACCCGCCAGGTGCGCAGAATGCAGGTGACATCGAGGCGCGGGATGATCGTCGGGGCCGGCATCGTCCCTTCGTAAGGCAGTCGCTCCTGCAGGAGGCAAAGCGCCGCCGCACTAAGGATTTTCCACGAGCTCAAGCTCCACCTCCGAGATCGCGCGAATGAGCGTCGGCGCGCATCGCACTCCAAGTCGCTCGATCAGCCGCGGATCCGCAAGAGCATCGACCTGGGCGTCGATCAGGCGGCGGGACGACGTCGCCACCCGCACGTCCGCAGCGGGCATCCGTTCCGAAGGCGCGAATGCAAACGTCCGCCCGACGAGTTCGGGAGGAAGACGCAGACTCCGTCGGCGGGTCTGATGCGCTCTGCAGCCGGGAAGCCCCGAGTCGTAGGGCAGATCCGGGGTAAGGCGAAGGGATTTCTCCCAGCCGACAGACAGCTTTCGTCGGAGATCTGCCTGTGCGTTGGCGACGCGGTCCAGGGAGACCGGGTGCGATTCGCCGAGTGTCGGATGACTGCAGGTCGGATCCCCGGGTCTCGCGCTCAGGAGACAGAGGGGCATCAGGACCCAGACAACGGAGACTTTCACTTGTCCTTCTCCAACGCAGCGGGATCCTCATGGATGATCTGGGAGACGACTCCGAGACCGAAGGGGTTGGGATCGGTCGGCGGCTGTCGTTCCAGGGTCACGTCATATCGGACCTTGGACTCCCGGGACAGACGGTCCGAAATGAAGACCCTGCGGACGGCGTCGACCGTGACCGTCAGTCCGTCAACCCGGGTGGAGATGGGGATGACCTGCGACGCCATTCGTCCTTCCTGCACGACCTGGCGCCTTTTCTCCAGCGCCTGCGAGGCCCCGGACCAGGACCTGGCGCCGATCATCCGCTGCAGCACCTGCTGGGTGGCGTCGAGCGTCGCGGGAGTGTAGTTGTCGAAGTGCAGGACATAGCGAAGCGCGAATTCACGCGCGGTCTCCGCGGGAACCGCGCCCGGCAGCAGTTCGCCTTCGGCCCGCGTCGAGGGCAGCACGAGGACGGGTCTCGGCCGGAGCGCGGAGGCCGCAAGCCCGAGCGCCAGGACGAGGTTCGTCGCGATCAGGACGCCGGCGATCAGGGGCGGGCGTAGAAGACGACCGAGTCTGCTGTCCATAAAAGGACTCCCAGGGAAATGTCCAAGAGAACCGCCACGGCGACGCAGGCGGACAGTACGCCGAGAGGCCAGGCGCGTTCATATCGGGCGACTTGATCACGGATCCAGGCGGGGACGATCCGCGTGGTACTCGGCAATGAGGTCATCGGAGCCTCCAGGGAATGCGTCGAGGTGAGTCACGCCTCTCCGAATCAAGTGGGGAACGCGGAGGAACGACGGGGCCCAGCGAAGAAGGCCGGAACCATAGAGCAGTTCGTACACATGACCCGGCGGCTTTCCTGCCTTGATCCGGGAGAGCCCCACCCAGAGCACGGCGCCTGAAACAACCGCCGGGATTGCATCGACGAGAAAAAGGATGGCTCCCGCGACAAGGCCCACCAGCACGAGATCCTCCGGCTCAAGCCCGAAGATCATGATGGGCCGGTCCAGCGTCCGGGGGCAGGGCTTGCGGAAACTCATCGTCACCTCCGCCCGGGAAGTGGGGCTCCGGTGGAATCGGTGGCCGCTTCATTTTTCCTGCCGACTTTTGGTCCCTGGTCCCCACCTCCCGGGTGGACTCTTGAAAGGAGCTCGTCATGAACCTGGTGATGGCCGCCGTGCTGGGTCTGTTCCTCCTGTCCACGCCGGCGCAGGCGCAGCAGACGGGGGCGAATATCGAACAGGAATCGGGAAGTGTCTTCACCTCCATTCTCCACGTCGTGATCCGCTGGGTGTTTCCGGTCTGCGCCGCCTACTGTTTTCTGCATGGAGTGATCGGGAAGGGGGTGAAGCGGGGGGAATGGGACATGGCGGCTGTCTGCGTGATCGCATCCGTGGCCCTGGCCCTCTTTCCAAAGATGCTGACCGCCCTGTTCAAGGTGAATCTGTGAACGGCCTTCGGAAAGGGATCGGCGTCCTTCTGGGGATTCAGATCGTCCTCTCCGCTGCAGCGGGAATGGCGGAAACCCTGTCCCCCTGCGAGGCATGCACGGTCGGTCGGGCGATTCCCGCCGTCCTCGGGGTGGTGCTTTACTCCACGCTCCTGGCGGGATTCTGGAAGTCGGGGCTGACGTCGGTCGTCTCCCTCGGGATTCTTCTGGCCACCGCGGTTCATGTCTTCCTGGGGATTCAGATGGTCCTCGCAGGGCCGATCTGTCCGCTGTGCCTGGCTGCGGCGGTGGTCTCCTCGGGAGTCACGTCCCTGGCGGTCGCGATGGACCGGACCAATCTCCGCCGCCTCGCCTGTGTGCTGCCGATCGCGGGCCTGGCCGCGATACGCTATGCTCCGATCTCCTCCGTCCCCGTTCCGGCTTCCGCGGACGAACGGGTCAGCATTCAGGTGTATACCCAGCCGGAATGTCCCTACTGCGACGATCTCCGGAGCCGCGTGATGCCGCAGATCTTGAAGGAGTTCGGCAGCCGCGTGAATGTGGACTATCGCTCCGCGGACGACCTTCCTGCCGTGAGACGCACGCCCACCCTCATCCTCCGGTCGGGTCGAGCCGGCGCGGTGACCCGGATCCTCGAGGGACTGCCGACGGTCGAGCGGCTGCGTGGAGTCATTCGCGATCTGGAAAGTCCTCTATGATTTGGCTGATCTTCACGGCCGCTCTGCAGGATGCGCGCGAGGTGCCGGCATCCGACCACCCCATCGAGGTGCGGGTCCCCGTCTCCACCGACGCTCTTCATCGGGCGACGGTCGTGACGTTTCCTGAGGATTCGCTCGAAGCGCTGGTCGCCGGCTGGAATGAGGCGGATCTCTCGATCGAGCGTCGGAAGGAGAATCTGTTCATCAAGCTCCTTCGAAAGACGGAGGGGGATCTTCACGTGCTCGGGGTCTCTGGCTCGCTCTACCGTCTCCGGGTCGTTCCCGCAGACGATGGATACGACGGTCGCGTCCGAATCCTGGCTCCGCGGGAAACCAAGAAGGACGCTCCGGAAGCAGTCGATCTGATCCGCGCCATGCGGCTCGGCCGGCGTCCGGTCCAGGGAGCGGTTCTCCGGTCGGAACAGGGACTCTACGCGTCCGCAGAGTGGACGGCGCGGATGCTCTATGTCTATGAGACCGCCTCGTATCGGGGGTTCGTGGCGCGTGTCGAGAACGTCTCCGGTACTCCACAGCGTCTGGATCCCTCCCGGTTCGTCGCCGAGGATCTCGTGTTGTCCGGTTCGCAGGCTTTTTCGCTGGGACCCGGAGAAACAACTCTTCTCTATCTCGTGTTCTGGAAGCATCCGTGAATCGGAAGCGACTGGTCCTTGCGGCATCCCTGCTTGGATTCCTGGTCGTTGCAGCACTCCTTCTGTCGCGCGAACCGGCGGCCTCCGGGCCGGGTCCGGCAAATCGATCCGGAGGTTCGTTTGAGGTGGGCATTCCTACTACCCAGGAAGTGCGGAACATGCTCGGTGTTTACGGGGAACGGGTGGAATCCACGGAGAGGGAGGTCGGCGCTCTCCGGGCGCAGCTGCAGGAAACCCAGCGGAAGCTCGAGGAGTCGGGTCAGAAACAATCGTCCGCGCTGGACAAGCTTCTCAGGGAATTCCAGGGAGCGGCCCGCCCCGAACCGCCGCCTCCTCCTCCGGCTCCGCGGTTTCGGACCTTTGAGTTCGAAAAACGGAAGGGCAGGTCCCTTCATGTCCCCGCCGGCAGCTTCGGCGAGGCCACACTTCTGACGGGAGTGTTCGCCCCCGTGACGGGAGAGCCGCTCCCGGTGTTGATGAGACTCGACGCCGCCCTGATCGGACCCTCCCGTTCGCGGATTCCGCTGCGGGACGCGTTCCTCGTCGGAAAAGCGCAGGGGGACGTGAACTCCAGGAGAGCCGTCGTGCAGTTGGAGACGTTGAGCGCCGTCAAATCCGATGGAACACCCGTCGAGGGAAAGGTCAACGGATGGGCCGCGGACGAAGATGGGATTCAAGGCCTGCAGGGGAAGTACATCTGGAGAGCCGAGGAAGTCCTCGCGTTGTCGACCCTCACCGGAGGGCTTTCCGGAGGAGCGGAGGCGATGGCCCAGCGGGAGACGACCTCGCAGGTCACGCCCCTCGGGGGCTCGCAGGCAACGGTCACCGGCGATCCGCTCCGATTCGCAGGATACAGGGCTCTCGGCTCCGCGTTCGCCCGGCTTGGGGACATGGTCTCGCAACGGCTGAATGAAGTGGTGCCGGCGATCTACGTGCCCAATGCGAGAACGATCACCGTGGCCTTCATCTCCGGGGTCACGCTGGAGGGCTATGAGCCACCGGAAATGTCCGCTGCTCCCTATGCAGGGTTGGACCGCTGAGCGATGAGAAACATCTGCTTTTTCCCGTTGGTGATGCTGCTCGCGGGATGCGACTGGTGCGGAACGATTCAACCCTCGGGGAAATCTGTCGCGGAAGCTTACAGTGGAACTCACGAACTCCGAGTCCTGGATATTGACGCTCCCCTGCGAAGGGAAAAGAAGATCCCCGTGCTTTCGACGCCGGAAGTCTTTGCGGCATTCGTGCCCGCTCACGCCGAGAGGGACATCTACTACGGCGACCACTGGATCTATTTCCGGCTCAAGGACTCCGAATGGCTTTCGAAACGGCTTCAGCAACCGGATCCGCCGGCGACCGGCGATGCGCCCCCGGATTCCCTGCGCCCGCTTCGGGACCTGGATTGGTCCCGCGTCGTCGTCCCCTCCAAGCCTTGAGGGAGTCGCTCCTGAAGGTTGCAACCCGGGCGCGGTTTGGTGTTTCATAGGCCGGTGAAATTCACCGTCCACCTGGCCCCACGGGCCCAGGACGTCGAGCGCTGGAGCCGCGGCGAGGCCCCTTCCACCCTCGTCAAGTCCAACAACGGGCGCGACGTCTGGCGCGTCGGCGCCGGCAGCCCCGCCCTCTACGTCAAACGCTTCCCGCCCGAACTCCTCCGCGACCGCGCCCGCAAGGAGGCCAGACTCCTCCAGGCCCTCCACGCCGCCGGCATCCCCTGCCCGAAGCTCGTCGCCGTCGCCGACGACCAGAAGGGCTCCTATATCCTCACCGAGGAAATCCCCGACACCAAAACTCTCGCCGACGTCCTCAAAAAACCCGGCCGCTCGCCCCTGATCGACGCCTTCGGCCGCCTCGCCCTGAAACTCCACGACGCCGGCTTCGACCACCAGGACTTCCACGCCGGCAACGTCCTCGTCCGCGACAACGCCCTCTATGTCATCGACGTCCATCGCGCCGAACGCTCGAGGTCCCTGTCCCGAAACAAACGCCTCGATGCCGTCGCGTTCGCCGCCATGTCCTTCGTCGAGACCCGCCCCCTCAGCGACGTGCTCCGCTTCCTCCGCGCCTACGGCCTCACCGGGCGCAAGGAGCAGCTCGACGTCTGGGCCCGGCTCCGAAAACGCCACCACGACTACTATGTGGGCCGCCAGAAGCGCGCCTTCAAGGAGGGCAGCGGCTTCGGCATCCAGGGCACCCTCCATTACCGTAAGGGCATCGACCGCGAGCTCATCCTCAACAGCATCAAGCGCGGCCGTCGCGAGACCGTGCGCCGCACCCGCTCCGAGAGCCTGCAGCGCCTCGACGGTTCCCTCTTCGTCAAGACCACCCCGCCCGCCCGCGCCAAGCGCATCTGGGAGAACGCCCACGCCCTGAGCGTCCGCGGCATCGACACCCCGCGCCTCTGGTGCTGGGACCGCTTCTGGGTCGCCGGGGAATGGGTCGACTCCCTCGACCTCCACGACTACGTCCGCGGCCCTTATGCCGGCTTCAGCCGCGCCCAGCGCCTCGACTTCCTCCGCCGCCTGGCCCGCGTGGTCCGCCGCCTCCACGACACCGGCACCTACCACGCCGACCTCAAGGCCGGCAACATCCTCGTCGGCCAGGGCCGCATCCTCGTCATCGACCTGGACCGCGTCGAGTTCACCGAGATCGTCGCCGATACGGACCGCGTCTTCAACCTCGCGCAGCTGAACGCCGCGGTGACGCCGCCGCTCACCAGGACCGAGCGCCTGCGCTTCCTCGACTATTACCTGGGCAACTGCGTCACGCTGCGGAAGCAGCGGGACCGCTGGATCCGGGGGATCATGCACGCGACCGTGGCGCGCAAGCACCGCTGGCCCTTGCAAAGCTCCCCGGGGAAAGTAAGGTAATGCGTCCTCTGGAGGAGCGTTCATGAAGGTCCTCGTGACGGGAGGCGCCGGCTTCATCGGTTCCCACCTCGTCCGCAGTCTGCTCAAGGCCGGGGAGTCCGTCGTCGTCTACGACAGCCTCGATCCGCAGGTGCACGTCACCAAGCCCGCGATCCCGAAGCACAAGAAGCTCTCCGTCGTGATCGGCGACGTCCGCAACCGGAAGAAGCTGGCCGGGGTCGTGAAGAAGGTCGACGCGGTCGTGCACCTCGCGGCGGCCGTCGGCGTGGGCCAGTCGCAGTACCAGATCGGGCATTATGTCGACGTCAACCTGAACGGCACCGGCGTCCTGCTCGACATCCTCGCAAACGAGAAGCACAAGGTCGGCCGCGTCGTCGTGGCGAGCTCGATGTCCGCCTACGGCGAAGGCCCCGGGGAGTGCCCGAAGTGCGGCCGCGTGCGGCCGGGACTGCGCTCCGACGCCGCCATGAAGCAGGGCAACTGGGAGCCCACCTGCCCGGTCTGCGGGGGGTCCGTGGCGATGACGCCGACGAAGGAGAGCGACCGCTTCCTGTCGACGTCGATCTACGCCGTCACCAAGATGGGGCAGGAGGAGCTGGTCCTCAATTACGGGCTCGCGTACGGCGTCCCGTCGGTGGCGCTGCGCTTCTTCAACGTGTTCGGGCCGGGGCAGTCGCTGTCGAACCCCTATACCGGGGTGGCGGCGATCTTCATGGGCCGGCTCAAGAACAAGCACGCCCCTTTCCTCTACGAGGACGGCCTGCAGGCGCGGGACTTCACGAGCGTCCACGACATCGTCCAGGCGATCGAGCTGTCGCTGCGGAAAAAGATCGGCGCGAAGCGGGTCTTCAACGTGGGCACGGGCGTGGCGACGCCGATCAAGCGGATCGCGGAGATCCTGATCCGCTGCTATAAGTCGGACGTCGAGCCGCAGATCGTGAAGAAGTTCCGCAGCGGCGACATCCGCCACTGCTACTCGGACATCACGGAGATCCGCGAGGCGCTGGGCTACGCCCCGAAGACGAACCTCGAGCAGGGGCTGCGGGAGCTGGTGGACTGGTCGGCCGAGGTGGACGCCCGGGACACGTTCGAGCGGGCGCAGAAGGAACTCGTCCGCCGCGGGCTGGTCTGAGCGGTGCGGATCCTGATCCTCAGCCACCCCGTCGACACGCCGAGCACGCGCCACCGGATCCTTCCCTTGATCCCGCTGTTCCAGCGCGACGGTATCGAGGTCGAGCGCGTCGACGTCCCGTCCGGCCTCGGCAAGCGCTGGAAGCTGCTGGGCCGCGTGCCCGACTTCGACGTCGTCCTACACCAGAAGCGGCTGCTGCCGGCCTGGCAGTTCAAGGCGCTGCGCCGCGCCGCGAAGAAGCTCGTCTACGACTTCGACGATCCGATGGTGTACAGCCGCAAGGGCGGGAAGGTGACGCTGTCGGAGACGCGGGCGGCGCGCTTCCGAAGCATCCTGTCCCAGGCGGACGCGGTGACCTGCCACGTGGGCTCCGAGGCGCTCGCGCGGGAATACGGGGCGGCGAAGGTCCACACGATCCCGACGTCGGTCGAGCTGTCGCGCTGGCCGATGAAGGAATCCTGGGATGCCTTCAAGCCCACGCTGGGCTGGCTGGGGTCGGCCGGGAACCTGTCGAACCTGAAGGAGATCGCGCCGGCGCTGCAGGGGCGGCGGCTGAAGATCGTTGCGGACAAATCGATCGCGCTGCCCGGGGTCGAGGTGGAGTTCGCGAAGTGGGACGCGGCGACGGAAGCGGCGCAGGTGCGGAGCTTCGACATCGCGCTGGCCCCGCTGCCGGACGACCCGTGGAGCCGCGCGAAGATGCCCTATAAGATCCTCAACTACTGGGCCTCGGGGGTGCCCGTGGTGGCGTCGGCGCTGGGGGCGGTGACGTCGGTGCTGCGCGACGGCGAGAACGGCCTGCTGGCGGGCGACTGGGCCGCGGCGATCCGCCGCCTCGAGGACGCGTCCCTGCGCGAGCGCCTGGGCCGCGCGGGCCGGAGGACGGTGGAGGCGGACTTCACGATCGAGTCGGCCTACGCGACGCTGAAGTCGCTGCTGGTCTCGCTCACTTCGTGATCGGCCGCAGAAAGCGGACCTCGCCCTCGAGGCCGCGCGCGTTCTCCTCCGTCAGCCGCGCTCCGAAATCGCGGATGCCCGGCCGGTTCTGCGCCCGCTCGACGGCCTTCGCGATCTCCGCCTTCGATCCGCCGCGCGCGCTCTCGCGCAGGATCCACAGGCAGAACTCGCGGCCCCCGATGAAGACGGCGCCGTCGACGTAGCGCCGGAGCGCCGCGAACGCGAACTCGTCGTTCCGGAACGTCCGCGCCGGCTTGTTGTTGGTGTAGTAGCTGACCGGGCCCGCGAACTTCCCGTCCGACCACGTGAAGATGCCCATCGCGGTGACGAGGTCGCGCAGCGCGTACGCCAGCTCATGGCAGGCCGCGGGATACAGCCCGACAGCCGCGAAGCCGTCGAGCCGCTTCTGCAGGCGGCCGGCTTCGGCTGCGATCGCCTTCTCGCCCTCCTTGAAGCGCTTCTGATCGGCGACCGCGGCCTCGACGCGGTCGATCAGGTCCTTCGCCTCGCGCGCCAGGTCGCCGATCTCCGCGAGCTGCGGCTCGAGACGCGGAAGCAGCCCGTCGTCCCACGCTGCGAAGTCGAAGGTCCACTTCCGCTGCGCTTCGGGCGCCTGGATCTTCGCCGCGACTTCCATGTCCTGGCCGCCGTCGGCCGCGTCGATCACAAGCCGCAGCGGGCCCAGGACGGACGTGGTCCAGTCGAGCGAGATCCCGCCCTGGGTCAGGGTCAGGGTGGTCGACATGGGCAGGCGCGGCCGGGAGACGAGGGTGCCGACTTCCACCTGCTCCTCCAGCGGCTGGGTCTGGACGCGGAAGTAGACCCCGTCGGGCAGCGGGGAACGCCCCTCGAAGCGCATCTGGCGGACGGGAGCCGGCCGGCGCGAGAACCGCAGCTTTCCCTTCAGCAGTGAGTTTCCGCCCGTGCCGGAAACGTCCATATAGAAGGGAGTGGGGTCCTGCGTCGGCCTGCCCCCCTCCGGGACCGTTCCGGTCCGAGTCGCCCAGGCGATGAGGACGCAAACGAACAGGGCGGCCGCGGCGACGCTCCCATAACGGGGGCGCGACGGGGCCGCGCCGGCCTCGCGCAGGAAGCGCTCGCGGGCGCGGGACTGCGCCGCGGGGTCGGCCGGCAGCGCCGAGGCCTTCACGAGGCGGGCCACGTTCTTTTCGAACACGTCATCACCGCTCATCGTCGCCTCCCTGGAGCAGCTGGTCGCGCAGCGCTTCGCGCGCGCGGTGCAGTCTCGACTCGATCGCCTTCTCGCTTTCGCCCAGCGTCCTCGCGATTTCCCGCACGCTCCGGCCCTCGAAGTAGCGGCGCAGGAGCGCGTCGCGGTGTTCAGGGTCCAGACCATCGAGCGCGCGCCGCACCGCTCCCGCCGTCTCGGCGCTGCGGATCACGTCCGCGGGGATCTCCTCGCGGTCCATAACGTGAAGCGCGCGGTCGAGGGCCGCGCGGGTGTCCAGCGAGCGCAGCCGCATGCGGACGCGGTTGCGGGCGATGGCGAGGACCCAGGTCAGGAGCGCGGCCTCTCCTCTATATTGGGCCCGACTCCGCCAGGCATGGAGCAGGGTTTCCTGGACGAGATCGTCGACATCGCTCGCGGGCGCGCCGGTGGCGGCGGCGATGAAGCGGAAGACGCGGGGATGGAATTCGTCGAAGAACGCCGCCGGATTCGATTCCCGTCGCATGATCAGCAGGTTCGTCACGGCTGCAGGGTTGTTGCGCGGACGGCCGAAACCCTTCGAAAAAAATCGCCCCGCCCCCGAATTGTACCCCGGGGGCGGGAGGGACATGGCAAGATGGGGCGATGAGGCTCGGGACGGTGCTGCTGGCAGGGCTTCTGGCCGGCTGCGCCTCGGGGTCCGGTGTCGACGACCGCCGGGTCGCCCGTCTGGGCGTCCCCGACCCGGACCGCCGCGAGGAGGCGTTCCAGGACCTGCTCCGCGTGGAGGGCGCCCCTGCTCCCGCCCTGCGGGCGGCCCTCGGGTTGGGCGCTTCACACGGCTTCCCCGCGGTCGCGCTCCTTTACGCGCAGGGCCGGGGCGACGCCGTTCCCCTCGAACTCAAGGCGCGTCACCTCGCGTCGTTCGAGTGGCCCAAGGACCTCGTCGACGAGAACGCGGTGGTGGAACCTTATGTGCGCTACCGCATCGAACAGGACGTGGTCCGCGTCGGTGCGCCTGCGCTTCCCGTCCTGGCGCGCGTGCTCGAAGAGGAGACGGAGGGCGAGGCGGGGGAGCTGCGCATCGCCGGGCTGATGCTGCGCATCGGCGGGCGGGCGGCGGCGCGCGAGTTCGCGCGTCTGCTCGACTCGGAGCGGGTGGCCGACACGGCCGCGTCCGCTCTCCTCTATATGGGGTGCCAGGAGGCGGCGCTGCGGCTGGCGTCGGCCGCCGCGCGAATCGAGGCGGCACGGACGTGGTGGGACCTCGGGGCGGATTTCCCCGAGAGCGAGTGGATCCGGGATGCGGTCGACGGGCTCGCGCCGCGATTCCAGGGCAAGGATCCGGAGGGAGTGCGGCCGGTGCTGGAGCTGCTCACGGGCCGGACGCTCGAGGATCCGCGCGCGTGGTGGGAGCAGAACCGCGGCTGGCGCCCCGAGCCTCCGCCGCTGCGGCCGGAGGAACTGCTGCCCCGGCTCTCCCAGGGCCGGTCCCGCGCCTATGACGCGAACCGCCGGCTCGAGGAGGCCACGGGCCTGCGAGTCTGGCTGCCGCGGATGAACCGGCGGAGCGAGCTGCGGGCGGCGCTGCGGCTCTGGGAGCCCCCCGAGGACCTGGAGCTGCGCTGGCACCGCACGCTGGAGTCTCCGCTGCTGCGGCTCTCGGTCGCGGCGATCGGCGTGTCGCCCCGGCAGCCGCACCGGATCCGCTGGTCCTACGAAGGGTATTTCCATCCGGTCGAGGACGAGTCCGGGGAGCTGCGGATCGAGACGCGGGCCGAAGGCTACGGCCTCTTCGTTCAGGCGCTGGATCTCGGCACGCGCCTCGTGGCGAGCGAGTCGCACGGAGTGGCGGGGGCGTGGACCGGCACGGTCCGCGAATTCCGCGCGGGCCGGCCGATGTTGCTGTTTTCGTCCGCGTTCAAGGCCGCGCTGGTGGCCGTCGTCGAAGAGGTGCCGGCGCGTCGCCCTCCGCCGCCGCCCGCCATGCTGCAGGCGGAGTGGCGCGAACGGCTCTCGGAGCTGCGGGATTCCCCCGACGCCCTGCGCGCACTGGCCTATTTCCAGAATCCCTATGACCTGGCGCTGATGCGGGAGCGCCGGGCGGGAGCGGCGCTGCTGATCCTGGGAGACCCCGCCGGGCTCGACCTGCATCCGGAGCTGGAACCCCACGAGGTCGACATGGGCCTGCAGAAGGCGGACGATCCCCGCGTGCGCCGCTACCTCGAGGAACTCCGCCGCAGGAACTAGAAGCGGATGCCGGCGGTGACGTAGACGCCGGCGATGTCGATGTTGAGGCGGAAGCGGTCCGAGCCCTCGTGAAGGAAATTGAGGGCCGCCAGTTTGTACCCCACTCCCGCGAAGATCCAGGGAAGGGGTTCGATCGTCGCCTCGGCGAACATCTCCAGGTAGTGCACTTCGTTGTCGCCATACCGGAACGCCAGTCCCAGGACCTCCACCTCCGTGCGGACCAGGTCGAAGAACTTGACGGTCGCGTGAGCCCCGACCGTGGGGAGCCCTGCGTTGCCCTTGTCTTCGGCCGAGAATCCGCCTCCGCTGATCATGCCCTCGCCGTGGAAGCCGCGGATGCCGAGCGAGGCGGCGAGCTCGAACTTGACGAGGTCGCCGACGGGGATGGTCGGGAACACGAATTCATAGTTCAGATAGGCGACGTCGAGCTGGAAGTCGCTGTCGATCGGGGTGCCGACGGGGAAGGTCTGGCCGGCGAAGGTGATGGTCCGGTCCAGGGTAGCGCTGCCGGAGTCCTGGGCGCGCCACCATCCGGCGTAGATGCGGCCGACGACGGGGATGCGCCCGTAGATCTGCAGTTCGGTGGTGAGGTTCTGATTGCCGAGGCCGAGGTCGTCGGAAAGGTCGAGGCGCGTCGATCCGCTGCCGCCGCTCTCGGCCTCGAGGGTGCCGGACATGCGCGCCCACCACTCGCGGACCTTGACTCCGACGGTCTCGTCCTGCGCGGCGGCGGGCAGCGCCGACAGCAGCAGGAAGACGGGCGCCGCGAGGTGCTTCATCCTTTTCCTCCCGATCAGAGCAGTATAGCGGAAAGCGGGTCAGGATGCCGGGGCCTTCGGGGTCTCCTGCCGGGTGGCGAAGCGGGCGGCCATGAAACAGCTGAGTCCGGCGAGGAGGAGGGCGCCCGAGAAGATCAGGTAGGCCTTCTCCTTGGTGCCCACGGCGGTGGAGACGGCGCCGAAAGCCGGAAGCGCCGCGGTGTCGCCCAGGCAATGGAGGATGAAGACGGCCAGGGCGTACGCCATGGCACGCTTGTCGGCCGAAACCGAATTCGCGATCTGCGTGTTGACGGCGGGCATGCAGAGGAAGTAGCAGAAGGCGCCGATCCCGAGGGCGCCGCAGGCCAGGGGGATGTTGGTCGAGCTGAACCCGACGATCATGAACGGCATGCCGACGCAGAAGGCGACACCGGCCATGAGGGCATAGGCGCCCCGGAGGCGCCCGGCCAGGCGGTCGCCCAGGAAGCCCGACAGCGCGTTGCCCATCGCGCCGGCGACCAGGGCGATGCTGGCGAGCGTGAGGGCGGCCTTGTCCTTCGGCAGGTGGCGCTCCTCTTCGAAGAAGTTGATGCCGAAGTGCATGAAGGGCTGGAGGAACATCACGGCGAAGGCCTGGGCGAGGATGATGAACAGCAGCGTGCGGTTGGACAGGAGACCGAGATAGTCCCGGAGGGCCACGCCGGCGGGAGCGGCATGTCCGTGCGCTCCCGGCCCGTCCGGTTCGGCCGGCGCGGCCGGCGCGGCCGGCCAGGCGGCGGGGGCCGCCGGTTCCTCGGAGGATCTGGGATCGACGAGAAACCAGATCAGGGCACCGACGAGGAACCCGGGCGCCCCGGCCAGGAAGAAGGCCCAATGCCAGTTGAGATGCTTGGTGATCTGGGCGCCGACGATATAGCCGCAGGCTCCGCCCAGGGGGAGTGCGAGGAAGAAGATCGAGAGCACGCGGCCCCGGACTTCCTTCGTGAAGTAGTCGCTGAGCAGCGTGGGACCGATGACCAGGCAGCCCGCCTCGCCGACGCCGATGAAGAAGCGTGTCCCGTAGAGGACCCACTTGTTCGGAGCCAGCCCCGAGCCGACGGTGGCGAGCGACCAGACAAGCACGCAGAGCGCGAAGATCAGGGGGCGGCGCTGGCGCGTGATGAGGTAGCCCACGATCGGCGCGAAGACCATATATCCGATCGTGAACGCGCTACCGATGAAGCCGAATTCGGTCGCCGTGATCCCGATCCCGCCATGCATCAGCGGCTTGCTGAGCTCGGCCTCCATCGTCGCGATGACCTGGCGGTCGAGGTAGCTGAGGAAGTTGGCGAAGAAGATGACGGCGAGGGCGTAGCGGAGATAGCCTTTGGTCACGCGCGGAGAGTATGCCAGATGGGAAGCGGGCGCCACAACCTTTCGACGAGGGCGCCGGGCGACTTGTTTCCGCCTAGCTGATCGCGATCCGGCGCAGCTTCTTCTCGATCGTCCCGTCGAGCTTGCCGAACTGGACGCCGAAAATCGTCGTGCCGTTGGCGTGCAGGCGGACGATCTGCCCCTGGATCTCGATGTCGTCGATGGGCTTCGTCATCGGACGCAGTCCCACGGTGAAGGGCGTCACGGGAAGGGAACCGGTCGGCAGTGTCACGTCGCAAAGGCGCGCGCCGCCGAGCGAGATGTCGCGGACGGTGGCGACGCCCTGGTCGTAGAGCGAGCCGTCCTTGCGATAGACGTAGAGTTCGCAGCCGAGGGAGATGTCCTTGCGAGGGAAGCGGCGGCGGTGCGCGTACTTTAGGCGGCCGAAATCGTAGCCCATGTCCTTTGCGATCTTGAAGACCTTCCTGATGGTCTCCTTGCGGAAGACGGGCCCCTGGCGGCGGTTGAGGATCTTGTTGACGCTGGACACGTCCAGCCCGACTCGGTGCGCGATCTCGACCTGCGTGATCATCCCGGATCCTCCGATATCAATCCCCGCTCTGGATAGGAATACAAGTTCGAACGCAGGATAAGTTCAGACGGCGGAGAAGTCAAGGAGTTCATGGGTAGATTCACCCATAATCATGGGGCCTGGGAAGGCGCCGGAAAATTATTCGATTTTGTTTGCGCCGCGCGGACATTTCGATTGTAATCAATCAACTTTCCGCCGGTTGGCGGCGGCATGAATTTTGGGGTTGAGAGCATGTACAGCGACAAGCAGTTGACGTGTGTGGATTGTGGTACGGCGTTCACGTTCACGGCGGGCGAGCAGGAACGCTTCGCCCAGCTCGGGTTCACGAACGAACCCAAGCGGTGCGCCCCCTGCCGGGCGGCCAAGAAGGCCTCCGGCGGTGGTGGTGGCGGCGGCGGCGGTGGCGGCGGTGGTGGCGGCATGGGCGGCCGGAAGGAAATGTTCGACGCGGTTTGCGCCGCGTGCGGCAAGCCGGCGCGGGTGCCGTTCAAGCCGCGCGGGGACCGTCCCGTCTATTGCAGCGATTGTTTCGGTCAGCAGAGGAGATAGGAGGAACGACGACATGGCGAAAAAGGCGAACAGCGCGTTCATGAAGCCTCTTCAACCCAGCGACGAGCTGGCGAAGGTGACGGGACCCAAGCCCCTGCCGCGCAGCGAAGTGGCCAAGAAGCTCTGGGTCTACATCAAGAAGAACGGGCTGCAGGACCAGAAGAACAAGCGGATGATCAATGCGGACGACGTGCTGAAGGCCGTGTTCAACGGCAAGAAGCAGGTCAGCATGTTCGAGATGACCGCCCTGGTCTCCAAGCACCTCAAGTAGTCCTTCCGCCGATTTCCAACCGCATGACCCTCCGGGGTCATGCTCTGTCCGGAGGTTCCGGAAAAGATTTTGACCCGCTCCGTCGGGGGTGATACAGTCCTTCCATGAAATACTCGCTGCTGATCCTCCCCTTTCTGGCCTCGACCCTGGCCGCCCAGGACGACATCTGGAAGAACCTCGCCAAGGGCGACCGCGTCCAGTTGACGTTCCGCAGCGGCAACATGATCACGGGCCAGATCGCGAACAGGCCGGCGGATCCGCGGCTGCCCCAGGACAAGCTGGACCTGTCGCAGGCCAGCGAGGTGACGCTCGACGTCAGCCTGGAGTATCCCGGCCTGAACGGCACGCTGACCATCCTGCGCAAGGAGGTCAAGGAGATCCGCAAGCTCCAGAACCTGGACGCGGCCACCGAGAAGCGCATCCGGGAGGAGATCCAGCGGATCCAGCAGCAGTCGTCCCTCGACGAGGCCCTGCGCCGCCAGCAGGAGGCGGACCGCGACATGGATGCCCGGAAGGCCCGCGAAGCCGCCACCAAGATCGACAAGTCCTCGCTCGACGCGAAGGCCAAGGGCGAGGCGGCGGTCAAGGACTTCGACGACATCCAGAAGGGCCTCGACCTGCTGAAGCGCTTCCCGCCCGACAAGTGGGGTCCCCAGGTCTTCAGCCAGGTGGCGGACAAGGCGACGTTGAAGATCCCGGTGACGCCCGACGAGCGGGATTTCATGAACGAGACCACCTACAAACTCTGGCAGAAGGGCCTCGAGTACCAGAAGTCTTTGGACGCCGAGAAAAACAAGGACAAGGAAAAGGACAAGGAGCCCGAGAAGAAGACCGAGACGAAGAGCGAGAAATAACGATCGACGCCCGGCGGCGGGTTAGAGGACAAGGATCCCGCGCGGATCATTCTCCCGTAACCCGCCGCCTCAGGCCCTCCGGGCCGGCGTCCGTTTCCGGCCTCTCCCCGGCATCGCGCCCATGATCTACAAAGGCGTCACCCTGGATCCGTTCCAGGAACAGGCGGTCCGCATCATCAACGACCGCGAATCGCTCATCGTCGCCGCTCCCACCGGCGCGGGCAAGACCCTCGTCGCCGAGTACGCGATCGAGAAGTGCATGGCCGAGGGCGCGCGCGTCCTCTACACGGCCCCCATCAAGGCCCTCTCCAACCAGAAGTTCCGCGACTTCAGCCAGATCTACGGCGACCGCGTCGGCATCAAGACCGGCGACGTCACTCTCAATCCCGACGGCCAGGTCATCCTCATGACCACCGAGATCTTCCGCAATACGATCTTCGAATCGCCCGAGGCCTTCCACGACGTCCGCTACGTGATCTTCGACGAGATCCACTACCTGGACGACATCGAGCGCGGCACGGTCTGGGAGGAATCGATCATCTTCGCGCCCGAGCACATCCGGGTGCTCTGCCTGTCGGCGACGGTGCCCAACCTCGAGCCGCTTTCAAAATGGATCCAGACGATCCGGCCGACGCCGCCGCTCCACGTCATCATCGAGCAGAACCGCCCGGTGCCCCTCAAGCACCAGCTCTTTGTGCCCGGCCTGGGCCTCAAAAACCTCGGCGAGCTCCGGAAGTACGAGCAGGGCGATATCCGGCAGTACTACCAGCGGATCGATCCGAACGCGAACCCCAACCGCTGGCGTTCGTGGATGATCGACCATCTCGCGGAGGCGAAGCGCCTCCCGGTGCTCTGGTTCGCCTTCAACCGGCGCGAATGCGAGCAGTTCGCCTCCCTTGTCCAGCGTCCGCTGCTCGTGCCCGAGGAGCGGCACCACATCCTCGAGCTCTTCGACGACCTGCTGCGGAAGTTCGACCTCGTCCCCGACGCGACCACCGAGCATCTCCGCAAGCTCCTCGAGAAGGGCGTCTCCTACCACCACGCGGGGCTGCTCCCCACGCTGAAGGAGGTCATCGAGCGGATCTTCACGTCGGGGCTCATCAAGCTGCTGTTCGCAACGGAGACGTTCGCGGTCGGCGTGAACATGCCCGCGCGGACGGTGGTCTTCAATTCGATCTTCAAGTTCGACGGGAAGCGGCTGGGCCCGATCAAGACGCGGGAGCACCACCAGATGTCCGGGCGCGCCGGGCGGCGCGGCATCGACGAGGTGGGCTACGTCTACAGCGTGGTCGAATGGCCGCACATGAGGGTCGCGGACATCGAGCGGGTGATCGAGGGGGAGATCGAGCCGATCCGCTCGCAGTTCAACCTGTCGTACGCGACGCTGCTCACGCTGTGGGAGCACCTGGGGAACAAGATCTACACCGCGGCGGAGAAGTCCTTCGCCAACTTCGATCCGCGGCGCCGCGGGGAGAAGCTGTTCCAGAGCAAGGTCGCCCAGATCCGGAAGCGTCTCTCGCTGCTCAAGGCGATGGGCTATATCCGCGACGGGAAGCTGACGGCCAAGGGACAGTTCGCGCGGCAGATCCAGGGCTACGAGCTGCAGATCACCGAACTGCTCTTCCGCGGCTTCCTCAAGCAGCTTGCGGAGGAGGAGCTGGCGGTGCTGTTCCACGCCGTCGTGTACGAGGCGAAGAAGGCCGACTGGGCGCGCAAGTACGATCATGGGCGCTTCAAGTGGCTCAAGAAGGCGGCCTACGCGATCGTCGACGACATCGGCCGCGCCGAGGAGCGCGCGGAGCTGGAGGACCGGACGAAGTCGCTCGAGTTCAAGCTCGCCGGAGTCATGAACGCATGGGCGAAGGGCTGCACCTGGGCGGAGCTCGAGTCGCACACCAGCGCCTCGGACGGAGACATGGTCCGCTTCTTCCGGCTGGCGCTCCAGCTGCTGAAGAACACGATGTACGCGCTGCCGAAGGAGGATCCCCTGCGGGACAAGCTCCGCGGTGCCGCGCACCGCATCAACCGCGACGTCGTCGACGCCGAGCGGCAGCTGAGGCTGGGAACCCCGGAGGTCCATCCCCCCGCGGATCCCGTTCCGGAGCCGGTCGAGGACGCACCGCCGGCGACCCTCCCGCCCGGGCCGCCCGAGGAGGGCGGCGGATTTCCGGGCTAGAACCGGAGGTTCATTCCCACGCCGACCCAGACGGCGTTGCCGCCGATCGACGTGTCCCCCGACGACACGTCCATCTTGTAGTCGAACTTCAGGTAGCGGTACTCGGCGATGAAGTCGATGGCCCAGGCGGGCGACAGCTCCCATCCGAGGGAGAAGCCCCCCGCGAAACCCACGCCGCGGTCGAAGTCGCCAAAGTTGTCCTCGTGCACCTCGAACTTCCCGAACAGCACGCCGGCGTAGACGGTGGCCACGTCGGGCACGCCCTTCCCATAGCGCTCCTTGGGCCGCTGGCGCCAGCCGAGGTAGAGGCCGCCGACCTCGGCCGTGATCTTCGAGGCGATGTCCCCTTCGATCGAGGCGAGGATCTGCAGGTGGTCGTAGAGCTCGATGCCGCCCATCAGCTCCGCGCTGAAGAGCGCCTCCTGCTTGCTGAGGGACTGCAGGCCGTCGGTGCGGTTGGCCTCGAACTTGAAGTCCCGGCCGACCCAGACGCCCGCGCGCGGCTCCAGGATCCCGGCGACCGGGGACCGCTCCTCCTCGCGCAGGTACCAGCGGCCCGTTTCCGTATTCTCCTGGCACAGCCCCGCAGCCAGCACCACCGCCATGCAGATGCCCATCCGAGTCCTCCGACGGGTCCCGTTCCTGTTCCCGGTTCGATTCCGGCCGGGGCCGTTTATTCCGGCCCCTCAGCGCAGCCGCAGCGGCTGGGTGAAGGCGCCGCTCGACGTCACGTCCCACGCTTCGAGGCGCAGCGTCACGGTCTCCGCGGACTCGAGCGGCCAGTCGAACGTCGCCCGGCCGAACTCGCGCGTGAAGGCCAGCGGGATCGTCCGGCGGCGGGACTGCCTGCCGTCGCTCGTGACGAGCTCCACCTGGGCGAGGGGGAAGGTCCACTCCAGGTCGGCGAACACCCTCCCGCCCTTCATTTCAAACGAATGAATCAGCACTTCGCCGGTCGTCGTGAAAAAATCGCTCGCGCGAAGGGCGCGGAGGACGGGCGACCAGTCGTCCGTCGTCGCCCGCCGCTCGAGGTTCAGGTAGTTGACGTTCAGGTGGGCGTAGAGCTCGTGAGACCGGTCGAGCTCGAAGGTGTCCACCTCCCCGAGCACCTGCTTCGGCCGGCCCCACTGGTTCATGTCGTCCAGCAGGTCCAGCACCCGCACGCCCAGGCGGTTTTCCGACAGGTCGGCGGGCATCGCCTTCCAGGCGCCGCCCAGCCACAGGTCGTCCTTGAACCAGTCCTTCTCCTTATAGGCGTCCGGACAGGCGAAGGACGCCTTGATCCGCGGATGCGCGGTCCATGCCAGCGCCTTCTCCCGCTTCAGGATCTCGATTATGTCCGCTTCGCTGCCCGCGTGGTAGACGGTGCCGTAAGGGGCGATCTCCTCCGCGAGCGGCTGCTCCGCGCCGCGGACCAGCGTCAGGTACACCGGCCGGGGAAAAAGATAGAGCCAGTGCCCCGCGGGGCTGCCCCTGGGCGCGGGCATGTTGAGATGCGCGTTCGCCTCCTCGCCCGGGATGAACAGGACGCGGTCGTCCGAGTGCTTGCGGCAGACCTCGAACATATGCTGGAGCTGGGGCAGGCGCTTCGGGCCGGGATCGGCGGGGTTGCCGTCGCCGTGGAACTCCGCGAGATGGACGATATTGACGTTCATCGCCTTGAAGATGCCCGCCGCTTCGGCCGCCGCGGGCTTTCCCGCCAAGTCGTTCATCGTGAGCTTGAGGTGCCAGTGGCTCGTGAACGTCGTCCGGCCCTCCACCGGCTTGAACGCGTCTCCGTGCGTGTAGCGGAGCAGGCGGTCCATCGCGGCCTCCGCGGTCTCGGCCCCCAGCCAGACGAAGGCCGACAGGTGCTGGGTCCGGCCTGCGGGCGCGTCGAACCACGGGATATAGGCGCCCTGGTGGCCGGGTCCGCCCGCCGCGTCCTGCCTCAATCCGAAGCGGTTCTTTCCGGCCTGCGCGAACCTGAAATTCGTCGTCCAGTCGTGCGGATAAAAGAACGCGTGCGGGGCGGGGAAGACGCCGACGACGCCGCCGTCGGTCTCGGCGAAAATCGCCCGGTGCCGCACGCCGACCGGCGCCGGCTCGCCCTCGGGAGCGGAGCGGATCCAGCGGTCGTCCACGTTGTCCTTCCACGCGTAACGCTTCCACTCGCCGTCGAGCGTGAAGTCGTAGATGTACGCGACCTGCTTCTCCTCGAGGCCGAGGGCCGCGTCGAAGTGCAGGAAAGGGCTGCCGGCATAGACATGGACGTTCATCTCGCCGGCGAAGGGGCCGGCCGACATCGATGCGAGCGTGATCGTCACGCGCGACCCGGCGCTCGCCACGGCGACGCCGTTCCGGTCCACGCGCGACCCGTGGATCTTCACCGGACCGTTTTTCTGCTCCGCGGGTTTGTCGAAGAAGATGTAGCGCTCGCCGGGGCGCTGCACGCGGGTCCCGGTGGTGACCGAATACGACGGGTCGACGTCGCGCGCGAGCTCCTTGCCATCGGCTTCAAGCAGCGCGATCGCGGGTTTCGACGCATCGAGGTTGAAGGCGACCGTCCGCGTCGACATCGCGCCAGCCGGCCATTCGACGCGGAGGACGCCATCCCTTTTCTCGACCTTCACACCGCATTGCGGGTCGTAGGCGGAGAGGTCGACCGGATTTCCCGCTTGCAGCGCCAGGCACGTCACGAGAAGCAGCGACATGGATCAACCTCCGTGGAAGCGCCGCGCGAAATCTTTTCGGAATTCCTTTCGCGACTCTTGAGTCGCGACCTGAGGAGTGTATAATTTTTCCCAGTCGAGCGGACAACTTGTTGTGGCCGCCCGGCGCGTAGGGATTGGCGGGAGGAGGGAGCCCAATGATCGAACCACAACCAGGATCCGTTAAAATAAAACCGGGTTCCTCGACCCCCCCACCGCCCGCCGCGAAGGAAGAAATCAAAAAACACCTCAAGGATCTGCTCTCGGACGATTTCACCGTCCGCGCCGCGTCGATGACGTCGCTCGAGAAGTACGGAGCCGACGCCGCCGAGGCGATCGTCGACGCGCTCGTCCGCAAGCCGGCGGAGCGCAACGCGCTGACGAGTTTCTCCGAGGCGCTCGCCGAGATCGGCAAGCCCTCGTTGAACGTCATCCTCCACGCGCTTGGCCACATCGCCGAGGTGCGGCGCGCCGAGGATGCCTACCTGATCGAGAACTTCGTCGACGTGCTCCTGTCGCTCCGCGACCATCGCGCCGGCCGGCCGCTCTTCGATCAGCTCGCCAAGCTCAACGCCGCCATCAAGCGCAACCACAATCCCCAGCTCGTCCACTGCTGCGAGCTCGCGAAGGTCAAGATCCACCATGCCCTTGTGGAGTTCGGCGAGAAGGCGGGCCTGGACGACCTGATCGAGATGCTCGGCGACGGACGCAAGCGCGTCCGCGACGGCGTCGTCGAGGCCGTCGCCCGGATCGGCGACCACCGCGCCCTGGTCCCGCTCGTCCGGCTCTTCGACATCGACGAGCACGTCACGTTCTCTGGAGCGCAGTTCATCAAGGAGGCGATCCGGGAGATCGCCCGCCGGGAGCACGTGACGCCCGACGACAGGATGTTCAAGGACCTGAACGTCTCGGAGCGGGCCGTGCTGGACCGCGTCTTCCCCAAGTCCAAGAAATAGCCGGAGAGAGGGAAGGCTTCTTCATCCCCGCCCCGCGCTTCCCGTCCGCCCGCGCGTAGAGTAGGGAGATGCGACCCTCGCGACGGGAATTCCTCGCCGGCGCCGCGGCGCTCCCCCTGGCCGCCGGCTGCGCCGACGTCCACTCCCAGGAGAAGGCCGTGAATTCCGGCATGGCGGCGACCAGCCAGAAGCTTGCGTCGGAGGCCGCCGTCGCCATTCTCCGCGAGGGCGGCAACGCCGCCGACGCCGCGGTCGCGGCCGCGGCCATGCTGAATCTGACGGAGCCGATGTCCACCGGTCTGGGCGGGGACATGTTCGCGCTCCATTACGACGGCCGGACGCGGAAAGTCAGCGCCCTCAACGGCTCGGGGCGGGCTCCCGCCGCGCTCACCCTCGATCTGCTCCGGGAGCAGGGATTGCTCCCGCTGC